>JAZSGA010000099.1:0-2454 GCA_045532495.1 Eubacteriales bacterium | reverse complement strand
CCAAGGAAATAATACAAAAGATCAAGTGTATGAATGGCCTGATTCATAAGCACACCGCCGCCTTCGGTAGAGAACTTGCCTCTCCAGCCGCTTTCGGAATAATATGCGCCCGAGCGTTCCCAGGTAACAATGCCCTTGGCGCCAAGTAATGCGCCCAGTTCGCCGCTTTCGATTATTTTTTTAGCATTAACCGTGGTGTTGACGAGTCTGTTCTGGAAAGAAACACAAACTTTTTTGCCACATATATCCGATGCATGAATTATCTTATCCGCCTCCGCACGGTTCATAGCACAGGGCTTTTCAAGATATACATCACATCCGCGCTCAAGAGCTGCAATTGTCATATCAGCATGGAGATAATGGGGTGTGCAAACATGCACAACATCAACTTCAGCCTTTGTAAGCAGTTCTTTGTAATCGTCATATCCCACGGCTCCGGGACATTTTTTTAATGCATCTTCCAATCTGTCACCACGGACATCACAAAGAGCCGTGATTTCGGAAATCCCCAAAGCTTCCAAAGCGGAAATGTGGGTGGAAGATATGCTTCCACAGCCAAAAATTGCGGTTTTTTTCTTATTGTTCATCGCTGTTCACCTGTATAGATTTTAACTTGTTATTTTTCTTTTTCTCACGGAGTTTTGCAAAAAAATCAGACAAAATCCCCGAACATTCTTTTTCGCAAATGCCATAGTATATCTGCGGTTTGTGGTTATACGGCAGATCGTTGAAGTTTACAACACTGCCAAACGAGCCTGCTTTAGGATCGCGGGCACCAATATACACATTCCTTATTCGGGAATTGACAATTGCTCCTGCACACATGGGGCACGGTTCCAGTGTTACATAAAGATCGCACATAAAAAGTCTCCATCCTGAAAGCTTTTTACTTGCCGACTGTATAGCTGATATTTCGGCATGGCACAAAGCACATTTGGCTGTTTCTCTGCGATTCCTGCCGCCTGCTATTATTTTGCCGTCGCAAACTATAACCGCCCCTACCGGAACCTCACCGAGCTTTGCGGCTGTGCGAGCGCGTCTTAACGCTGCACGCATAAAGTATTCATGACTCTTTTTCACACGCCACCTCAACAAATCTGCAATTATAAAGGCTGTACATGCAATTCCGATAGAAATAATCAGTATAACAAAAATGCCCGATAAAACTACAAATGCATACGCCGGCATGACACTCTCAAGCAAAACCATAATGCAAGAAAACAGGTTTAAAGCCGCATGAATAACCATTGAAGCACGTATGCCGACCGATGATGCCACATAGTAGAACACAAGCCCAAAAATAAAGGCATGCAAAAACGTTGACGGTTCATGAAGCACGGCAAACATAAAAGAAGAGACAACAGCCGACATGTGCACTCCCAACGGCTTAAGCACGATGGGAAGCACTTTTCTGAACGCAAATTCCTCGGTAAGCGGAGCAACCACAACTGCATGAAACGCAATAAAAAGATTGGCGGTAAAGTCATCCCCGAAAACATCTTCATGCGGAAAATCGATACCCGTAAGAGACAGTATCATGTTTCCAGCTATTGACATAAAATATGCTGAGAAGACCAGCACTGCCGGATTATATCTTAAAACAATGCGTTTACGAGGAGCAATCCGTTTCCCGATAAAAACATAATATACAACAAAAGGCAACAGCATTGCAATACTTGCAACCATGCCCCTTATCATTATCTTGTCATCAGGCAACAGATATGCAACCGACGATGCAAGAACGCCTGCTCCAACCAACAAAAATGCTGAAAAAACGGAAATAATTACCGCAGCAGCTTTATCGGGAAACCTTCGCATAATTATGCAATTATTGCTTTTATGGCATCAATTGCCACGCCAAAAGCTTCTTCGGAATCCTTAAACGGCTTCTCGATTTTTTCATCTGTATTTTCGAGCTTATCAAGTCCGATAAAAGCCGAAAGATGAGGCTCTGCGGTAAGAATGATCTCGCCGTCAAAATCCTTGCGGATAGCTTCGATGGTTTCGGGAATTCTGCCATTACCCTTGCCTGCGGGGTAAATTGTTGTACCCACAGCATCCTTGATGTGGAAATATGTTATATGCTTTTTAAGCAATTCATAGCCAAAAGGATACGGAACAGCTCCGACATTGAGGAAGTTGGCATGGTCAAACACGCCCTTGAGTCTGCCGCCGAAATGCTCAAGGATCTCTGCGCATCTTTCGGGAATATCACCGTATATGCCTTTTTCGTTTTCGTGACAAAGTTCCATGCCTTCGGCATCCGCAACATCAAGCATCTGCTCAAGACGTGCAAAAACTTCATCACGGTACTTTTCGGGCTGTTCATCCTTGGGCATGAAAAAGCTGAACATACGTATACGCTTTGTTCCGAGAATTTTTGCTATTTCGATTATGTGTTTAAGTGATTCAATATGAGGCTCCATGGGATCGGTTATAGAAATTTTACCGATG
>JAZSGA010000019.1:0-6430 GCA_045532495.1 Eubacteriales bacterium | reverse complement strand
AAGGATCAAAAGATTGTTTATACCGTTGAAAACACCTGCAGATGCTCCGTAAATAAAGCCATGCGTGAGTGTGGTTTTAAAGCTGCCGCGTTCAAATACCATTCCCAACACAAACAACGATATAGCTGCACCTGCAAGGGAAATTATCAAAAACTCGTTTTTGTATGTATCACCAAAAACACCGTGCTGAATTCTGCCTATGATGGCAATAGCCGCGTTGGAAATAACTATAAGAAAAACATATATTACCCATTTTACGGTTATTTTTTGTCCTGCATCATCAGGCTTCTGATAATTCATCAAAGCAAGGGATATAAGGATCATAGCAAAGGAAATATATGTTAAAACCGTGGTTGGCTCGTTTAAAAATACAATGCCATAAAAGGTGGAAATAATCACACCAAAGGATGTAAAGAGCCTTGTAAGCCCAAATGAACCAAGCTTGAATGCGGCATATGCGGCATAAAAACCCGTGGCATACATAAAGGAATTGACTATACCGTAACCAAGAATTCCTTTTGCAAAAACCAATCCGCCTTTATCGGTAACAAAAAAATATATCATTGCAAACAAGCATATAATTGCATTGAAAAACATGCCGCCTTTTCCATGCTTTTCGCCGTAGCGTTTAACTATCATCACTTCAAACTGATGTGCTGCAAGAGAGCACAAAACCAGCAGCATACCGACCATACTGTTTTGCATAAATAACTCCAAAATAATTTGTTTTATCAAATTATATCACATTGGCAACGTATGTTAAATGGAAAAAAGCCATTATTTAATGTAAAAAATCCATAATTTTTGGACATATACAGCTGAGCGAATATATAAAAAGAACAGCCCCTCAAGGCTGTTCTTAAATTTTATAATTGTGCTCGTTTTGCAAAGCCTTTATGAATAAAGACCTGAATCAAAAGTACAACTGCAACACATGCAAGACCTATAGTATCTGTAATCAGACCGGGGTAGATAAGACACAAACCGCCTGCAAGAGCAATAAAACGCTCATACCATTTCATGTTGGTAATGAGATAACCCTCCAACGAAGATGATACCGCAAAAATACCGATAAGAGAAGTTATTGCAATAAATACAACTTCCCAAGGTGAAGTATCAATAAGAAGCATTGCAGGGTTAAGCGCAAATACATAAGGTACTATAAAAGCGCCGATTGCAAGCTTGGTTGAAGTAATCGCTGTCTTCATGGGGTTAGCCTGTGCTATTGCCGCTCCGGCATAAGCCGCAAGCGCAACCGGTGGAGTGAGGTCGGCAACTATTCCAAAGTAGAATACAAAGAAATGAGCTGCAACCGGAGGAACACCCATACGAACAAGAATAGGTGCACATGTGGCCGCCATAATACAGTAGTTGGCTGTGGTGGGAACACCCATACCAAGTACTATACAGCAAAGCATGGTAAGGAACAAAGCAACAATAACATGATCACCCGCAAGGGTAATAATACCGTTAAACAAAGTATTTGCAAGACCTGTCATTGTTATGGTACCTGCAATGATACCTGCCACACCGCAGGCTGCTGCAACGGCAATCATACCCTGACCACCTGCCGCAAGTGCTTCAAATATCTTTTTTGGTGTAATGCGGTTTTCTTTATTAAAAAGTCCCACTACTATTGCTGCAACAATGGCAAGAGCCGCTGCGTACTGAATAGAATTTTTGCTGGTACCAACAAGATATATAAGCAGAACAAGCGGAATAAGAAGGTATACCTTTTTAAGAAGAGGAACAAACTTTGGAAGTTCTTCTTTGGAAAGTCCTTTTAATCCTTCTTTTTTTGCTTCAAGATGAACAGAAATAAATACGCCTGCAAAATAAAGTACAGCGGGAAGTATTGCTTTTACAACTATAGAGCTGTAAGACATATCAAGGTTTGCAGCCATAAGGAACGCGGCAGCACCCATAATGGGAGGCATTATCTGACCACCTGTGGATGCAGATGCTTCGGCAGCCGCTGCAAATTCGGGCTTGTAACCGGTTCTCTTCATAAGGGGAATGGTAACAGAACCTGAACCTACTGTGTTGGCAACAGACGAACCCGAAACCATACCTTCAAGTGCAGAAGCAACAACAGCAACCTTTGCCGGACCGCCGGAAAAACCTCCGACCACTGCGTTTGCAATCTTGATAAAGAAATCCGCAATTCCTGTACGCTCCAAAAAAGCGCCGAATATTATAAACACCACTATAAACTTTGAGCATACGTTTATAGGTGTGGACATAATGCCTTCCTTGCTGTAAAACACATTGAATACAATATAGTTAAGTTTGCCGGCAAATGTGGGGTTGCTGCACCACACAAAAGCATATACAATAAGGCAGGTTGCCACTATAACAATAGGCAAACCAACGCTGCGTCGGCAAACTTCAACCAGGGATATTATTCCCAGTACACCAATGATAACCTGGTACATTTCAAATCTCATACCAAGCTTTATAATGGTATCTACATTAAGTATATAATAAACATATGCTCCAACACCGCATATCATAAGGACAATGTCATACCAGGGCATATAGTTTACTTTTTGACGTCCTTTTTTGGCGGGATACACAAGATATCCCATCAAAATAACAAATGCCACAAAAGAAGTGAGTCTTAATTCTTCAAGCCAGCTGGTAAACAATGTAACATATATGCAGAACAACGCAAAAATTGCAAGTATGCAACTTACGATTATTTTGGGAGTGCCTTCCCATATTCTGACGTTGGATTCACGGTCAAACTTTTGCATAACCGCATCCAGGTCCATGGGCTCAGCCGGCACATCAACTGCTTTTTTCTTAAAAAACATCTCTTATCCCTCCTTTTTTAACAATAAAGCGGGCTGCGACACATTTAAGCCGCAGCCACACAACATTCAGACTTTTTTTAAATTAGTCAACCGCTACGGTAACGCCTTTTTCTGCAAAATACTTAGCAGCACCTGCGTGGAAAGGAACTGTCATACCGCTTGTAGCGTTTTCGATGCTGAGTTCGCCGCCCTTAGCGTTTTCAGCTGTGATAGCTTCGATGTTATCAAAGATGGAAGCTGTGAGCTTGTAAACATCATCTTCGGTAGCAGAAGCACTTACGATAAGAGTAGCCTTAACAGTTACTGTCTTTACAGCTTCTGTCTGGCCTTCGTATGTGCCTGCAGGAATTTCGTATACTGTGTAGAAGGGGCAAGTAGCGATAAGAGAATCAGCAACTTCACCGTCGATAGGAACGAGGTATGCATCGTTTGTTGTGCAAAGCTCGGTAATAGCGGGTGTGGGAGCGCCTGCAACGATAAATGCAGCGTCGATCTTGCCATCCTTAAGAGCATCTGCGGAATCAGCAAAAGACTGATACTGAGCGTTGATGTCATCTTCGGTGAGGCCTGCAGCTGTAAGAACGTCAATAGCGTTGAAGTAAACGCCGGAACCGGGAGCACCGATGGATACTGCTCTGCCTGCGAGGTCAGCAACAGACTTGATTTCGGGATCCATAGTTACAAGCTGAACTGCTTCTGCATAAAGACCTGCAACTGTGCGGAATGTTTCGATCTTGCCTTCGGTTTCGAAGGAACGAGTACCGTCCCAAGCGTAGGACATAACGTCAGACTGAACAGTACCGAGCTGGTAGTTGCCTGCATCGATACCCTGGATGTTAGCCTTGGAACCGTCTGTGGATACAACTGTTACGTTGATACCTGCATTGTTTGTGATGTACTGGCCAAGAACTCCGCCGTAACCGTAGTAAGTACCGGAGGTACCGCCTGTACCCATTGTCATCTTTGTACCTGCACCGCCACAAGAAGCGAGCACAAGAAGTGTTGCTAAAACCAATGTGATAGAAATAATCTTTTTCATAGTAATAATTCCTCCTTTTTTTTACACATTTAGCAATAACATGTTTATTATACTACATTATTGGAATTATTTCAATAGGATTTTTGAATTTTTACAAATTATTTTATGCAAAATTTTGCGATTACAGCATAAACCTCACTTAAAAAACGTAAATTTACGAATATTCAACACTTTTGCTGTGCAAAAATCCTTTGCATATAAAAAACGGGGCAGATACCCTGCCCTGTTGCGAAAACATTTTAAACGCTTATCCAAGCACTTCTTTGTTTGTTCCGTAAAATATATCGCTTTTTCCGCTTATCATGGCACAGAATTCCTCAAACTTCTGCCAACGCTCGGGGAAAATATCAAATTCGTAGGCATGTCCCCATATGTAAAACACTTTAGGGGTATCCGTTTTCAAATCAATAAATTCCTTGCCAAGATCAAACAGCACATTCCAGTCGGCATGGTGATACGCTGTTCCCTTATACTGATAAAGGTCGGGGTAAGGATCAAAACTGTGAGTAACATCTATCGTGCGTGCATAGCGGATAACGGTGTTGTTTTTGATCAGATTGGCAACACGGTCATTGCAGTTTGTGCCTCCGCAGGGGTAAGCCATGCCGATCACCTCGTAGCCGCACAGCTCCGATAAATTCAGCCTGTCCTGCTCCACCTGGCGCAAAACCTCGGCATCATCTTCGATTGTTGTAAGATTGGGGTGTGTAAGCGTATGAACCGCCACTTCGTGACCGTCATATATATATTTAACATCCTCGGGTTTGTTTTTGTTGTGCGATATTTTTTCACCGTCACGTTCAAGAGCACCGCTTTTACCAAGGAGTTCGGAATTCAGATTGAAAGTTGCTTTTAATCCGTATTTGTTGAAAATTTCTATAAGACGGATATCCTGGGTAACACCGTCATCATAACTGAAAGTTATGGCTTTGTTTTTTCCGTTAAACATAATTTTTACACTCCTTACGTGCTACACAGACTCCTGCGTGCACAACAAATTTAAAACATTTATTCTTCCGATACCATGCGGTCACAAAGTCGTTTTTTTGCAAGGCAAGAAAACTTATCCATTCATCATGATCGACAACGCTTTGCACGGCATAATACCAACATGCTTACTGTAAAGATCACGCAGGCCCTTGCGTAAAATATCTCTTAATTCAAGTAGCAGTTTATATTAAATTATATCATAACAATGCGCTTTATAATTGTAATTTCTATTAATTATTTATAAACTGTCATATGTACCGGTTTTGAATTCGAATTACATATGTCAAGCCTACTACGGCACAACTGCATTTATCGCATCAAACACAAGCGTATAATAAAGCAAAAAAACATTAAATAGCACACGCATGCATAAAGCGGTAAGTTTTTTTATATATTATTCCATAACCATGTTTCGGAGGATAACATGAAAAGAATAATAACTGCCTTTGCCGCCGTAATGATCGGCATGTCATATTTAACCGTCGGAGCGGCATACAGCTCTCCCCACTCGACAGTAATGATGCTTAAGGACAACGTAACTATGGAGCTTCATTCAAAAACCGCCTGCCTTATGGAATGTGAAACGGGCGAGATAATATACGAACAAGGCGCACTTGAGCACCTGGAGCCTGCTTCTGTTACCAAAATAATGACCACTCTTTTGATATACGAAGCGATATCCGAAGGTAAGATAAAAAAGAGCGACACCGTTACCGCGGGAGAAAAAGCTGCAAATATGGGCGGATCTCAAATATGGCTGGAACCGGGTGAACAGATGACAGTGGATGAAATGTTAAAAGCAATCCTTGTGGTTTCGGCAAACGATTGTACCGTTGCAATGGCAGAACACCTGGCAGGCAGCGAAGAAGCTTTTGTCACCCTTATGAATACAAGGGCAAAAGAACTTGGTATGGAAAACACCAATTTTATCAACAGCACCGGACTTCCTGCCGAAAATCACTACACCTGCGCCAAAGACATTGCTCTTATGACAAGGGAACTTCTTAAGCATGAAGACGTATTCAACTATACAAAAATATGGATAGATTCATTGCGAAACGGCGAATTCGGACTTTCAAACACTAACAAGCTTATACGATTTTACCCCGGAGCCAGCGGTATGAAAACGGGTTTTACAGATTCCGCAGGCTACTGCATGTCTGCCACCGCCACCCGTGACGGCCTTACACTTATTTCCGTTGTAATGAAAGCCGATACCAGCGATAACAGATTTTCAGATGCAAAAAAGCTGTTGGATTACGGCTTTGCAAATTTTGCGGTTTACAAATCCGACAAAGTTTCTTTTACACCCATGCCCGTTAAAGGCGGAACAGTGCAAAACATCGCACTTACATGTGATAACACCGCTGTCCTGCTTACAAAGGGGCGTGACAAACTTGTGGAAACAATCACAGAGCTTCCGGAATTTATAACCGCTCCCGTTTCGGAAGGTCAGGTTGTGGGAACAGTTCGTTATGTTCTCGGCGGCGAGGAAATCGCTTCGGTAGATATAAAGACCGTAAACGGAGTTGAAAAAATCGGTTTTGGAGGAGTATTTACAAAGCTGCTTGCAAAAACCGTTATG
>JAZSGA010000030.1:0-3112 GCA_045532495.1 Eubacteriales bacterium | reverse complement strand
GCCGCTGGCGGTAGTTGTGTGTGTAAGTTCGATGTTTTCGAACTTGATATCGCCGCCGAGGTAAATAAGGTCATTGTAAAGATCGAATACGGAGTTGCCCGAGCCGTCGCCTGTAATCACGATGGGATTGGTATTTTTTGTAATACCTCCGGAGTGCTCGTATTCACCAATTATAGCGATCTTCTTTGTGCCCTCGGAGCGAGCATCGATGATTGTGATTGCTGTTGCAAGTGTCTTAACCGCAGTTTCGGGGGTAAGACCGTCGTTTTCGTCGTTACCGTTTGCGGAATCAAGATAGAATACTATTGTATCCTCGTAATAATCGAAAACGGATACGAATGCGAGTGTGGCAGCCACTTCGGGTGTGTATGTTGTTCCGCCCGCATAAATTGTTTCGCCGCCGTCAAGAGTCCAGCCCTTGAATTCGGAGAAGAGTGTGCTTTCAAGTGTGGGAAGCTCGATTGCGTTGCCTGTAAGATATACATTTCCGTCGGATTCACCGTCAAATGTAACGGTTACAACTCTTCCGGCCATTTCTTCGTCGGACATTCTGTCAACAACGTAAGTGCCGGGTTCAAGCTCTGCCTTAACGGAAGCTTCAACAACTTCTTTTGTTTCTTCGTTGGTGATAACCGCAACAGCGCCGCTATCGATGGAGAAGGTACCTGCCACGTCGGTAACGTCGATAAAGTTATCAACACCGCTTGCAAGCTTGAGGATCCACTTACCGCCCGTTACTGTTACGTTTGCGGGAATCGCATCAACTGTGGTTTCTGCGCTTGCATTGTCATAGAACTTAATTCCGTCCTTGGAGATGATCTGCAGATTATTTGCCGTAACAGCAGCGCCGTTACGTGTTCTGTAATAGATCTTAGCCGCGTCGGAGAATACAAGGTTGAGGTTCTTGTTGAATGTGTTTGTACCGGTAGCGCTGGAGCCCTGCCACTGGAGGGATGTGATTATGCCGGGGTTATTGAAGTAAACGGAAACATTTCCGTTGAATACAGATGGGTTGGAAACGGAACCGCCGAGGAATACACCGCGGTCGCCGCCGATCATATTGAATGCGTTGTTGTAACGATGAACAACATCGTTGCTGTAGGTGCCCTTGTTATATGCGCCGACTGTGACGTTGTTTGCATCGTAGCCGAACTTACCGTTCCATCTCACTTTAGGTTCGCTGGATGCTTCGCCGACGTCGAGATGTGCAAAGATGGTATTCGCTCCGAAGGTTACATCGTTGCCGTGGGTTTCGATTTCGCGGTAACCGTAACGGGTATCAACTATTGCGATATGATCGAACTTCGTAGTACCGTTGAGGTCAAGAGAAATGTTATGACCGAGATACTGCGAGAAGGGCATATAAGTAGGAGTAATGCTGTCGTAGCTCTGAACGTTAAGAACTACAGAATATGCAGCGGGCTGTTCGCCGTTTGTTCTCCACGCGGTCATATGGTGGAGCTGCTTGCCTGCACCGCCGCCTATCTGTGGAACTGCATTGAATGCGTCAGTACCGCTTGTAAGTTCCCATGTAGAGTTAAATGTCTGCCAGTCGGAAGCGTTCTTGACGTAAACTGTTACTTCCTGACCTGCGGAAAGAACTCCGCTTGCAACGTCTGCATTGATGGCAGTAATTGCATCTGCAACTGTGTTTGCAGGAGCACCGGGTGTTCTGCCGTCGCCTGTTCCGCCGTACATAGCATAGAACATTGTTTCATCGTCAGCGGCAGGCTTTGTAACTGCGGTAAGAGTGCCCTTGCCGTCATCAGACCAGCCGTCGAATACGTAGCCTTCTGCCGCATCTTCAAATACAGCTGTAACATCGCTTGCATCATCAAGGAAGCCAACCTGGTATGTGCCGGGGGCATCAACGGTAAGAGTTGCGCCTGCTTCAGCGTAATAAAGCTTTTCGCCGCCTGCATATGCATAAACGTAAGCCTTTTCGGTATCTACTGTGTAAACACCTGCAGTTTCGGTCACATCGAGTGTGCCGCCGTCTGCAACTTTGAGGATGTAAACATCCGCATTGAAATCTGCAGTGTTTGTGGTGATGGAGGAACCGTTGTTGAGCACGAACTGAATCGCATCGGCTGTAGGATAAGTCAACTCAACGGTGGTATCATTTTTTCCGTCGTTGTTTGTATCGATCGACTTTGTTTTGTTGATAAGATTTTTCACTGTGGTGTTGTTGAACACATAGTTTGCAACACCGTGCTGAATAGCATTATCGTTGTTTGTGTTATAAGCTATGTCAAGATTGGTTGCCACATCGTCGTTACCGATGTAAGTGTAGGATGTACCTGTCTTTTCACCGCGGCAGATAAGGAACAAGTCATAGATAAATGTGGGGTTATCAATGATTGTAACACCGTCGCTATTGGCATTCTGAGAATAAGTAAGCGAACCGTGGTTACCGATGTAGAAATGGTTTTCCCAAACGCTGCCTGTATAACCGAGGTTGCCGGAACGCTTTGTTCTGCGCCAATCTACATTCGACACTTCAAAATCGTGGTTCTGGGTATAGAAATCCCATGCAGAACCGTCCATTCTGAGGTCGATAACAAATATATCCTTAAATACAGTAGGACCGCAAAGGAACATATGAGTTGAACCGTCTCTGTGGTTGCCGGATGATACCTTATCACCGTTGGCAAGGATCATCTTTTCAACGCCCTCTGCACCGTAATTGTATGTGGTGTAGGTAATGGTTGCAGCATGAGCAACATTAGGAGATGTGTAAGTGATAAAGCCAAGGGTCGTATCTTCTGTTACGGGAGCTGTAAGGCCTTCCTTTGCAGCTGTAAGATCAAGCTGTGCTCTTGTAGGCTCGTTGCCTGTGGGAACAAGGTAAACTGTTACGTTTTCGCCCTTTTTCCAACCATCTGCATTGATAGCCTGGATAGCACCCTTGATGGTGCCGATAGGAGAATCGTATGTTTTACCGTCGCCTGTTGCGCCATACTGAACGTAGTATGCGGAAATTTCGGGATCGGTATTTTCGGTAAATGTTGCGGTGATTGTGCCTTCGCCGTCATCTACCCATTTATCAAAGGTCCATTTTACGGATCTTACGGGTGTTTCGAGTGCTGCAATGATTGCATCGGCATCTGCC
>JAZSGA010000016.1:0-3142 GCA_045532495.1 Eubacteriales bacterium | reverse complement strand
GCCGCTGGCGGTAGTTGTGTGTGTAAGTTCGATGTTTTCGAACTTGATATCGCCGCCGAGGTAAATAAGGTCATTGTAAAGATCGAATACGGAGTTGCCCGAGCCGTCGCCTGTAATCACGATGGGATTGGTATTTTTTGTCATGGCTCCGGAGTGCTCGTATTCACCAATTATAGCGATCTTCTTTGTGCCCTCGGAGCGAGCATCGATGATTGTGATTGCTGTTGCAAGTGTCTTAACTGCTGTTTCGGGGGTAAGACCGTCGTTTTCATCGTTACCGTTTGCGGAATCGAGGTAAACAGCGATGGTATCTTCATAGTTTTCCCAAACAGAAACGAATGCAAGAGTTTCGCCTGCTGTTGTGGGTGTGTAGAGAGAACCGCCTGCAAGTACTTCTTCGCCGCCGTTGAGCTTCCAACCCATAAAGCGTGTAAGCGCCTTGTTTTCGAGTGTGGGAAGTGCAAATGCGTTGTTGGCTGCGTAGATCTTGCCATCGGATTCGCCGTCAAATGTAACTGTTACAAGTGTTTCGGCGATTTCTTCATCGCTCATCTTTGTGATAGTGTAAACGCCGGGTTCAAGAATGAGGCTGCCGGAGCCGAGAGTAACTGCACCGGTTTCGTCATTTGTTGCAACGGCAATTATGCCGGATTCTACTGTAAATGTACCGTTTGTTTCGGTAACATCAAGGAAGTTATCAAGACCGGGAGCGAGCTTGAGGATCCACTTACCGCCCGTTACTGTTACGTTAGCAGGAATATCGGCAACAGAAATCTCTGTTTTTCCGTCTTGTGCATAGTATGTAATTCCGTCTTTTGCAATGATCTGAAGGTTAGCTGTAGTAAGCGGGCTTTGTACCTTGAGATTCTTGGAGTTTCTTGATCTGTAATAAATAGTATTGGCGTCATTGAATATGAGGTTGAGTGTCTTGGCAATATTTATATCGCCGAGCTGACTGTCTCCGGGAGAACCCCACTGAATTGATGTTTTAATATCGGGATTGTTAAAATAGATTGTAGAATTGCCGTTGAAGGTTGATTTGAATCCAACAGAGTTTCCGATGAACACACCGCGGTCGTTGCCGATCATATTGATGGCATTGTCAATGCGAATAACAACATCATCGTTGTATGTTCCGGCATTGTAAGCACCCACTGTGATATTACCGGCATCGTAGCCAAATTTACCGCCCCATGTTGCGGGATACTCTGCAGAGCCAACGTCCATGTGAGCAATAACTGTGTTTTCACCGAAAGTAACATTGTGACCGTATGCCATGATTTCTCTGTAACCAAAACGAGTATCAACGATTGCAATGTGATCGAACTTTGTATCGCCGTTCACACCCATAGAGCCGTTATAACCGATTTTCTCGTTAGTGGGCATATAGGAAATGTTGATATAGTCATAGCTCTGTACGTTAAGTGCAACAGAATATGCTGCAGGCTGTCCGCCACCGTTCTTCCATACTGTCATATGATGAACAACGGGATCATATTTTTCTGTAACTACATTGTTTACTTTTATTTGACCGACTTTTGCATCTGCGTTAAATGTCTGCCAGTCATCAGCGCTCTTAACGTAAACTGTTACTTTCTGACCTGCTGTAAGCACGCCGCTTGCAACGTCTGCGTTGATGGATACGATTGCATCTGCAACTGTGTTTGCGGGAGCATCGGGGGTTCTACCGTCGCCTGTTCCGCCGTACATAGCGTAGAACATGGTTTCGTCATCTTCTGCAGGCTTTGTCTTTGCGGTAAGGGTGCCGTTGCCGTCATCAGACCAGCCGTCGAACACGTAGCCTTCTGCCACATCTTCAAATACAGCTGTAACGTCGCTTGCATCATCAAGGAAGCCAATCTGGTATGTGCCGGGGGCATCAACTGTAAGAGTAGATCCTGCTTCAGCGTAATAAATCTTTTCGCCGCCTGCATATGCATAAACGTAAGCCTTTTCGGTATCTACTGTGTAAACACCTGCAGTTTCGGTGGCATCAAGTGTACCGCCGTCTGCAACGTTGAGGATGTAAACATCCGCATTGAAGTTTGCTGTGTTTGTGGTGATGGAAGAACCGTTGTTGAGGATAATCTGTACAGCATCGGCTGTAGGATAAGTCAACTCAACGGTGGTATCATTTTTTCCGTCGTTGTTTGTATCAATCGACTTTGTTTTGTTGATAAGATTTTTCACTGTGGTGTTGTTGAACACATAGTTTGCAACACCGTGCTGAATAGCATTATCGTTGTTTGTGTTGTAAAGAATGGGAAGTGTGCTTGCTGTTGTATCGTTTCCGAAGTAAGCGTAGGACGTACCGTTCTTTTCGCCACGGCAGATAAGGAACAGGTCATAAATGAGGCTGGGGTTATCAACCCTTACAACACCGTCGCTGTTGGCATTCTGAGAATAAGTAAGCGAACCGTGGTTACCGAGACAGAAGTGGTTTTTCCAATCTTCCCAAGTATAACCGCCAAGAGGCGATGCGTTGTAAGCAGTCTGTCTCCATTCGCAGTCGATAAGTTCAAAATCGTGTCCCTGGGTATAGAAGTCGTTGGACGCATCTGTACGGAGGTCGATAATGAAGAGATCCTTAAATACTGTAGGACCGGGCAGATACATATGTGCAAGACCTGATCGCCAGGAGTTGGGCTTATTCGCCTCTGCCAAAGTAACTGTATCACCATTGGCAAGGATCATCTTTTCAACGCCCTCTGCACCGTAGTTGTAGGTTGTATAAGTAATAGTTGCTTTGTGTGCAACATTGGGGTTCTGGAACGAAATAAATCCGTTTGCTTCGCCAAGCTTGATGGGAGGATCACCGGCTGTGGTGTTTTTGTAATCAAGCTGTGCTCTTGTGGGCTCGTTGCCTGTGGGAACAAGGTAAACTGTTACGTTTTCGCCCTCTTCCCAACCGTCTGCATTGATTGCCTTGATTGCACCTGCAATGGTGCCGATAGGAGAATCATATGTTTTACCGTCACCTGTTGCGCCATACTGAACGTAATATGCGGAAATTTCGGGATCGGTATTTTCGGTAAATGTTGCGGTGATTGTGCCTTCGCCGTCATCTACCCATTTATCAAAGGTCCATTTTACGGATCTTACGGGTGTTTCGAGTGCTGCAATGATTGCATCGGCATCTGCC
>JAZSGA010000215.1:0-24812 GCA_045532495.1 Eubacteriales bacterium | reverse complement strand
TCCGTAATATTGCTGTTCCCTGCCTCCAGCCTTCTTGAAAAGGCAGCAAAGCTTACCATAAAGGACGGCAAGGAAAACGAACATGTTAATCTTCTTGACGAACGTCTTCTCGAAACTCCCTCGGTTGCCATAGAATCTTCCGAGCGTGTTACACGCGCAATGGCTAAAATATCCTGCGATGCCATGCGCATGGCTCTTGAATCACTTTCAAACTACGATCCCAAAAAAGCTGATCTTATTCGTGATTACGAAGCCAAAGCCGATTTCTACGAAGACTCCCTTGGCACATACCTTGTTCGAATCTCCGGTGCCGATATAACTCCTCAGGACAGCCGCCAGGTTACCAAGCTTTTGCATATGATCGGTGATTTTGAAAGAATTTCCGACCACGCTGTAAATGTGCTTGAATCAGCCGAAGAAATGAAAGAAAAGAAGATAACCTTCTCCGCCGAAGCGCAAAGGGAAATTGCCGTTATGACATCGGCACTTGCCGAAATAATAACCCTTGCGGATAAAGCTTACGAAAACGACGATATGAACACAGCTGTGCTTGTTGAGCCTCTTGAGCAGGTTATTGACAGCCTTAAGGACAAGATCAAGCTCAACCACGTTATCCGTCTTCAGAAAAATGAATGTACCATCGAACACGGTTTTGTGCTTTCCGACCTGCTTACAAACTTTGAGCGCGTTTCCGACCACTGCTCCAACATTGCAGGATGTCTCCTTGAAATGTCAAGCCACAATGCGCTGGATATGCATAAATATCTGGGCGAAATCAAAGGCGGCAATGCAGAATTTAACAACAGATTCAACGAATACAAGGAAAAATACGCTTTATAATAACCGGCAACAAAATATCCGGAACGGTTTCCCGTTCCGGATTTATTTTTATTTTGTAACTGCTTCCTGCTGGCTTAACACCAGGTGATAATAAATACCTTTTTTATCCAGCAATTCTTTATGTGTTCCAAACTCCGCAAGTCTGCCGTGATCAAGCACCACCAGCTTATCGGCGTTTCGTAAAGTGGAAAGCCTGTGAGCAATGGCAAAGGTGGTACGGTTTTTCACCACATTATTTATGGCATCCTGAATAAGCTTTTCGGTTTCGGTATCAAGTGCCGCCGTGGCTTCGTCAAGAATAAGTATGCGGGGATCGTGTATAAGTGCGCGGGCAATGGCTATGCGCTGACGTTCTCCGCCGGAAAGTGAAAAGCCTTTTTCGCCCACCATGGTGTTGTAGCCTTCGGGCAGATTGAGTATAAATTCATGGGCGTTGGCAAGTTTTGCCGCGGCAATTATCTCCTCGTTTGTGGCATAGGGCTTTGCGTAACGGATATTATCACGCACGGAGCCCGAGAACAGGTGGGTTTCCTGAAGCACCACACCCATTTGCGAGCGCAGAGCATTTTGAGAAATGTCCTTTATGTTTACTCCGTCTATAAGTATCTCGCCGGAGGTTACATCGTAAAGTCGCATTATAAGATTTATAAGCGTGGTTTTTCCGCAACCGGAATGTCCCACAATGCCTATCATTTCGCCCTGGTTTATTTCGATGTTGATATTCTCAAGCACGGGGTTGTAGGTATCATAGCCAAATGTTACGTTTTTAATGCTTACATCGCCTTCTATGCGGATATCCACGGGCAGGTTTATATCAGAAACCTCGGGTTCTTCCTCAAGAATTTCGAATATTTTGCTGAGCGATGTCTGGAAATCCGAAATGTTACGGGGAATAAGGGTTATCTGCATAAGAGGCTCATATATAATATTGGAATAGCTGGTAAACTGGTTAAGATCACCCACGCTCATTCCGCCGCCAAACAGCATTATATTTCCGTAAAGCAATATAAGGTAACTGCCGAATCTTATTGCAAAACCCACCAGCGGGAAGAAGGTATCGTACAGTTTTGCATTGGACTCGTCCTGAACCGCCTGATTTTCGGTACAACCCGTGAATTCGCCCACTGCGGCTTTTTCGTTACCATATGCCTTTACAACACGTATGCCGTTTAAAATGTCCTGCAGCTTTCGGTTTGTTCTGCGCGCCAGCGACCATGCGTGGATATTGCGTCGGGTAAGCGTTTTGCGGAAAAGCACAATGGCGCTTACAGCCACAGGTAAGGGCACAAACACAAACAGACACATATAAGGATTTAAAAACAGCAACAGCACCAATGCAAGGATAAACGAAAACAGCTGTGCAAAATACGTGGGCAAAAGAGATGTTACAAAATTTTGCACCACGGTAACATCGTTGTTTATTCGTCCCATAAGGTCACCCGTGGATTTTTGCTGAACAGATGACATTGAAAGTATCTGGATCTTTTCAAAAAGCACGGTTCGCAGCATTTTTGTAAATCTGTTACCCGATATGGCAGCGATGCGGTTTTGGGCAACATTTGTGGCGCGGTGCAGAATATCCAGCATCACAATGCACAGAATAACCGTTATAAAATGCACCAGGGTTTTGCTGTCGCCTATATCCACCGCGGGGTTTGTTATGAATTTGTTGATGGCAATTTTTTGCACTGCAGGCAAAATAAACCTGAGCGCCACGGAAATTACCGCCGCAATAAGCGGAAACAGCATCATCAGACGCAGACCTTTTGTCATTGCCCACAGTTTTTTGTATATCTCTTTTTTATCCTGACAAAATGGGCAGAAATGAGTGTTTTTTATGTAAGGACGTGAGCATTTCGGGCAATAGTTTTCGGGTTCGCTGTTGGTTATGGGTTCTGTAAGCCTTTGGCTCAACAGTTCGCACGCCTTTACCATAACGGTGTATCTGGGCATGTGCCTTGCGGTTACAAAGCGGCACAAAAGAGTGGTATTGCCCTTTACTTTTGCAAAAAATCCGCAGGAACCGTAAAGAATTTCAGTGGAATAATCGCTCATTTCGGCAAGATCGTACTTTTCGACAAGCGTTTTATCCAGTATTTTATATATGTATCTGTCGGTAAACACCATATAACCGTCATCCACAAAACGGTCATCCTCTATATTAAAGGGCAGGCAATACATAAGCTTTTCATCTTTTGATGAATTGCTTTCGAATATCGCCTTTTCGGCGTCCGGCAGTTGGTATAACAATTTCATACCGTCACACAGCCTTTCGGTGATTTTTTCGGTTACAGATAAATTTCTATCTTTTTGTAGCTTACTTTGTCAAGTTTTTCGGGATCGGGAATCATAAAACAGTTGCCGTCCATATCCGAAATAAGCACGCTTTTGTTTTCCAAAGTGCGTATGTTGGAATAGGGATTATTAAGCACAAAAGTTATTTTTCCGGCACTTGTAAGCACATCGCAATATGAATAACCGAATTTTTCCTTCATGGAATATATCTTTTTGATTTCAGGCGTAAAATATCTGCGGTCAAGCTCCTCGCGCAAAAGTGCCACGGTTGCGGTATCAAACTCGTTGATGTTGCGTATCATACCTATTTCCGATCCGTTGCCACGGCGCTTGGTTGAAGGCTCGCGGATAGAAATATAGTCATCGGGATTGGAAACGGGAAACGATCGGATAACCACCACACGTTCAAAATTTTCGGTTTCTCCGTCGGCATTTTTTAGTTCCAGCGATATAAGTCCGCCGCCCGAGCGGTAAAACCTTGCGTTTTGCGGGGTAAGCGGAACGCTTTGACGCTTATTGAACATTTCTTCTATTTCTTCGCTGGTATATTCTTCGGTTTTTGCTTTGGTTTCTGTTTTTACAGGCATGGTCTTGCTCCTTTCTTTAGCTGCTTAAAGCCCCTGCATAACACGGTTCATCTGATCGTTTTGCAGTGTATAAAGGTTATAATAAACGCCCTTCTTTTTCATAAGTTCTTCGGCGGTGCCCATTTCGGCAAGCTCGCCGTGCTCTATTGCCATTATGTAGTTGCAGTTTTTAAGTGTAGAAAGTCGGTGGGCAATGGATATGGTGGTTCTGCCCACAACAAGCTGATCTATGGCGTCACGGATCTGTTTTTCGGTTTCGTTGTCCATGGCAGCCGTTGCTTCGTCAAGGATAAGAATTGACGGTGAAAGCAGCAGCGCACGGGCAATGGATACCCTTTGGCGTTCTCCGCCGGAAAGGGATCTGCTGCCTATACCCACCATGGTTTCATACCCTTCGGGCAGACGCATTATAAAATCGTGGGCATTTGCCGCCTTGGCAGCGGCAATAACTTCATCCATGGTAGCATCGGGTTTTGCATAGCGGATATTATCAGCAATTGTACCGCCAAAAATGAATACTTCCTGGGAAACCACTGCAATATTTTTGCGCAACACGGAGGTTTTTATATCCTTTACGTTTATTCCGTCAATGGAAACGCTGCCGGATATTACATCGTACATACGGGTTATCAGGTTTGCAACCGTGGATTTTCCGGAACCGGTATGGCCCACAAGACCAACATGGTCGCCTTTGTGAATTTCAAAGGACACGTTATCAAGTATGGGACGGTTTGGCGCATAATGGAAGCAAACACGGTCAAATTTTATATTGCCTTCAAGCTTTTCGGGTTCGGCAGGATTTTTACTGTCGGCAATCTCGGGCACCATGTCAAGTATTTCAAACATGCGCTGTGCGGAGTTTATGGTATCGGTTATAAGGTTTGTAAAGGTGGAGAAAAAGTCCAGCGGACCAAATATCATGCCCAAATATCCAAGATATGTGGCAAGCTGACCATATGTCATTGTGCCACCCATTACATTTATACCGCCAAAGCCCCAAATGGCCTGGGAGGTCATACCTATAAGCAAGCTTACCACAGGGAAAATAGCAAGGGTTATAATGTTTACTTTAAGGTTTGCTTCGCACAGTCTTTCGGTATACTTTGAAAAACGGTGAGTTTCGTCTGCTTCCTTGGCAAAGGCTTTTACAACCCGGGCACCGTTAAGCACATCGCCCAGCATGGAGTTGAGTGCCGAGGATCTGCGCCACTGGCGTGAGTATGTGCGCCACAGCTTGGGCAGCATTATGCGGAAAATAAGTATTATGACGGGGATGGGAATAAACACTATCAGCGTGAGCTTTACGTTTATTGAAAACAAAAACGCAGTAAGTCCCACAAAATTAAGCACGTTGACAATAAGGTACGGAACACCGCCTATGTAAAAGTTGCGTATTTTTACCGCATCGTAATTTACCCTTGTTATAAGGCGGCCGGTGGGATTTTGATTGAAATACGAAAGCGACAGCGCCGACATGGCTTTAAAAATATCGTTTTTCATATTTTTTGTAACTCTTGTGGACATGTGAGCGTTGGCACGGTTGGTTATTATTTGTATTCCCAGCGAAAGCAACGCCATAAGGAATATAACCGCCACAACGGCATATACATATACACCCGAATGAAGTCTTCCCGTAACCTGCCTGATATCAGGAGATTCGTCCTTGTTATCGGTAATGATAAGAGAATATTTTTCGGAGCTTTCGGAATTCTCCGCCTTTGTGTAGGAGCCCGACTCTTCGGAATAAACATACTTTCCGTTTTCATCGGGGGTGTAGTAATAATACTGCTTGTCTGTAAGGGCGGTAAAAAGATTTGCCGCAGTACCCATTATACCGTCATATTCAAGCACAAGCCAGCCATGTTCTTCAAACACGTTGGGATCGGATTTTTCGGTGGAATCTATAACCTGGTCATAAAGCAGTTGCCCCGAAAGTATGGGCGACATGAGTGACAAAAACGACGAAAGCACAAGGCAAACCACCACCGTTGCCAACTGAAGCTTAAACGGTTTGAAATAAGCAAGCAATCTTACAAGCAACCCTTTTTTGTTGATGCAGTTTTTGCATACACGGCGGTTCTGATCCTCATACACCGTACCGCACTTGGGACACTTGGCATGGAACTGTTCAAAAATAGGATCATCCTCTGTAACTTCTTCGTTGATCATAAGGCGTTCCCATATATGCACAAAAGCAAAGAGCCTGCGTTTGCACGCGTTGGTACAATAGCCCACAATCGTTGTGACACCGCTTTTTACGGCTTGTTCACAGTTTTCCTCATACTCCTTTGTTTCCCCCGAAAAGGAAACAGGACAAGACACGCTGTATGCAAGCAGCGCATTCGAGGTGTTGTAGTTATCTATGTACGGATTCACGAGCAAAGCAAGCTCAAATTCATCGTATATATTTTTTGTTATATCCAAACGGCAAAGCTTTTTTAGTGTTTTATCAAGCAAAAGCCAGGTGGTACCGAAATTGCCATCGGTATCCATATCCAGCTTCAATGCCGCAAGAATATCGGATTCGTTTATGCCGTGCGAAGCAAAAAACTTTAATTCCTCTTTATCGGGAATGTTAACGGGTAACATATAGTCACTTCCTTTAACCGTATATGCCAAACGGAAAAATGTTCCGTTTGGGGCATTATAACATTATACGCCACAAATTGCAACTGTTAAAATTACCAATTATTATTTTTTTATTTGGGTATTATTTACATAACAAAATACCCGTAGTGCATATACTGCACCACGGGTGAAAAATTGTTTAATAACAAGGATTATTTGCAGGATTCCATTATAAGATCATGCAGCTTTGCTTCGTAATCGTATGTGTAAGGATTCTGCTTTATGCCGCATACATATTCGTAAAAGCTTTTGAACATTTCGTCATAGCGGAAGTAAGGCTCGCACACGGTGGTGGTGCTGTTATCACGCCAGGGGACATCATTGTTAAGCGTTTCGCGGTATTCGGAATTAATGCGTCCGCCGTCAAGGTTGCGTTCCAGCGGCTTTATTTCAATGGTTCCGAGGCTGCCGTTTATAACAAGCTGACGGCGCTCATAACCGTTTATCTCGGTGGCACAGGTTTTTACAAAGGAATAGCCGTTTTTATATTTGTAAGCGCAAAAGCCAAGATCAATGCTGTTGTTACCGTCAATGCCGGTGTTTGCGTTCATGGGGATAACCTCATCGGGAAAACCGCAAAACTGAACAACAAGATCTATAAGGTGACAACCAAGGAAATACAGCATGCCGCCCTGAAATCTTGAAAGCCATGCACGCTTGGTGTTCTGATGGCGCACACTCATCTGCGCTTCCACGCTGAATATTTCGCCAAGCTTTCCTTCTTCCATAAGCTTTTTGGCGTGCAACACAGCAGGATTGTAACGGTACATATAACCCAGGCAAAGTACAAGATTTTTTTCCTTTGCAATATTGCACATGCGGTGGAACTGCTCGGTATCTTCGCTGCCGGGTTTATCCATATAAACGTGGTAGCCTGCCTCCAACGCACGGATGGCATTTTCCACCATTTCAAGCTCGGTGGTTTCTATAACAAAAGCGTCGGGTTTAAGCTCAAAAGCCTGCTCCCAGGTTATGTAAGGGGGAAATCTGTCGGCAGACCAGGACATTATTGCACTTTGGCAATCGGGGTTTTCTTTTTCTTCGATAATGCCGATAAGATCATAATATTCGGGAATGTGTGAAATTGCATCCATAAAGGCAGGAGCATGGTCATGCTCGGTGCCTACCTGTACAACTCTTAATTTTCTCATTTTGGTTACTCCTTTTTATTTTCTCCAGTCAAACTGTACGCACACGGGGAAGTTTTTGTTTTCGGCAAGTCTTGCATAAACTTCGGGGGCTTCCTCGGGGGTATGTGTTTCGCACACAAAACCGTCAAAGTTTATTCTTCCTGCCGCAATAAGGCGCAAAGCGGCGGTTATATCATCATATTCCGTCCACCAGCCATCGTGGGATTCAATTCTGGGGCGCGCGTTTGTGTGGGCGCCCACAAGAGTAATGCCGGGGGCATGGATCTTTTTGTAATAATCAATGGTGAAATCAGAATCACGAGTGCAGCCAAGTAAAGATACTCTGCCAAATTCCGCCATAACATCAAGAGCTCTGTCAAGCGCAGGGCCATTGCCCGTAACCTCAACAGCGGCATTTATCATTCTGCCGTCGGTAAGCTTGCGCACCTGCTCGGGGAAATCTTCCGCTGTAGGATCAAGAACAAAATCCGCACCAAACTGTTTTGCAAATGCGCGGCGATCGGGGTTGGGATCCACACCTATAACAGGGTATGCACCGGCAAGCTTCATGAACATTACGGACATTACTCCAAGAATTCCAAGACCTACTGTCATGGCACTTTCGCCGAATTCCAGCTTTGTTTTGCGCACGCCTGCCATGGGGAATGTGGCTATGTGGCAAAGGGCAGCATCCTCAAACGAAACACCGTCGGGAATCTTGCGCACCTGATGATGGGGAAACCAACGGTATTCGGTGTGTATGCCCCAGGATGTGGTTACTCTGTCGCCGGGCTTTACATGGGTAACATTTTTACCAACGGCTTCCACAACACCTGCTCCGCTGTAGCCGAGCGAACGGGGAAAATAGTGTTCCATATCCACCTTATGACCGCCTGCAACATTTGGGTGCCCCATAAGATTTGCACGCTCGGTACCGCAGCTTACGGTGGTTACATAATGGCGTACAAGAACAGAGTTTTCGTTATCGGGTGTCGCCAGCGGCAAAAAAGCACACTCGGCAATACCGGGAGCTGTAAATGATATGGTTTTTGTTGTCTGTTGCATAAAATGCCACCTCTCAAAATATAAGTTATATTTTTATAATACCGCATTGATTAATACAAAAAAATATGCTATACTATACAAAAAGGTTACTATTCTCCAAAGAGGTGTGTTTTTCTGAATTTTGACAGCTACTGCCTTTCATATTTCAACACGGTTATTTTAAGTCCTGACAACGGCACTGTAAACCACATAAATTTAGGTGCTCCCTTTAATTATTTCGGAATAATCATCAATGGAAGTGCCCGTTTTTGCACTCCTGATACGGATTTTACCATAGAATGCGGCGAAACCGTTTACATTCCAAAGGGCAAGGTTTACCGTTCGGAGTGGTACGGCAACCCAAAGCCTGTGTTTTACTCCATTCCGTTTGTATTTATGTCGGATAACGAAAATGATATACAATTCTCTTTGCAAAAGGTAAATATCCCCGATGCGCTAAGTGTTGCGGAAAAAATACATGACTGCTGTGAAACTTCTCCTGCAGAGGCGCTTTTGTTATTTTACAGTCTTTTCGCAAAAGCCTTGCCTTTACTTGAAAAAGAAAAAAACCGAAACATTACTGTTTCGGTCATGCCTGCTATACGTTATATTGAGCAGAACACTGAAGGGAAATTTGATGTTCCTTTTCTTGCGTCGCTTTGCGGAATGAGTGAGTCGGGGTTTTACTCGGTTTTTAAAAAGCATACATCGCTCACCCCCATTGAATACAAAAACAAGGTGCGCTGTATACGTGCAACAGAGCTTTTGAAAAACACCGATTACACCGTTGAATACATCAGCGAAAAGCTTGGATTTTCATCGCCCATGTATATGCGCAAGGTTTTAGCAAGATTTACAGGCAAAACCCCACGCAATATAAGGCGTGAGGCATCGGACATCATATAGCGTACATTACTGCGCTACCGAAAACACCCTTTCGGCATTTTTGTGGAATATTTTTTCATAAACCTCATCCTCAAGCCCCAGTGAAAGAAGCCTTTCCACCTCGCCCAGTGGCTGCCACATGGGATAATCCGTGCCAAACATAACACGGTCAGCACCAAAGGCATCTATGGCTCTGCGGATATCGTCATCGCTCATACAGAAAAAGCTGGATGAGCAGTCCACCAATATGTTTTTATACTGCGGCAAAGAGCTTAACGCATCCTCCCATACGGAGTATCCGCCAAAATGTGCACCAATAACGGTAAGACCGCTGTAAATTTCAAGTATGGGCATAAGTCTGTTGGGATTGGACATGTCATACCGTTTATCGCCGGTATGGAACAAAATGGGCAATCTGCCCTCGCACAGACGGTATATTTCAAGGCAACGATAATCATCTATCTTAAATCCCTGAATATCGGGATGAAGCTTTACTCCTTTAAGTCCCAGGGATATCAGCTCATCTATATCTGCGGAAATATCCGTGCTTTCGGGGTGCAAGGTTCCAAGACCTGTCATAAATCCTGCCGATTCCTCCACGGAAGCAGCAATAAAGCGGTTTATGGACGAAACCTGCTCGGGCTTTGTGGCAACAGACTGAACAATGCAATGATCTATGCCTGCCTGCTTTGCCGCATCTTTAAGAGTGGAAACCTTGCCGTCATATGTCATTTGTATATCATAAAAACGGCCTGTGCTCTGCGATGCCTTTTCGGCTATTTTGTCAGGGTAAATGTGGCAATGGGCATCTATGATTTTATATTTTTTCAAGAAAAAGACCTCTTTTTAACATTTTTTATTATTATAATGCTTTTGTGTTGTGCCGTCAATAAAGATTTGAAAAATTTATTGCACAATTGCAGAAAATATGGTAAAATTAGTTTTAGATAAACAGGATTTCGGAGGTGAAAATATGACGCTTCAAAAAGTGGCAAAGCATGCCGGAGTTTCGGTTTCCACGGCCTCAAAAGCACTTTCCAACGGCAAGGATATAAGCGACGAAACAAAAGAACTTGTTCGCCGTTCCGCCGCAGAACTCGGTTATTTTTCCGAACAAAAAAAGCGCAAGATGGATAACCGCAGCGGCACATGCCCCACGGTTGCACTTATATGCCCTGAAATAATAAGCATCCACTATTCCGAATATGTTACATGCCTGTGCCGCCTTATTGAGCAACGCGGCGGCAAAGCATCTGTTTTCATTACGGGGTTTGATAAGGATAAACTCAACAGCGTTATTGAACGTTGCATTGCCGAAAACGAAATTTCCGCAGCTGTTTGTCTGGAAGTTCCGCATTACAAAAAGACTCTGCCCTTTCCCGTGGTTTATCTGGCAAATATTCCGGGCGAAAACTCGGTGTACCCGAATATTACCGCTGCCATACTGAGTGCTGTAAGCTATATGCACGATATGGGGCACAAAAAAATTGGTTATGTGGGCGAAATACTTACAAAGCAAAAGGAAACGGCATTTTGCGAAAGTATGGAAACGGTTTGCGGTAAATACAACCCCGATCACATTTTCTGTGAGGAAGGCAGATTTGAGATCATAGGCAACTATGCGGCAGAAAAAATTATAAATATGCCTGCCGAAAATCGTCCCACTGCCTTGCTTGCGGCATATGATGAGGTTGCATACGGACTTATGCACACCTTGCGCTCAGCAGGAATAAAAGTGCCCGAGGATATTTCCGTTATGGGAATTAATGATATTCCCATGTCAAAATTCCTTGACACCCCTCTTACCACCATAAGAATCCCCACAGAAAAAGCCGCCGAATGCGCGGTGGATATAATAATGAACGAGCTTTCCGGCAAAACCTGCAAAAAACAAACCGTTATACTCGAATGCGAAATAATAAAACGCGCCAGCGTGATTGACATTTCGGAGGAAAAACAATGAAAGTAATCGAAAATATATCCTATTGTCACGGTGTGGAAAATGACAATTTCCGCATGCTTGATGTTACTCTGCCCGACAACACTCAAAACTGCCCCGTATTTGTGTATTTTCACGGAGGCGGTCTTGAAAACGGCACAAGAAAAAACTACACTGCATTAAATGCAACGCTTGCAAAGTACGGAATTGCAACGGTAAACGCGGATTACAGAATGTTTCCTGATGCAAAATATCCCGATTTTGTTGAGGATGCGGCAGATGCCGTTAAATGGACGGCAGAAAACATACATAACTACTGCACCCCGCAAGGCATATATGTCGGCGGAAGCTCTGCGGGCGGGTACCTTTCAATGATGCTTTGCTTTTCAAAGAGTATTCTTGAAAAACGCGGCTGCTACAATGCGGTAAAAGGTTATTTCCACGATGCGGGCCAGCCCACAAAGCACTTTAATGTATTGAAATATTCCGGCGAAGACAGCAGACGTGTTGTTGTGGATGAATCAGCTCCGCTTTTTTACGCAGGGCTTGCGGAAAGTTATCCTCCCATGCACTTTGTGGTTTCGGATAACGATATGGAAAACCGTTACGAACAGACCATGCTTATGCTTTCCACATTAAAACATTTTGGTTTTACCGAAAATATCACGCATGAAGTAAAGCACGGCAGACATTGCCAATATGTGAGAACTGTTCTTGAAAACGGTGATGTGGAGCTTGGCTGCATGGTTGCGGATTTTATAAAAAAATACGAGGACAAGTGATTTGGGTATATTTGACAAAATAAAATCAGCCATTGCCAAAAAAGACGAAAACAGTTTTCTGTTCCGCATGGAAATGGCAAAAAAGCTGGACGGGAAATACATAAAATATGTCACAGAACGGGTTGACGGCATTGAAACAGTCATCGGCAGGGAAGGACATTCCAACATAGTAAGCGAAACGGAATTTGCCGTCACCTGCGGAATAACCGAAGTTTTCAGGGCAGATATTGCCGGCATGCAGGCAGGCGAACTGCTTACCCTGGAGGGAGCCATACTTACCGCCTTCGACAAAGCCGTGGGACGTGAACGCACCGTGGTAATATATTATAAATACTACCGCTGAGGATAAATAAATGAAAAAAATTCCATTCAAAAAAATAATTATTGGTACAATTGCGGCAATTGCCGCAATTGTGCTTTTCGTCATCATCATAAACGTATATATAATTCAAAGCACAAAAGGCAGGATATATGATTCGGCAGATGCTGCCCCAACGGATAAAACCTACGATTGTATTCTTATCCTCGGTGCAGGTCTGCGCCCCGACGGAAGTCCTTCTGCCATGCTTGCCGAAAGACTGGATTGCGGTCTTGAACTTTACCGCAAAGGCATATCGCCCAAAATAATAGTAAGCGGAGATCACGGCACCGAAGACTATGACGAAGTAAACACAATGAAAAGCTACCTTGTTGCTAAGGGCGTGCCCGACAGCGATATTTTTATGGACCACGCAGGCTTTTCCACCTATGACAGCATTTACAGGGCACAAAGCATATTCAGATGTTCAAAAATATGCATAGTAACGCAGAAGTACCATTTATACCGTGCCTTGTTTATAGCAGACAAGCGCAGCATCGAAGCCTGCGGAGTTGATGCCGCCATACTTAATTACCGCGGTCAGCACCTGCGTGAGGTGCGTGAATGTGCCGCAAGGTTAAAGGATTTCTTTACATCATCATTTGGCATTTTGCCAAAATATTTGGGTGAAGAAATACCCGTTTGGGGCAACGGCAACGTAACAAACGACAAATAATACATTTGCCGGTGCTTTTGGGTACAAAAAATTGATTGTCACGAAATAGTTAGTTAACAAACTAATAAAACAAACTTCCATAAAAAAACAGCTGTTTTTCACTTAACAAACAATTTTGTAACACATAACCATGCAATAATAGTACCGTGAATAATTAACATGAGATAATGTTTTCAAAACGGAGGACATGTATGAGCGACAGCGAAAACAAATCCACGCAAACTGCGGTTAAGGAAATGGAACCTTCACCTATGCCGCAGAATTCAAATAAAAAAGCCGCAAAACGCAAAACGGCAAAAAAACGCATAAGCGCCGGTAAGATATTTCTTATCATAATATTGGTTTTAATACTGGCTCTTGTGGCGGTAATGTTTGTTCCGTCATTGCGTTCAACCGCTTTGTCATATGTTGTAAAAAACAAGGCGGCGGATTTATCGGGCGGTTACACCCTTTATACCGTGCAGCGGCGTGATATTACCACCACACTTACCGGCACGGGAACTTTGCAGCCTTACGATTCATACAATATCACCGCCACAGTTTCGGGCGATATTTTAAAAGCTGATTTTGAAGAAATGGACGAGGTTGAAGAAGACCGTGTTCTTTACGTTATTGATTCTTCCGACATTCAGGATGACATTGACGAAAAGAAAAAGGATGTGGATGAAGCGTGGGAGGATTATCAGGATATACTTGAAGATTATTCCGACCTTGCCGTTACATCTGATTTTTCGGGAATTGTAAGAGAGCTTTATGTGGAGGTTGGCGATAAAATATCCGA
Organism: Eubacteriales bacterium; assembly: GCA_045532495.1. GTDB lineage: Bacteria > Bacillota > Clostridia > Oscillospirales > CAG-382 > UMGS1052. The sequence continues at coordinate 10,867 of JAZSGA010000215.1, read as the reverse complement.
AGGCTCAAAAATCGCATATGTGGTGGACAGCGAAACCATGGTTCTTGAGGTTCCGTTTTTCGCCACCGATACAGATTTTATCCGCAACGGTACAAATGCCGTTATAACCTTCAGCGATACCGATGAAGTGCTTGAAGGAACTGTAACCGAAATATCCAACATCACCTCGGTGAATTCCACGGGATCTGTTGTACGCAACGTTAAAATTTCCATACACAACCCCGGCGGAATATATTTCGGCATGCCTGCCTATGCATATATCCCCTACTCTTCCGAAACTACATATTACTGTGCAGGCCAGGGAACGTTCAGCTATAACGAGGAAGATACCATACTTTCCACAGCCTCCGGCGAAATAGTAAGCCTTTCTCTTTCGGAAGGCGGTTTTGTTTCAAAAGGCAGTCATGTGCTGGATGTGTCATCCGAAACACTTGACAACCAGGCAAAATCCGCAAAGAAAGCTTACGATAACCAGGTAAAGGCATTGAATGATCTTGAAGAAAAGCTTGAGGATTACACAATTAAAGCGCCTATTGCAGGCACCGTGGTGCAGAAAAACTACAAGTATCTCGATACCATCGGTTCAAATTCCATGTCCTCCACCACAACTCTGGCTATAATATACGATATGTCAAAGCTTACATTTGACATGAGCATTGACGAGCTTGACCTTGGCCTTATACAGGTGGGACAAAAGGTCAACATAACATCGGATTCCATGGAAAACGAAACATTCGAAGGTATTGTAACCAAAAAAAGCATTGTGGGCTCGTCATCGGGCGGCACAACCGTTTATCCCGTAACCGTTGAAATAGACGGCAATGACAAGCTTTTACCCGGCATGAACATTAATGCCGAAATAATTATTTCCAGCCACGAAAACGTGCTTACCCTGCCCGTTGAGGCAATTCTGCGCGGAAACCGTGTGGAAAAAGTAAAAAATACCTCCGATTCTTCTCAGGACACAACTGACGGCAGACAAAATATCCCCGGAGAAAAGAACCGCGAAAACAAAGGCGTGGCGGCAGAAAATATGCCAGACAAAACCGTACCTGACGGTAAGCTTACCGCCGGCACAATGCCTGAAAATGCAACCGGGACACCTGATGCAACTGCATCCGAGAGCCCCGAAAACCAATTCCGCAAAGATATGCCTGAATCTGTGGAAATCCCCGATAGGGTTGTAAGCGAAAAACCCGAAACCGAAATAATTCAGGTTGAAACCGGCGCCAGCAACGAAGAATACGTTGAAATAGTATCAGGTCTTGAAGAAGGCGATGTGGTTATTGCAGAAATCGTAAATGTAACCCAGAACTCCTTTGCCGCAATGTTCGGCATGGGTGGTATGGGCGGAATGACTCCCGGCGGCATGGGTGGTATGAGCGGACCTCCTTCGGGCGGAATGAATGGCGGAATGAGCCGTCCTTCCTCCGGCATGGGCGGTCGCTGAGAAAGGGCATACCTATGGCAAAAATCAAACAAATGCCCCAACAGCATGAGGAGCTTATAGTTTTTGATCACATATTCAAAATATATAACATGGGCGATACCGAAGTCCGTGCCGCAGATGATATATCATTTACCATAAAGCGCGGAGAGTTTGTGGCAATAGTAGGTCAGTCGGGATCGGGAAAATCCACCTGCATGAATATAATAGGTGCATTGGATGTGCCCACCCACGGCGATTATTACCTAAACGGAGTGGATGTAAGCACCATGAACGACAACGAGCTTGCGGTTATCCGCAACAAAATGCTGGGATTTATTTTTCAGCAATACAACCTTATCCCCAAGCTCACGGTGCAGGAAAACGTAGAACTCCCCTTGCTTTATGCAGGCGTATCCAAAGGTGAGCGCCGCAAAAGCGCAACAAAAGCCCTTGAAAGGGTGGGACTTACCGATAAAGCAAAAAACTTTCCGTCACAACTTTCGGGCGGTCAGCAGCAACGTGTATCCATTGCCCGTGCACTTGCAGGCAATCCGTCGGTAATTCTGGCAGACGAGCCCACAGGTGCGCTGGATTCACGCACGGGACGTGAAGTTCTGGATTTTTTACAGCAGCTTCATTCCGAAGGAAATACCATTGTGCTTATCACCCATGATAATTCCATTGCAAAAAAAGCTCAGCGCATTATCCGCTTGCAGGACGGCAAGGTAGTTTATGACGGTCCTGCACATCTTCCCGAAGCAGTTGTAAACCCCGACATTCCCCTGGAGCTTCAAAACACCCCTGCCGGAGGTGATGCGTAATGGGAATAGGACAGTCCTTTATACTTGCATTAAAAAGCCTGCTCACCAATAAAATGCGTGCGTTTTTAACCATGCTTGGCATTATTATAGGTGTTGGTGCGGTTATTCTTATCATGAGCCTCGGCAACGGCATGACATCAGAAGTAAGCAGCACCTTTGAAAGCATGGGCACCCGCTCTGTATCCGTAACATTGAGGGGACGAGGTTCAAACCGTACATTTACCGATGATCAGATGTACGAATTTGCAGAGCAACATAAGGAAACCGTAAAAGCAGTTTCCCCTGTAGTATCGCTTTCGTTAACAGTGCGTCCTGCACGGTGGACAGAGGACCTATCCACCACAATAACGGGCGTGGGCGAAGATTACCTGACCATAAAATCCTATGAAACAGCCTACGGCAGATTTATAACATACATGGACATAAAACTCCGTAACAAGGTTTGCTATGTGGGCGCATATCTAAACAGCGCCGATGTTTACAACGGCGCAGCTCTTGGCAGCACAATAAAAATAAACGGCGAATTATATACAATAATCGGTGTTGCCGATGAAATAACCGATGCCACCGATGATACCGGTGCCGACAATTTTATCTATATTCCATATACCAACGCAGCACGCTTTTCACGCATGGGCACCATATCAAGCTACACCCTGCTCGCCACAAGCGACGAAACCGTAACCACGGTAAAGCAGCAGATAACCAACACCCTTTATGATGCATACGGTGATGATGACGCCTTTTATGTTTCGGCGCTTGCCGAAATACTTGATTCCGTTACCGAAATAATGGACACCATGGTAACGGTTATTGCGGCGATTGCGGCAATTTCATTGCTGGTAGGCGGTATTGGCATTATGAACATAATGCTGGTTTCGGTAACCGAGCGCACCCGTGAAATAGGTATACGCAAGGCACTTGGTGCCAAACGCCGCGATATTATGACGCAGTTTGTTATTGAAGCCATGACAACAAGCCTTATCGGCGGACTTTTGGGAATAGCCGTCGGCGTGGGCGGTGCAAGAATCGCCGGAAATCTTTTGGGAATGCCGGCGGCTCCGTCGCTTAACTCGATACTGGTTTCGGTGGGCATTTCAGTAGGCATAGGCGTTTTGTTCGGCTATTTGCCTGCTAAAAAGGCCGCTCAGCTCAATCCCATTGATGCTTTGCGCCATGATTGATCAAAAATTCCTGTCAGGAAAGGATATATATATGAGAAAAATTATCAGCGCAATTCTTGCACTTTTTTTGCTGCTGCACGCCATGCCTGTTTTGGCGGTGGAAAAAAGTGCGGAACTTGCGGAAGACAGCATTATTAAAATAATGCGCTCACTTGAAATAATGCAGGGCGATTATTACGGAAATCTTCACCTTGACGATAACGTTACCCGTGCGGAATTTGTAAAAATGGCTGTTGCCGCATCCGCACACAAGGACGATGCAAATGTAAAGATTTCTTATTCGGTTTTCCCTGATGTTTCACCGGATTTCTGGGGCGCAGGCTACATACGCACCGCCGTTGATGCCGGATGGATAAAAGGTTATCTTGACGGCACCTTCAAACCCAACGGCAATGTAAAGCTTGAGGAAGCCGTTACCATTATGCTTAAGCTTTTGGGATATACCGACACGGATTTCATAGGTTTTTATCCCGAAGGCCAGCTGGCAAAATACACTTCCCTCAAAATGGATACGGGAATTTCTGCCGTGCGCGGTCAACAGCTTACACGCCGTGAGTGCATGTACCTTATTTACAACACTCTTTGCACCTATACCAAAAACGGCACACCTTATTGCCAATCGCTGGGCTATGCCGCCGATGCCGATGGAAATATAGATTACAACGCTTTGACCAAGGATGACAAAAAAGGACCTTTTGTGGTTACCGATGTTTCTGCCTGGCAGCAGAAAACGGGCGTAAATAACAGCTACACCGTTTATAAAAACGGCAAAAGCATAAACATTGCCGATGTGGAAAAGCACAACGTAATTTATACATCGCCCGAGTTCCGTTATGCATGGGTTTATGACGAAAGTATCACGGGAACGGTTGATGCCTTTGAATATACCGATGGGGACCTTTGTGCCATTACTGTTTCGGGAACACCTTACACTGTGGACCTGCCCGAAAACTACAACGGCGATCTTTCGGAAAATGTGCTTGAAAAGGGAGATATAATAACAGCTCTTCTGGGCGAAAACAAAACGGTGGTGGAAGCTTACCGCAGAGCCACACCGTACATTGTGACCGACATTTCGAAATGGCAGACAGAAACCTCCATAACCGACGAATTTGAAATATATAAAGACGGTAAGCTTATAAAGTGTGCCGACATTGAAATAAGCAACGTTATTTATTACGAGCCTGCACACCTTACCGCCACCGTTTATGATACCGTGGATTTTGGCACTATCGAAAAGATTGTATATACAGATGATGAGGTTTCGGCAATTACTCTTTCGGGAACTCAGTATAATGTTATCCCCAAAGAACAGTATTGCGGCAAGCTTGCACAGGGATATTTTGAGGAAGACGATTATGTGGCGGTGGTTCTTGGCGAAAACGGATGGGTTGTGGAAGCCTACGGCATGGATGCACCAAAAACAGTTTCCGGCGTTTCCGCATTATCTCCCGTGCCGCAGATAATTTATAAAAACGGAGCAGAAGCAACCTCCGCATCCATAACGGAAAAATCGTTGGTTTATAATTGTCCCGATCTTTCGCTGGCATATTTTTACGATACCGATGTTACGGGAATCATAGCCGAAATATCTCCTTCCGTCGATGACCCCAAAACGGTTGTTTTAAATCCAAGTTCTTCTTCATCAGGCGGTTCATACACCCTGGGTGAAAATGCAAAAAAACTGTTTGTAAGCGATACTGCTTTTAAAGAAAAAGACTTCGTTACGCTCCATATAGGAAAAAACAACATTGTTGAACTTGTGGAATATGCCGACGCCTTCGATACCGATATTTACGAAGATATGGGCATTTCCTACGAAACCATCGTGGCGCAATCGGTAAAAGGGCCTGAAATTGTAACAGGCAGCACCTGGAAAGAAAAGCTGGGTTTCCCTGCCGACAGTGCCCGGTATCTGCTTGACGGAAAGCAGGTTGAAAGCTATGTGATATCCGATTACGATGTTTTGTATTATTCCTACACTTTAAAAACAGTATGGATAGTATCCGATAAAGTTACAGGTGTTCTTGAGGACATTTTACCCAATTCCATGACTCCCTCCTCTATAAAGGTTGCAGGCACCGAATATCCCCTTGAAACAAATCAGGCAACGCTTTCCTTTGCAGGTCTTGGACAGTTCCGTAAGGGCGATTCTTTAACGCTTATACTTGGCGCATCGGGCGTGGTTGCTGCAGTTGATCCTCAGCTTGCATCCACAGAATTCATTGGTCTTTCCACCGACGTTTACAAAAAGGAATACAAGGATGCCTCGGGCAATACCCTTGAGGATTATTTTGTTTCCGTGCAGTCCTTTGACGGCAAAGTACACGAAATACTTACAGGAAATAAAAACATTGACAAAAACAAGCTGGTAATCGTCACACGGTCGGGTGATAAAACAGTGGTAAAAGAGCTTGGTGCAAAATACAACGATATAACAGAAGTTACAACCGCCATCAAAAACGGAAATATATCACCCAATGCGGTGCTTGTGGACTGCTACGGCAAAAATTATGCACACACCTTTGCCGCAAGGCTTTCCGAAATTAAAATAACCGCGGATAAGGTGCTTTATTATCGTTTAAACAGCAGCGGTCAGCTTGATTATCTTGTGCTTGACGACGCCACGGGAGACATACATTCATACGGTATAGTAACACAAAATGTTACCTACAAAGGTGATCAGAAAATCGGTTCGTCCTACAACTTCTTCACCTCATCAAAAAACAACAGCATAAGTAATTATGTTAGTGCGCCCACGGGCATAGTGCAGATAAAGTACAATAATGTGGGCGAAGCCGATAAAATAACCGCTCTTACCGAGCAGACCGTTACTACCATCGACGGCTCCACCGTAAGGCATCAGGGCAACACAAGCAAGCTCTGGGATTACGCAGAATGTTATGTTATCGACCACAGAACCTACAAGCTTGCCCTTGATGATGACGAAAAACCGAACGACTATGTTTACTCAGTTTCCCTTGACCGAATAAAAACATTGCTTGACAGCGACGAATATACCGTAAAGTGCGGATTTGATTCCACACGCACAGTACGTGTTCTTGTTGCAATGAAAAAGTAAATACAAAAAACCACCGCACATTGTTTTGATGTGCGGTGGTTTGCTTTATATAAATTATTCTGCAACTTTTTTAAGGAACTCTATCTGCTTTTCCACGGATGCAAGCCCCGTGCCGCCTGCAGAAATTCGTTTTTCCACGCAGGTTTCCAAAGAGATCTCGCTGTAAAGATCCTGCTCAAAAAGATCGGAATGTGCCTTATATGCCTCAAGCGGAAGCTTATCAAGCACGGTATTTTTATCGATGCACTCTGCAACAAGCTCGCCTACTATCTTATATGCCGTGCGGAAAGGCACACCTTTTTTGGTAAGGTAATCGGCAAGGTCGGTGGCGTTTATAAATCCGCGTCCTGCGGCATTATACATGTTTTCGGGCAATGCATGCATGGTTTCGATCATGGGAGCAAAAATCTCAAGGCATGCCTTTACGGTGTCCACGCTGTCAAACATGGCATCTTTATCTTCCTGCATATCCTTGTTGTATGCAAGGGGCAACCCCTTAAGGGTGGTAAGCAGTGCCATAAGGTCGCCGTATACACGGCCTGTTTTGCCACGCACAAGCTCTGCCATATCGGAATTCTTTTTTTGCGGCATTATGCTTGAGCCGGTGGTAAAGGAATCATCCAGCTCCACAAATTTGAATTCCCAGGATGACCACAGTATAATTTCCTCGGAAAAGCGTGAAAGGTGCATCATTATAATTGCAAATGCCGACATAAGCTCAAGACAGAAATCACGATCGGAAACACCGTCTATACTATTCAAGGTTATGCCGTCAAAGCCAAGCTTTTCCGCCTCAAAATCACGGTCGGTATCATAAGTGGTGCCTGCCAGCGCACACGAGCCTATGGGTGAAAGATTCATGCGTTTTACCGCATCTTTTATGCGTGTTATATCGCGGCTGAGCATCATGCCGTATGCCGAAAGCTGATGGCCAAAGGTTATGGGCTGGGCACGCTGAAGATGCGTGTAACCGGGCATTATGGTGCGTTTATGCTGTTCTGCCTGCTTTGCGATGGCGGCGATAAGCATTTTTATAAGGGAGATTATCTCCTCCGCTTCGTCACGCAGGTAAAGGCGTATATCCAGTGCCACCTGATCGTTGCGGCTGCGTGCAGTATGAAGCTTTTTGCCCGTATCGCCTATACGTTTTGTAAGCACGGATTCCACAAACATGTGAATATCCTCGGCTTCGGGATCTATTTCAAGCTTGCCTTCATCAATATCTGCAAGGATATTGGCAAGCTCGGCAATAATTTTTTCGGCTTCATCGTTTGATATTATTCCCTGCTTACCAAGCATGGCTGCATGCGCCATGGAGCCTGTTATATCCTGGCGGTACATACGTTTATCTGTTGCAATGGACGAGTTAAAATCGTCCGCTTTTTTATCCAGCGCTTTTGCAAAGCGGCCTGCCCACATTTTTTCCATAGTATTGTATATTCCTTTGTGTTTGTTTTTTCTTTTGTGCAGACATATTATAACACATTCCGCACAATTATGCAATACATCAAAAAACAGGGATGCAAAAAGTTTACATCCCTGCCGTTTATGGATTCATTATACGCAGACTTCGTCTATTATGCCTTGCAAAAATTTGCGGCCGTAGCGGATATCCATTATCTGCTGCTCGCCTTCAATTTCACGCTCAATGGTAATATAGCCGTTATATCCCAGCTCGTAAAGACGCGAAAGAACACCCTTAAAATCCACCTTTCCTTCTCCCATGGGCATTTCTCCGCCCAACTTATGACCGTTGCGTGGGTATCTGCCGTCCTTGGCATGCACATTACGCACATAAGTGCCTATGGTATCAAGGGCATCCACGGGATTTGCCTTACCATAGGAAATAAGGTTTGCAGTGTCAAAATTTACACCCAGATTGTCTGTGCCCACCACCTCAAAGCAACGCAGCATTGCAGTGGGAGTTTCCTGGCCGGTTTCAAACAGCAAATACTGACCGTTGGCTTCAAGATGTTTTGCCACCACCCTTACCGCATCGCAAAATGGCTCAAATTCGGGATCGTTGGGGTTTTCCGGGATAAAGCCCATGTGGGTTATAACATCAGTAACACCCAGCTTTTTGGCAAAATCACCGCCGTCGCAAAGATTTTTTACTCTCACATCACGGTACTCGCGGGGGAGCAAGCCAAGGGTTTTGGGGCCATCGTAAAAGTTCCATACACGGGGACCTTCCCATCCGCACCAGAATGCGGAAACCGTAATGTTATTATCGTCGATAAGCTGTTTTACTTTTACAGCATTTTCATCTGTCCACACTTCGGGATTCCATGAAATTATCTGGCAGTTATCAAATTTTTCCTCCACCAGCATTTTTATTTTGCCTTCAATCTCCTCGATGGAATCAAAGGTAACGCAAACTCCGATTTTCATTTTTTACAGCTCCATTCTTTTTTCAGTTACATTCAGCTTCAAGCGGACCTGCCAACTCCTTGTGGAAAAACAGCTTGCCCGCCAATGTGGGAATGTAGGAGGATGTTATCCATGGGGTTTTGCCGTGGCGCAATGTCATCCAAAGTGACAATCCCTGCCATTGCATACCACGGCCAAGAATACCATCAGCACCGCCTATGGCGTAATCTGCCTGCAGGAATATGCCGGGGCCTATGGTGTTGGCACGGCAAGGCACAAGGGGTGTGCGTGATTTAAAGCTTGTAAGCGCGTTTTGCTCAACTGTAAGGGGATGTATTTTTGCCGCAATGCGGTAGGGCTGTTTTTCCCATTCCGAGGCGGTTTCATAATCCGCCGCAAATGTGGGCTCCCAAAAAGCTATGTGACACATGCGGCCTATGCCGTAAACAAGCACCAGCTTTGCGCCCTCTTTTTTAAGCGCTTCGATCTTTGCGGGATATGTGGGCAGATTATCCTTCGTTGCAAAATTTCGCTGGGTTTCCGGCACGGTAAGCTCGCCCAGGGGCAAAAACAGCGCCTGCTCCATGGCATATTTGAAAGAACCGGTGTTATCCGACGGCAATGTGTTACCTTCGCTGTCTGCCCATTCGTCCATGTTGAATGTGTAAACATGGGAGCAGCTTACTTTCCATTCCTTAAGAAAGTAAACCACCCATTTATACATACCCATGGGACCTACGGGAAGAATAAACGCTATTTTTTCGTTTCTTTCTGATGCAAGCTTTATTTGCATTGCAATTTCGTGGCCCATGTAGGTTTCAAAATCCGAAAGGCTGTCACACATTATCGGTGTAAAATCGGGATTCCAGAAATCCTGCCTTTCGCATATTGTTTCGGGCGTGCCTATGCACGCATCAATTTTATCAAAATCCCAGCCCGAAGGATAAAAGCCTTCAAGTGCCGAACCTTTTACTGTGGAATTAAAATTCATAACAACACCTCCGAATAATTACGCAAAGGGTACAAATTCGCCGTTTTTGCCTGCGCTTTCGATAAGAGCGTTGGCAAGCTTTACCGACATTGCTGAGCTTTCGGGAGGATTGACCTCGTTTGCATGCTTTCCGTTTATACATTCGATAAAATATTCGATTTCTTGCTGATAAGAAACGGTTTTGGGCAGATCTACCGTGTAATGCTCGCCGCCGCGGGGATAAACATTAAACACACCGTCGGCAGATGAGTACATAACGGTTGCCTTTTCAAAAGCCAGCATAAATCCCGTTTCAAAGGGAACTCCTTCTCTTGACCAGTCGCCAACCACCATAACGGAAAAATCATCATAAACCAATCTTGAATGTGCCACATCACGCTCGCTGTACATACCTGCGATGCAGCAGGAAACCTTTTTGGGCTCGCCAAAGGCATAGCGCACATAGTCAAGATCGTGTACATGCAGGTCAAGAACGCTTCCGCCCGAGCGGCTTATATCCATATACCAGTTATCCCAACCCCATACCGGAGGAGGGCTTAAGCGGCGGAAAATACCCGTTTTAAGCTTGCCGAATGTATTTTCACCAATGGCTTTTTTAAGGTAGCCCGTAGCAGCACCAAAGCGCACGCACTGGCCTATCATAAGAAGCTTACCTGCACGCTTTGCGGCATTGCACATATCAAGGCATTTATCGTAAGTAAGGCTCATGGGCTTTTCGCAAAGCACATGATGGCCGGATTCCAATGCGGCAATGGCAATTTCCGCATGGAGATATGTGGGCACGCAGATATCTACCATATCCACTTCTTCTTTTTGAAGCATTTCGCGCCAGTCGGTATATTTTTTTACGTCATCGCCGATAGTTACATCGGAACCGCCAATGTTTATTTCCATTTTCTGATCAAAACGCTCGGGGCATATATCACATACTGCCACAAGCTTTACTTCGCCCTTTTCCTGAAGCTCAAGATGAGGTTTTAAATGAGCCGA
>JAZSGA010000242.1:0-1804 GCA_045532495.1 Eubacteriales bacterium | reverse complement strand
AGATTTATGACCATGAGGTATGATTCCGCAAAGCTTGAACCCACACTTTCAACCGTTACCGATATACGCCACGATATAACAGCAGAACGTACCACCTACATTGTGGATCTTTTTGTAAAATCCCCGTCCGAAAATGAAACGCTAAAACTTACAATTGAATAACCTGCCGCGGCAGCGAAATACGAAAATTTTTCGCTGCCGTTTTTATTGACAATATAAAATCCGCTTGCTATAATTGATTTGCAGGCATACTATGATTTTAATATCCGAAAGGAGAATCAAAATGAACCTTTTAAAGTTTGATATGCAAAACCCCGGAGAAAAATTCAAAATACTCAATGCCACCAATGGCGGACCGTGGCATAAGCGTCATGCCAAGGATCAGTACCGCAGCAATTTTGAAGCATATAAGGCTGCGAGAATGCCTTATTCACGAAATCACGATTCCGCCTCATGCGGAATATACGGCGGTCCTTACAGCCACGATATAACAAGGATCTTCCCGAATTTTGATTCGGATGTAAATGATCCTGCTTCCTATGATTTTGCTTGCACCGACGAAGCTATTTTTGTAACTCTTGAGGCAGGAACCGAAACATTTTTCCGCCTTGGGCAGACAATAGAGCATCAGATAAAAAAGCACGGCACAATACCGCCAAAAGATTTCAAAAAATGGGCAGAAATATGCGAGCACATAATCCGCCACTACAACGAAGGCTGGGCCAACGGCTTCAACCTTAACATGAAATACTGGGAGATCTGGAACGAGCCCGATCTTGATCCCGATGATAGCACCAACAAGCGCACATGGGGCGGCACAAAGGCTCAGTTCTTTGATATGTACGAAATTGCGGCAAAGCACCTTAAAGCCTGCTTTCCCCATCTTAAAATAGGCGGTCCTGCTCTTGCATATAACGAGATTTGGGCAGAGGATTTTCTTGCCGAGATGAGCAAGCGCAATGTTCCCATCGACTTTTTCTCGTGGCACATTTATTGCACCGAACCCGTTCATATGGCGGAAAAATCGCAGCGCATCAAAACCCTTATGGATAAATACGGCTACGGCAATGCCGAGAGCATCCTTAACGAGTGGAACTACGTTCAGGGTTGGACAGATGAGTACAAATACTCCATAAACACCATTCACGGCATAAAAGGCGCAGCCTTTACCATGGCGTGTATTTCCGAAGCTCAGGCAACATCCATTGATATGCTCATGTATTACGATACACGTCCATCGGTTTTTTGCGGCGCATTTGACTTTTACAGCTACGATCCGCTCAAAGGCTACTATCCGCTCATGTGGTACGGAAAATTTTATGATATGGAAGCCGAAATACCGTGCGAAAACAAACCCGAAAACATTTACGCCCTTTGCGGTGTGGACAAAAACGGCAAGGCTCTTTGCGTTGTCACCTATTACACCAACGATGACAATGCCCCCGACAAAAATGTAAAAGTTGATTTTGGAAAACCGGGCAACTACGAAATATACCTGCTGGACGAAGCCCATGACGGTAAGCTTGTTGAAACCACCCAAAACCTTGAATTTTCCATGCAGCGCCATTCGTGCTTACTTATAAAAGAAATATAAAGGGCAAAAGTTTACATCCCCCGGTTGACAACCGGGGGATTGTTGTGTTAATATTATAATTGATAAAATGGTAAGGAGATATTTATGTCTGCAATAGGTATTTCGGCGATAAAAGCCTTAAATAAAGTTTTCCCAAAACAGGTACATCCCTTTAACATGCAGGTGCAAGGCGAAAAAACCTACGCCATGTGGCAGTTTGAAAAAGGGCAA
>JAZSGA010000015.1:0-3350 GCA_045532495.1 Eubacteriales bacterium | reverse complement strand
AGCGCCATTTCCATCGGTTCTATCATTTGCATTGTTTCTGCCATTGCCGGCGATACATCACAGGATCTTAAAACCGGTTATCTTCTCGGTTCCACACCCAAAAAACAGCAGATAGGTGAAATTGTCGGTGTTATAGCATCTGCGCTTGCCATAGCTTTCACTCTTAATCTTCTTGATAAGGCGTGGGGATTCGGCTCTGCGGAACTTGGAGCTCCTCAGGCAACCCTTATGAAGCTCATTATCGAAGGTGTTATGGAAGGTAATCTTCCCTGGAATCTTGTTTTTGTCGGTGTATTTATTGCCATTGTTGTTGAACTTATAGGTATTCCCGTGCTTCCTTTTGCAATCGGCGTATATTTGCCCGTTCAGCTTAACGCATGCATTATGATCGGTGGTCTTATCCGTCTTGCTCTTGACAAGCTCAACAAAAAAGATGAAGAAAAAACCGCTATTGTAAACGACGGTATCCTTTATTGCTCGGGTATGATCGCGGGCGAAGGCCTTGTTGGTATCTTGCTCGCACTTCTCGCTGTGGTTGGTGTTAGCGATGCCATAGATCTTTCTTCAAAGCTTGCTATTTCTCCCGTAGTTATGAATATTGGCGGACTTGTATTGTTTGCTGTTACCATTCTTTCCGTACTTAAATTCTCTGTATGGAAAAAGCGCCGCTGATTATGAAAAACAAAGAAAATTATCTTGATAAAATACCAAAGCGTAACGGATTTGTCGGATGGTCGGTTGACGAAAATGAAATGGTAACGCTTGAAATAGAAAACAAAGGAGTTTTTAATTTTCTGGCGCAGAAGCTTTTGAAAAAACCTCGCATTTCCTATATACATCTTGATGAAACAGGCAGCTTTGTGTGGCCTCTTATAGACGGAAATACAACGGTTTTTGAACTTGGAAAGCTTGTGGAACAACATTTCGGAGAAAAGGCAAATCCGCTTTACGAAAGGCTTGTAAAGTATTTTCAAATACTCGAAAGCTATAAGTTTATAACTTGGATTAAAAAATAATCAATGCGAATTCCCGTGTGTTTCAATACGGGAATATCGCTTTTTAATCAGAAATTTGTTAGAGTATAAATGTTAAAAATGGAACTGTTGATTTTGTTGTTATTTGTGTGCGTGCTTTTTGTATGCGTGTTGACCGATACTTCGGTGGTTTATGCTTTGACTGTCGGATATTTTTTGTTTTCATTTTATGCTTACATAAAAGGGCACTCAATAAAAAGCATTTTAAAAATGTCTTCTGTCGGCATTCTGAAAGTTAAGAACATACTTATAACTTTTATTCTTATAGGAATGATAACGGCTTTGTGGCGCGCATCCGGCACCATACCTTCCGTTGTATATTATTCGTCTGCAATTATAACCCCGCAGTGGTTTTTGCCGTTGGCTTTTTTGCTAAACTGTCTTGTATCGGTGCTCACGGGTACTGCTTTTGGTACAGCCGCTACCATGGGATCAATATGCATGACAATGGCCAATACTTTTGGCATCAATCCGGTACTTGCAGGTGGAGCTGTACTTGCAGGTTCATTTTTTGGCGACAGATGTTCGCCTGTATCCACAAGTGCGCTTCTTGTTTCCGAACTTACAAATACGGATATCTATTCAAATATAAAAAACATGCTTAAAACAGCGGTAGTTCCTTTTATATTATCTTTGATTATTTACTCGCTGTGCGGCTTTGCAACTCAGTTTTCCGATGGTGATATAGGCTCTGTACGAGATTTGTTTACCGCTCAGTTTGAGATAAATATAATAACGGTTTTGCCTGCTGTGTTGATACTTGTGCTGGCTGCTGCAAAGATAAACGTAAAAATAAATATGTTGGTCAGCATAGCTTTATCTGCTTTGATTTGCTTTTTTGTTCAGCATGTTTCTGTTGCCGATATAATCGAATTTGCAGTGTTCGGTTTTAAAAGCAGCGATCCTTCCTGCGCTTCAATGCTTGACGGAGGGGGGATTTTCTCCATGCTGCGTGTGGCAGCTATAGTTTGTATTTCATCATGTTATTCCGGCATTTTTGAAGCCACTAATTTGCTTGATCCTGCACGTAAACTGATTGATGCTGCGAAAAAAAGGTTTAGTCCGTATACTGTTACACTGTTAACCTCAATAATTGCTGCTGTTGTGGCGTGTAATCAGGCGCTTGCCATAATGCTTACCCATCAATTATGCGAAAAAATTGAAAAAGAAAGATCAAAAATGGCAATATTTCTTGAAAACAGCGCAGTTGTTGTGGCACCGCTTATTCCATGGTCTATTGCGGGTAATGTGCCTCTTACATCATCGGGAGCTCCCACACAGTCGATTTTTGCGGCATTTTTTCTGTATTTGCTTCCGATATACAGCATATTTTTATTTAGAAACAATTTTAATTTAACTGCAAAATATAACAGGTGATATTATGTGCAAAAAATCCAAGTATTATATAACAGTTGACGGTGGTACCACGAATACGCGTCTCAGCCTTGTAAAGGACGGTGTTATTACCGATACCGTTAAACTCAGCATAGGTGCCAGATCAAATATTGATAACAAAGAGTTGTTTATAAAGCAAATGCATGATGCGGTTCATAAGCTTATTGAAAATGCATGCATTGTATCTGAAGATGTTTGCCGAATCATTGCATCAGGCATGATAACCTCCGAGTTCGGGTTGTGTAATTTGCCGCATATACTTGCACCTGCAGGTATTGCTGAGCTTCATGATTCCATGCATGAAATGCTTATACCTGAGATTTCGGACATTCCCTTTGTGTTTATCCGAGGCGTTAAAACAGATGGTGAAGTGTTTGAAGAAACCGACATGATGCGTGGCGAAGAAACAGAACTCATGGGCATCATTGATAACAGCTACGGAAATTGTGTATATATCTTGCCCGGTTCCCATTCCAAAATCATCAAAACCGATAGTTGCGGCAAAATATGCGATTTTTCCACCATGCTTACGGGCGAAATGATAGCGTCTCTTTCCCAGTACACCATACTTAAGGATGCCGTTGATCTTTTCGTAAACACGGTTGATACCGAATATTTGTTAAAGGGATACAACACAAGCAAAAAAAGCGGAATCAATAAAGCAATTTTTAAAACTCGCATTCTTAAAAATCTTTTCGGTTGCACAAAAGAGCAGACATACAGCTATTTTATCGGTGTTGTGTTGGCTCCCGAAATCGAAAATGTGTTATGCAGCGGCGCCGATACAGTTGTTATCGGCGGCAGATCTCAAATAAAAATTGCCATGGCAACAATTCTCGAATCTGTTTCATCCTTAAAAGTTGTTCCTTTGGATGATACTGCCGTTTTCCAATCCACTTCTTTAGGTGCAATAAAGGTATA
>JAZSGA010000164.1:0-3751 GCA_045532495.1 Eubacteriales bacterium | reverse complement strand
TGTCGAGGGAAAGCGTGCCTATTTCCTCGTAAACACCGTTTTTGTTTTTAAGGATTGTCAATACCGCATTGTCATCCAGGTAAGCGGCGGTGGAAGCATCTTTACTTATGGCCACGGACACGATATTTGTGTTACCGCAATATATCTCATGCACAACAGCAGCGTTTTGGGTATCATAAATCGTAATGCGGCCGTCCAGATAATACATTATGTATTTTATGTCGGTTGTAACGTCGATTATTTCTTTGAATTGCTCAAAAACAAGGGTTTTAAAGCTTTTGCCCGTATCCACATCAAAGAAGTTGTAAAGAGAACGGCTTAATGAGTACAGGGGATGAATGGATAAAGCCTTTTTTCCGTCATCGCTTAAACGTATGTCGCCATTGGTGTTTTTGCAGTTTATAACGGTATCATTACAAGGGATGTTTGAAAGATCAGGCTTTCTGTCCGCGTAGCTGTATTTTTCGATTTTGTATGACGAAAAAAGATAAATCGATTGCAGGGAATCTGTGTTAGAAAAGGCTTTGTAATCAAAAACAATATCGGCATCTTTTTCATGCTCCAAAACAAGGCTTTTGCTTTCCAAGTCATATACAAAAAAATAGGACTGATTGTAGAATCCGTTGGATTTTGTATATGCATTAACAAAAAGGTATCTTCCCTGCGGGCTGAACTCTGCCGATGATACGCCTGTGCAGTAATCGGGAACAGTCAGGTCAAAGGATAAGTTGTGCTCCTTGGAATGTACCGTAACGGTGTTGCCACCGTCTTTTTCGTAGTAGGCTGTAAGATCTTCGGAGTAATCGGGAGAATCTGCGGGGAGCACTGTGTTTCCGCGCGGAAACAAGCCTGCTTCTTTATCAATAGTCATTCCAAAGCAATCTTCAAAAGTTGCCATGTCCTTGTCGCTGTTTTTTACATCAAGGGTATAAAGAAATCTTCCGTTTTGCGCATTGTAGATAAAAAGACGGCTTCCGTCGGTAAAGCACACTTTTGTTTTATCGGCTGATTCCGCAAATAGTCCCACACTTCTGTTTTGTGCTTTTATTTCAAATTCTTTGTGGAAATCGGTATTGCTTTTTTTAAGCTCGTGAGAAAAAACTTCGTTTTTCAATATCTGTGCCGCATCGGTCGAAAAGTTGCCCCCAAACGGAACACAAAGGCTTTTGATCGATGCTTCTATTGCGGTGGTGTTATCGTTGTAATTGTATGCATTAACGGCTTCTTTTTCGAAGTTCTGAGCTGTAAGCCTTAGTATGGTTCCCAAAAGCAATATTACAAATGCGGCGGAAATTCCGGTGGTTATACGTTTTATAAGGGTTCTTTTTTTATCCCTTTGTATAAGATCGTCTGCATTTAACTGAAGCAGAGCAGCTATTACCTTAAGGGCGGCAATGTGCTTGCCGTCTTTTTGCACATTTGCTCCCAGCAATTCTCCCGGAACGCTTTTAATAAAATCGCTGAAACATTCTTCTTCGGGGTTGGGGGAATTGGGCACTCCGTCCACAATAAAGGGAATGATTTTGTTGTTTCTTCCCATATCAAGAAAAGACTTTATTTCATAATCGATATAGCGGGGTGCTTTTGCAAAATTTTTGGAGCAAATTACTATAAGATAGTTTGAAAGCTCAAGGTTTTCATAAAGCTTGCCGGCAAGATTTCCGGGTATCAAATCGGTATTATCCCTGAAAATGGGTTTTACATGTTTGGGATAGCTTTGTTTTTGCAGCGCAACGGGCAAACGGTAGGTTTCGAGTTTTTTCTGAAGCCACTTTGCCCATTTTTCATCCGCGTGTTTGTAGCTTATAAAGGCATAATATTTATATATTTTTTCCATTTACATTCCGTTCCTTTTGTTATTAAAATAATATATGGTGCTCAACGGGGTAATGGGAATTGCTTGAAAAACGTTTTATATGCTTTGAAGATATTTTTTTATAACTGCGTCGGCAGGCTCGTTGTATTCGCCGATAAGATAAGCAAATCTCATGCTTTCTATAATGATACGGTCATGTTCGGTGGGATCGATTTTGCCACCGTAAATGGTTTCGGCTATGGATTTCAGCTCGTCAAACGGTGCAAGGTAAGCATGAAGCTTGGCATTATTGTTTTTGTGTGTGTTTTTAATAAAATCTTTTTTCTCCCAGGGGGCCCAGCCGTCCAGCATCTGGAAGGTGTTCCATCTGTGATGCTCAATGCGCAGAAGCTGTTCTTTAAAGGTGTTGAAGATATTGTCATATTCCTGCGAAAAAAGTTTTTGTCGGTCTACGCCAATACCCATATCGAAAAACTTATATTTGCTGTGAATTGCCGTTGCCCTTGAGGATCTTTTGAAAAGCTCTGTTTGCTTGCGGTAATCGATCATACCGGCTTTTATAAGCTCATAAGCGTTTGCATCGGAGGCTGTTTCCGAAACTTTCTGAATATGGTAGTAATAGCAGGCATGAATGAATTCTGCCATTTTGTCTATTTTCCAGTTGTATATGCTGCTGCCCGAAAATACATCTTCGAATGTGCCGTAGGGAATTATGTTTGTGTCGTCAAGCGCTTCAACTATCTTTTTTGTTTCGGCATTTCTTATGCGAATAACGGTTTTGGGCATTGATGCATGCGAGGTGCGATCCGACAATACCGAGGCCTTGCGTGAATATATCATCCTCACAAGCAATGCTGCTTTGATGTTCAGTTCATCCTCACCAAGATCAATAAACGCATAGTCGGTATTTTCAAAGCACAGCGATTCGAATTCTTCGGAAAAAACATCGCAAAAAACAAATGCGGCATCAAGGGATGTGCCTATTTTATTGAGGTTTTTGCTAAGACGGGCAAAGGGGAAGCCGATGGAATTCTCTTTGTTTTGCTTATCAAACAGCCTTATAACAAATTTTTTGCTTAACATCTGCGAGCACCATGCAGCTGCTTTGGCAAATTCCAGACCGTAGCTTCCCGCACCTAAAACCATAATATTTACAGGCTCGTTTTCGCTGCCGACGCTGTAAATTGGATGCTCGTAAACAAGATTGTACACTGTTCTTCTGGCTTCGTTGAACAAGTCTATACGCACATGCTTGTTTTGGGATTTTTTGTTTGCAATATCTATTACATGTTCCGAGCTTTCACGGGAGGAGAAAACAAGCAGATCTATGTCTCTTTTTATGTTTTCAATATTTTTTGCAACATCAAGGGCAAGCCTTACGTTGTATTTTTCATCTTTGTCAATAAAGTATAAAAATGCTTTTCCCGAGGCAAATCTGTTGTTAAGATCTATTCCCAACAAGCTTTTCTTTGTTATCCATGCATTTATACTTCTTGCTTGATCAACATAAACACTCTCGGTGCCTTGTTTTGTGGAGGAACAAAATACGATTTTTGCTTTTTTGTTGTTTGAAAAAATGTCCTTTGCTATAACAAGAGATTTTTCGTTGATGCTTGAAAAAACATGCAGATTGCTTTTTATATTTAATTTGCACAATAATGGGGTAAAGGAGTCCTTGAACAGCAAAAACAAGGCTCTTATGCTGAATAACGGTATGAGCGATGACAAAAAGCATACGTACAAACGCTGTAAAAATTCCGTATCTCTCAAAAAATCGTCCACATCGGCAAATATGTGTGAGTTGATGGTTTGCAGGCCTGTTCCGAAGGACATGCTGTTGAAAGAATCCCTGAAGGAAGATATAAATGCTATAATGTAGTTTCCGTTTTGCTCATACGCTTTAGGAATCAAAAGAATTAAAAGCGAAAGAAAGGA
>JAZSGA010000123.1:0-14256 GCA_045532495.1 Eubacteriales bacterium | reverse complement strand
ACATATACCGATGCAAACGGCAATAAGGTGGATACAGTTATTCCCCAGTATGTGCTCACCTCCACCGTTTACGGCGATGTGGGACACGTTATAAATATCAAGGTTGAATAAAACCGTACCGGCACCGATTTTCGGTGCCGGCTTTTGTTTAACTGCAAATGCAATTCCTACGTGGGAGCCGGCAGCTACGATGCAGTCAATGTGCCACAATATTGTAGGGACAGATGTCCACATCTGTCCTTTTTTTCGGGACGATGATGGCATTGTCCCCTACGAATATTTGTAAATGATTCATATAAGGCTGTATCATACTGTTTTGATACAGCCTTGTTTTTGCAAACGTAACAACAAATTTTCGCCTCCCGTGCGGTTTCGACGTTTTTTTCGCTGTATGGGGTATATAATATAACCACCAAATAGCAAAATTACCATATTTAACCAAATTATTGCAATAACAAAACACGGAAGTGAAAAACATGGATAACAAGCTTTTAAACGCAGGCGGCACAAGCATATATCCCACAAAAAAACGCCGTACATATTTTACACCGCAGTTTGCGGCAAAGCATGCGAAAAATGCGGCTATGCTTATATTCAATGCCGTGGCAGGCTTTGTGCTGGGAGCCTGCGCCATGCCCTTTGACGTTTATCCCTGCGGCACGGCGTTGGTTTGTGCTTCGGGCAGATATGCCCCTGCCGCATATCTGGGCGCTGCGGCAGCCTGCCTTATGCGTGCCGATGCGGCAGGCAGTTATTTTGCCGTAAACACGCTGGTAATAATTGCCCGTGTGCTGATATTCAGGCAGGGCTTTGGCGAAACACCCTGGAAGCGATGCATGCTTTCGGCGGCGGTGGGTATATTATACGGCACCATTATGGCGCTTTTTGGCGGATCGGGGTATGAATACATATTAGGTGGCATAAGCTACGCTATTTGCTTGCCTGCTGCCACCGTGTGCATTTACCGTGCCGGAAGGCTTCTTAAGCAACGTACTTTTACGGCAGACAGTGCCGTTTGCACAACAGTGCTTTTGTGCACCTACGCCCTTGCCCACACCCATGTGGGCAAATTTTTGCCTGCGGCGGCTTTTTGCGGCTTTGCCGTGCTTTTTGCTTCATCGGGCGGCTCGCTTTACGGCATGTTTTACGGTGCCATGTGCGGCATTGCCTGGCATGGTATACCCAACGGAGCAGCGGCGGCGGTATCGCTTGCCTTTGCAGGCGGTGTGGCAGGTATATTCCGCGGCGGCAAAAAAATAAATGCGGCAACGGCTTTTATACTGTGCTTTTTTGCCTCGTCGGCATATTTTGATCTGCCCGATTTTTTCGGTGCCGCCATAAGCTGCGGTGCAGGCTGTGCCGTGTACACGGCAACGGCATCCCTGTTGCCCATGCTTTTTGTAAAACCCATGGCAGGCGGCAGGTCAAAAAATTCCGCGCGCATGTGGGAAAAGTTGTCGTATGCTTTTTCGGCTCTTTCGGACACGATTTACAATGTGTCGGACAAGCTCAAGTACCCGTCACGCACCGAGGTGCGTGATTGCGTTGCACGGGTAATGGCGGCAAATTGCGGCAGCTGTGCCATGTGTGCAAACTGTTACAGCAAAAAGCTTTATGAGGACGGGGATATTGAGGACATAATCTGCACAAGGCTGTGTGCCGGCGGATTGAAAAAGAGCGATTTCCCGGAAAAATATGCCGACAGCTGCATAAAAATAACGGAAATTACCGACAAGCTCAACGAAAGTTACTCGGAGCTTGTGGAAAACCGCTTCCGTGACAACAAAACAGAAATTCTGGCATCGGAGTACAGCAGTATGGCAAGATTATTGAGATACACCTCGCAAAAGGTAAAAACCGACACCACCCCCGACCGCAAACTGGCAGAGGCGGCAAATGCGGCTCTTTCCGCCATAGGCTTGCGATTTTCCTCCGTCGAAGCCTACGGTGACAGGATAAAAACCGTAGAGGTGCACGGGATAAAAATTGAAAATTTCCCATGCACCTCTGAAGAGCTTGCGGCTTATATGAGCGAAAAATGCGGATATCTTTTCTGCGAGCCTGAATATATAGGCTGCGGCGAAAAAATGGCCATGCGCCTTGTTCGCAAAAGAAAATTCGAACCTGAATACGCACGCAGCGCCTGCGCCAAAGGCGGCAGTGCCGTAAGCGGCGACAGTGTTAATTTTTTTGAAAGCGATGAACACTATTTTTATGCGCTTATATCCGACGGCATGGGCAGCGGCCGCAGTGCTGCGCTTACATCACGCCTTACATCGGTTTTTATAGAAAAACTGCTTACAACGGGGGCGCACAAGGGCACCACCCTTGAAATGCTCAACAACCTGCTATTATCAAAAAACGATGAAAGCTTTGCCACGGTGGACCTTTTGGAGATAGATCTTTTAACGGGCAATGCGCAGTTTATAAAGGCAGGAGCGGCACCGGCGTACATAATGCGTGCGGCAAAGCTTTACAAAATAGCTTCGTTTACTCCGCCGGCAGGTATAATCCGTTCGTTTAATGCCGAAAAAACCTGCTTTACGCTGGAACGCGGCGATACCGTGCTTATGCTTTCCGACGGTATTGTGCAAAGCTCGGACGATGCTCCGTGGCTGTGCGAAATGCTGAGTGCGGATGTTTGCGAAACCCCGTCACAGCTTACCGCAAAGGTGCTTTCAAAGGCACGCAGAATAAATCAGCGTGACGACGATATGACCTGCGTTGCGGTAAGGATACTGTGATCAGATTTCAAAATATGTTCCGTCGGTGAGCACCACCGTGGGCACGCCCAGAATTTTTTCGGTTATGGCAATGGCGGCATCGGGTTCGTCACGCACGTCCTTGCCGTTGTGGATATATGCCAGCTTTTTGGGTATAAGTCCTGCATCACGCAGAGTGGTGGCGGTTTTTTCGCTGGTATGATGACCTGTTTCGATAAGAAGCAGGTCTATTTCGTTTTTGGCAAAAATTTCTGCAAAATCCGATACTGCTCCGTAATCGCCGGTAAACAGCACTTTTTTTCCTTCTTTTTCTATAAGGTAGCAATAAGCACGCCATTTTCCGTCATCCTTAAGCGGCAGATGGGTGGTGTGGAATGCGGTTACTTTAAGATCGCCGTCACAAAACAGCTCGCCCTCGCTTACCTCGTGGGGGATAATCTTAAAATCGCATTTAAAATCGCCCTCGGTGTTTTTAAGTATTTTCATAATACCCTCAAAGGTTTCAAGATTGGGTATATGAACATCTATTACCGGGCAGGTTTCCTGATGCAAACCCGTGGCAAGCTTGCGCACATACCACAAAAGATTGCCAAGTCCGCCCACATGATCCATGTGGGTGTGGGATATTACAACACGGCGTGTTTTGGCAATGTCCACGCCCATAACATATGCGGCATGACCGCAGTTTTCGCCGGCATCAAAAAAGTACTGCGTGCCTTCGTGCTCCAGCGAAAAAGAAAGATGATGCCAGCCTTCCAAAGGCTCGGTTCCGGCACAGCTGCCGTAAACGTGAAATTTCATGGTGATTCCTCCGATTGTTAATTTTTTTAGCCCGTAAGGGTATATTAAAATGTTTGTTTTTTATCTATACCGAAAGCCCCTCGCCGCTTCGTGGCCTTATCTCCTTCAGGCAAGGGGCGCTTTTCTGTCAGGCGCAATTCATTGATTTCGACTTTGATGAAATCATTATACCACAAAACTTTTTCCGAAACAATCCCTAAAAAATCACAAAACTATCACAAACACATCAATTTATCTACAAAAAGATTATTTATAATACAGACAAATCAAAGAAGCAATCACTTGGGAGGCTCGATTATGGACGAAAATAACATATATAAAAACGATAATATAAATCAGGCACCCACAACATCGGCACAAAACGATGTTCCCGCAACGCCCGCACCCACAGCGGATGCACAAATACCTGCGCAACCCGTTGCCAGCGAGGTGGATGCCGATAACATGGCAGAGGTAGCAAAACGCATCGAAGCCGAAAAACAGGCTGCTCAGGCTCCCCGTCAGGAATATTCCTACACCGACAGCCAGAACAGCTTTGTAAACCCCGGAACAAATCCTTATCCCCGTCAGGAACAGCCTGCGGAGCTTGTTTACAACACCGACGGAAAATCCGGCAATTACACCTGCAACTACACCCAGCCCACTGCACAGCCCAAAAAGAGCAATGCCCTGCGTTGGTGTGCTTTGGCTGTAGCCGCAGCATTTACCGTCACATTCATGGCTTTCTGCGGATTTTTCATTGCCGACAAGCTTGGCTACATCGGATCCTATACACAGCAGGATGAAGAGCCTGCACAAAGCGGATTCCAGATGGATATTCCGTCATCTTCCGGTTCTGCATCTGCAGCATCGGATATTGCCACAGAAAATGTTGCAACATCTGTAAAACAGGCGCTTACCATAAATCAGATAGCAGAAAAATGCAAACCCAGCGCCGTGGGCATCATGGTGGAATCCGAAACAAGCTACTTTGGACGCAAATTTGTTTCCGAAGGCGTGGGATCGGGATTCATACTTTCCGAGGACGGCTATGTTGCCACCAACAACCATGTGGTTGAGGGCGCAACAAAAATAACGGTTGTGCTTTCCGACGGCACCGAGTACGAGGCAACCCTTGTGGGCGCCGATTCCGTAACCGACATTGCCGTTGTAAAGATTGAAGCCACAGGACTTCCCGTTATGGAACGCGGAAATTCCGATGACCTTAAAGTGGGAGATCTTGCCGTTGCCATCGGCACACCCGCAAATATAGAGCTTGCAGGCACAGTTACCGACGGTATAATTTCTGCAGTAAACCGCAAGATAGATATAACAGACAACTACGGCAGAACCATAAAAACCATGAACCTTATCCAGACCAATGCCACCATAAACCCCGGCAACTCCGGCGGTCCCCTTATAAACAGCCTTGGTCAGGTAATTGGTATAAATACCCTTAAGCTTACATCCGAGTACGAGGGCATAGGCTTTGCCATTCCCATCAACGGTGCCATAAAGATTATGAACCAGCTTATTTCCGACGGCAAGGTTTCGGACAGAAGCGACGGACTTGTAACGGGCAACGCATCCATCGGCATACAGTGCTCTGATATAACCGAGGATGAAGCCGAATATTACGGCATCCCCCAGGGCGTGCTTGTTATACAGATCAACAAAAACGGCTCTGCCGCCGAAGCAGGCTTGCGCCGCGGCGATATCATCATCAAGTTCAACGGCAAAACCGTAGAAACCACCGATGAAATAAACGAGCACAAATCAAAATTCAACCCCGGCGATGAAGTTACCCTTACCGTGTTCCGTGACGGAGACGGCGAGCTGGATATAACCTTCAAGCTGGATATGCAAACAGAATAAATTTTGGCTATTCCACAGCGAATACCACCCGGATAAGAAGACTCCGCCGATATTTTATCGGCGGAGTTTCGTTTGTTTCAAAAAAATTAAAAAGACATAGTGCCAATACCGATTTTATGGAATAACGGTATTGATTTTTCTGACAAAACTGGTATAATTTAAAATAGTAAATTATATTCGCAGAAAGGATAAAACCATGGGCGTAACAATACATAAGGATACCGAAAAACTTGAAGACAAGCTTTTTAAAAATCCCACAGCCGAATACCGCGGAACACCCTTTTGGGCGTGGAACGGAGATCTTAAAAAGGAATTGCTTTCCGAACAGATAGACGCGTTCAAGGAAATGGGCCTTGGCGGTGCACATATGCACGTACGTACGGGCCTTGTGCAGAAATATCTTGGCGATGAGCACATGGATTGCATTGCTCACTGCACAAAAAAATTCAAAAAGGAAAAAATGCTTGCCTGGCTTTACGATGAGGACCGTTGGGCATCCGGTGCCGCAGGCGGTTATGTTACAAAGGAGCTCAAGCACCGTATAAAATACCTTATACTTACCGTGGGCACACGTCCCATTGGCGATTTCAATACCCTTCTTGCCTGCTACGATGTGGTGCTGGATGATAACGGATTCATTTCCTCCTACCGCCGCATTGACGAAAACGAGCAGAATATAACCGGCACAAAATGGCGCGCATACATGGCTATCCCCCGGGGCGATTCCTGGTTTAACGGACAAACATACGTTGACGGCTTAAGTAAAGCCGCCATGAAGAAATTTATAGATATAACCTACACCGCTTACGAAAAAACCGTGGGCAAGGAGTTTGGCAAAACCGTTCCTGCCATGTTTACCGATGAGCCCAACATGGGTTACAAAAAGGTACATGCTTTTTCCGACAGCAAAAATGACGTAAGCTTCCCCTATACTGCGGATTTTGCCAAGCAGTATCAAAAGGTTTACGGCTACGATATACTCGATCATATCCCCGAGCTGTTTTGGGAGCTGCCCGACGGCAAGGTTTCTGTTCACCGCTACCGCTATCACGATTTTGCCTGCGAGCTGTTTACACAGGCTTTTTGCGATCAGTGCGGCAAATGGTGCGAGCAGCACGGCATACTTTTTACAGGCCACATGTTGCATGAAGAAACCCTTGGTGCGCAAACCGACTGTGTGGGCGAAACCATGCGCAACTACCGCAAATTCGGCTTGCCCGGCATTGATATGCTGTGCAACTACCACGAATATTCCACCGCAAAGCAGTGCCAATCCGCCGTGCATCAGTACGGTCGCCCCGGCATGCTTTCCGAGCTTTACGGTGTTACCAACTGGGATCACGATTTCCGCGGACACAAGCATCAGGGCGACTGGCAGGCGGCGTTGGGCGTTACCACCCGTGTACAGCATCTGGCATATTATTCCATGGAGGGCGAGGCAAAGCGCGATTATCCCGCATCCATCGGTTATCAATCGCCGTGGTACAAAAAATACCGCTATATCGAGGATCATTTTGCCCGTGTAAACACTGCCATGACACGCGGCAAGGCAGATGTAAAAATCGGCGTTATCCACCCCATCGAAAGCTACTGGCTGCATTACGGCCCCAAGGATAAAACCTCCGAGATCTGCACTCAGCTTGAAAACAACTTCCAGAATCTTATCCAATGGCTCATTTTTGGCACCGTGGATTTTGATTACATTTGCGAATCCACCCTGCCCACACTTTGCAAAAAGGGCACTGCTCCCTTTAAAGTGGGCGAAATGAAGTACGATGTTGTTATCGTTCCTGCCTGCGAAACACTCCGCACCACCACCCTTGAACGTCTTGAACAGTTTAAAGCCGCAGGCGGCAAGCTTATATTCATGGGCAACGCTCCCACCTTGTGCGATGCGCTTCCCTCCGAAAGAGGCAAAAAGCTTTACGATATATGCGAAAAGACCTTCTTTGGCAAAACAGATATCCTTTCTGCCCTTGCTGATCACCGCGATATTTCCATTATCCGCAACGACGGCGTAACACCCGATAATTTCATTTATCAGCTCAGAAAAGAAAAGAACGGCACAAAGTGGCTGTTTATTGTAAACGGCAAGGATTACACAAACATAGATATCCCCACCTGCCAGAAGGTTACAATAACCGTTACGGGCAAATTTACCCCCACCCTTTACGATACCCTGAGCGGAGAAATTTCGCCCATGGAATTCCGCATTGTAAACGGCAACACAGTTTTTGAACGCACCATGTACAACCACGACAGCCTGCTTGTTAAGCTTGAAAAGTACACCGCAGGCAGCGAAAAAGTAAAGGTTAAAAAAGAACTTTCACCCGTGTGCACCGTAAACTTCCCCTCCAAAGTGGATTACACCTTAAGCGAGCCCAATGTTTACATTCTTGACATGGCTCAGTACAAGCTCAACGATGGCGAATGGCAGCCCGAGGAAGAAATACTCCGTTTGGACACCGCCTGCCGCAAAATGCTTGGCTGGCCCCAAATGAGCGGCAGAATGGTTCAGCCATGGCTTACCCCCGAACCGCCCATCACAAACTTTGTTACCCTGCGCTACAACATAGAAAGCGAAATAGATGTGCCCGCGGCAACCCTTGCCATTGAAAAACCCAACGATGTAAAAATAACCCTCAACGGCAAGGCTGTTAAAGCGCAGCCCGATGGTTATTATGTTGACCGCCATATTGGAAAAATCGCTTTGCCCGGACTCAAAAAGGGCACAAACACCCTTGAAATAGTATGTCCTCTCGGCGAGCGCACAGCGGTTGAGTGCGCTTATATCCTTGGTGATTTCGGCGTGCGTGTTACCGGCAGGGAAAAGACCGTTACCGCACTTCCCGAAAAGCTTTGCTTTGACGATATCCGCTATCAGGGCTTGCCTTTCTACGGCGCCAATGTAACATACAAGTGCGAAGTGGAAGCAGACCGTGACGGCACACTTTGCATCCATGCCCCCGTTTGGCGCGGAGCGCTTGTTTCGGCAACAATTGACGGCAAGGATTGCGGAAACATGGCATTTTCACCCTACGATATAAACGCAAAGGTAAAGGCAGGCGCGCATACCGTTGAGCTTACAATTTACGGCACACGTTTCAACACCTTTGGCCAGCTTCATTGCCACCACAACCCCGATTTTAAATGGTACGGTCCCGCATCGTTCCGCACCGAGGGCGATATGTGGTCATACGAATACGAAAACAAGCCTGCAGGCATTTTGCGTACACCCACCTGCTGCATCAAAAAATAAGGAGCAACACCGTGAAATTTACTTATCTCGGCACATCGGCATCCGAATCCATTCCCGCAATTTTTTGCGAATGTGATATGTGCAACGAGGCACGCCGCCGTGGCGAAAAAGACATACGCATGCGCAGCTGTGCCGTTATAAACGATGATGTTATGCTGGATTGCGGCCCCGAAGCCCATTGTCAGGCGGTGCGCTTTGGCGTACATCTTTCAAAAATAAAGCACCTTCTTGTAACCCATCCCCACAACGACCACTTTTTTCCGCACTATTTCACGCTGCGCGGCGGTTTTTGGGCGTTAAAGCTTTACGAGGATGTGCTTACGGTTTACGGCGGCAGAGAAGTTTATGAAAAAATAAACGATTTTGTCACCAACGGACGTGAGCAGGTGCGTCCGCATCTTGCGGCACACAGATTTTCGCCCTTTGATACCGTCGAAACAGAGGATTATAAGTTCACCGCTTTGCGTGCGGCACACGATCCGTCCATAGAATGTCTGTTTTACCTTATCGAGGATAAACGCTGCGGCAAGCGTGTGCTTTACATGCACGATACCGAAAATGACATAGAAGATTCGCTGCAGCACATTGCCGGCATACATTGCGACATGGTTTCCATCGACTGTACCATGGGCAACGAATTTGTTGAAAAAGGCTTCCGCCACATGGGGCTTAAAAACAACATCCTTGTGCGTGACAGGCTGCGTGAGCTGGGATGTATTGACAATTCCACCCGACTTATATGCAACCACATCTGCCATCACAAGGGGCTTTACGATGACCTTTCTGCCATTGTGGGCAAAGAAGGCTTTGAGCTTTCTTATGACGGCATGACGGTGGAGCTTTGATTCTGTCACACATTTAAAACAACCCGGAGTACAAATGGAAAACACAACAAACACCGATCTTTCACAAATGTCCCATTACGGCAACGTGCGCAGGCTTTTAAGCTTTGTGCGCCGTGCGCTGGACGATTACGATATGATATCCGACGGCGACAAAATTGCCGTTGGCGTTTCGGGCGGCAAGGATTCGCTGGCGCTTTTATGCACGCTGGCGGAAATACGTCTGTTTTATCCTAAAAAGTTTGAGCTTTATGCCATTCACCTTGACCCCGGCTTTTACAATGCCGGCTTTTGCGATAAGCAAACGGCAGAGGAGCAGATAAACCGGCTTGAAGCATTTTGCAATTCGCTGCAGGTGCCGCTTACCGTGGTAAACACATCCATTGCCGAAATAGTTTTCAAGGTGCGCAAGGAAGAAAATCCCTGCTCGCTGTGCTCACGCATGCGCAGAGGTGCTTTGCACAATGCGGCAAAGGATCTTGGCTGCAACAAAATGGCGCTGGGACATCATTTTGACGATGCGGTGGAAACCTTTATAATGAATCTTTTCAACGAGGGGCGCATTGGCAGCTTTTCGCCGGTCACCTACCTTGACAGACGTGATATAACCATTATCCGCCCGCTCATATACTGCCCCGAAAAAAGCGTGCGGTATTATGTAAACCACACCCCGGAGCTGCCTGTTATGGCAAGTCCGTGTCCTGCCGACCGTGATTCCGAGCGGCAGCGTGTTAAAGATCTTTTATACAACCTTGAAAAGGATTACGACGGATTAAAGCATCGCATTTTTGGTGCCATGCAAAAATCCGATGTGGACGGATTTGGTCTGCAAAACAAAAAGCCGTACAAAGATATCGGCAAAGATACAGAAATTGAGGATAGACAAGATGAAACTTAAAATCATGACCTTCAACTTAAGAATAGACAATCCCGGCGACGGCATAAACTGCTTTGACGGCAGAAAAGCCCGTGTAAAAGAAGCCATAATGTACGAAAAGCCCGATGTTATCGGTTTTCAGGAGCTTTCCGACAAAATGAACGATTGGCTGCGTACAGCCATCCGCTCAAAATATGAGATCGTAGGCACCGGCCGAGAATCAAACTACACCGGCGAGGGGGCACGCATTGCCTACAACAAAAAGAAGTTTGAGTTGCTTTCGCTTGATACTCGCTGGCTTTCCGAAACTCCCGATGTGCCCGGCAGCAGATATGCCCTTGACCAAAGTACCTGCCCCCGTGTTTACACCGTGGCAGAACTTGTGGAAAAACGCAGCCGCAAGGTGGTGCGTGTTTACAACGCACATTTTGACCATGTGGGCGAAATGGCGCGTGTTTGTTCCGCGGCGCAGATGATAGCGCGCATAAGCTGTGATAACGCAAGGCTTTGTTGCCCCAACGTGCTTATGGGTGATCTCAATGCATACCCCGACAGCAATGCGGTAAAAACCCTCAACGCTCATCTCACCGATATTACCGCCAACATAGACAATACATTCCACGGATTTGGCAAACGCACCGAAAAGATAAAGATAGATTACATCTACACGGATGCAAAAAGCCCCGCACCGTCATACGTTATGGAGGATACCTCCGTGGACGGAGTTTACATTTCCGACCACTACCCGGTTTGCGGATTTATTGAAATATAATATAAAAAAATTCAGGCTGTATCATACCGTTTTGATACAGCCTGAATTATATGAAAAATTTACAAATATTCGTAGGGGAGATCCATCATCGTTCCGCTTTTTGCGCCCAATAATATTCGTAGGGGACGGTGCCCACACCGTCCCGATTTTTGCGCGCAATGTGCATTTTATTACATAAGCTTTTCGTAGGTGATGCGCTCGTTGGAATTGGGCTCGGGAATATAAATTATGCCCGTTTCGCAAAAGCCGCATTTTGCAAGCATGCGGCGCATGGCTTTGTTATAGCGGTGGGTATCT
Source organism: Eubacteriales bacterium (assembly GCA_045532495.1). Lineage (GTDB taxonomy): Bacteria > Bacillota > Clostridia > Oscillospirales > CAG-382 > UMGS1052. Next base: position 2,831 of record JAZSGA010000123.1, on the reverse strand, counting down.
ATGCGTATGGCTTTTTTGCCGTTTGCTTTGCAAAACTTTGCAATTTCTGACATAAAGCGGGATCCCACCCCACGGCAGGTAACATCCAGCTCCACACAAAAGCGGTGCACGGCGGCATATTCACCCTCGTTTCCCTGCCATTTGCCGGAAAATTCCCCCGGCTCTATGACATCGTAAAGCGGCTCGCCGTCAAAGGTAACTGCGGCAACCCCCACGGGGATATCGTTGCTGTCGCAAAAAACGTAGCCAATACCGTCGTAAATATCTTTTGTGTAAGTATCGCGGTTGGGGTATCCTGCCTGCCATTGGTCAATTTTAAGCACATCGCGCATGTTGCGCTTGGCTTTTGCTATCATGGAATCCACTTTATCAAGATCCCGTGTTTCAAGTTTTCTTAATGTGTACAGGGTATTCATGTGTACAAGTTTTTCCTTAACTGTGTTTATATATCTGCAAGATGCCTTGCAATTTTTGCGGTAATAATGTGTGCTTCGTTGCGAAGTTCCGGGGGCAGCTGGGAATTAATGGTACATTCCATGGAAATACTGCCGGAATATCCCGAATCCTTTACACCCTGCTTAAAGGAGTTCCAATCGATCTTGCCGAAATATGGCACCATGTGCTCATCACGGAAACCGGAGTTATCGTGGATATGGAACACTTTAAGGAGATCGCCGCAAAGGCGCACCATTTCGCCGCTGTCGTGGCCTGCCACATGGCAATGACCTGTATCAAGACAAATAAAAAAGTTAGGAAAATCAAGGCGCTTTACAAATTTTACAAGGTTGGGAATTCCTGCAAGGCGGTGCTTTTTGGTGGGCATGTTTTCTATGCATATACCCACGTTCCAGTCGAGGGCGTAGGTGCAGAGCTCACGGAAAAATTTTTCGTTTACCTGCTCGGCAAAATCGGGATCGGGCTCATCGTTCCACTGATAGGGCATAAGCGGATGCACCACAAGGTACTTTGTGCCCAAAAAAGATGTGGCGCGTACGCAGGTTTTCATGGCTTCAAGGTTTTGTGCGCGAAGCTCCTCGGTGGTGTCGATAACCGGCCATGTGCCGTGTACCTGGGTTATGGTTATGCCTGCCTCATCGGCAAGCTTTCTTTCTTCCTGCATGGCGGCTTTAAGCTGTTCGTCGTCCATTTTGTAGTAGGGTTCATCGGGGCGACATATGCCGGAATAATCACAGCACGAATAACCCCTTTCTGCCATAAGCTTATAATCGCACTTATTTGTGCCGGGGATTATATGGGATCCTGTTGTTATACCTGTTTTTAGCATTTATTGTACTCCTTTATACCTGTTTGAAAAATTCAAGCTGTTCGCCCGAAGGGCCCAAAACAAAAGCAATGTGGATGGCAATTTTTTCGGGGTAGCTTTCAAGGGGAACGGTTTTGGGCTCCTTATGCGGTGTGGCGCCTGCCTTGAGTGCAATTTCATATGCCGCATCAACATCGTCGCAGCACATGGCAAAATGCATGTATTTGCCCTCTGCGGGGAACTCTTCGTCGGTACCTCCGGCAAAAAGCTCAAGTCTTCCGCCGTCGCCCAGGTCAAACATGGCAACTCTTTTGTCGCCTTCGCCCCAGCCCACCACAAATTCAAGACCGAGAGCTTTATAAAACTCCACGGATTTGTCAAAATCGTTTGCCTTTAATGCAATATGATGAAAACCAAGACCTTTTATTATGTTGTTAGCCATAGTTTTTTCTCCTTTTTATGATTGCTTTTTTCATTATATAACATTATATACTCAATCCTTATTTTTTTCAATGATTTTTTGATCATTTTTTAATTGTTTTCCGTACGCAGCCCGTCCCGTCGCACGTGCACGGGCGTTTTATCCGTCCGGGTGCGTGCGGTGGGGTGGGCGTGGATTTAGGGTGTTGACTGAAAGACCGTAAACTGTTATAATATATATGTGGCGGTATACGCCAAATCGTATGAAATATATAACACATATAAAACGAGGAAATTTATGACGATAACCGTAACCCAATATGCAAAAAGGCTTTTGCAGCTTGACGATATTCTTATTTTAACCCACAGTCATCCCGACGGCGATACTGCGGGAACGGGTGTTGCGCTTTTGTGTGCCCTTACCGGTTTGGGTAAAAATGCGGCATTGGCATGCACCGACAAATTACCCGATCATATTGCATTTATTGAAAAATACGCCCCCTCGGGCAAATGCTTCTTCGGCACAGATTTTGAAGGTATTTTTGCCCCCAAAAGCGTGGTGTCCGTGGATATAGCCTCCATGGCATTGGTGGGCAGCGCACTTTCTGACTATGCTTCAAAAATAACGCTGGCGCTGGATCACCACGATGTGAACTCGCTGGAGGTGCCCGAACTTTTTGTGGAGCCCGGTTCAAGCTCCGCCGGCGAAACACTGTATTTTGCCCTTTGCGAGCTTGAAAAGCTTGCGGGCAAAAAGCTTATATGTAAAAATACCGCCTGCGCACTTTACAGTGCCATAGCATCGGATTCGGGAAATTTCAAGTATTCCTGCACATCCGGCCGCACCATGCGTGCCGCAGGCGAGCTTATAGAGCTGGGTGCGGATAACGGCGACATTTCACGCAGGCTGTTTGATATCCGCAGCTTTAACAGCTTCCGTGCCGAAGCTCTTTGCACGGCAAACACCACCTTCCATTTTGACGGAAAGCTGGCTTTTTCCTACACTGATAAGGCTCTTAACAATCAGCACGGTCTTGAAGAATCCGACCTTGAAACCTGCGTTCAGCTTCTTCGTATGATAAAAGGGGTGGAAGCAGGCATTTTCGCCAAGGAAAAAACAGGCGATGACGGTGTGGTAAAGTTCCGC
>JAZSGA010000190.1:0-1670 GCA_045532495.1 Eubacteriales bacterium | reverse complement strand
TGCTTTACCATTTTTTAAGTACACCTTTCGAAGTTAATTTTTAACGTAGTTTATAAGCTCATCTATGGCAGCACGGTCTGTAAAATCACCGTCCGCATCGCAAAGATCAACAAGCAGCTTTTCCATGTCGGATGGGTTTTCCTTTGATGACATAAGCTTTTTGAGAGCACGCAACGCTGTGCGATGTGCAAGCGACAATTCGCTGTTGACCATTTTGCCCATAAAATTGAACACTTTGACATTTTCGGGCAAACCGTTTTTAAAGTTTTTGGCAATTACCATTTTATCGTAATAATCCCTGCAATCAAGCGGAGTTATTCCGGTTGAAAATACGGCTATTTTTTTATCTGATAAAGCGTTTAAATTTTTGGTTATAAAGCTTAAGCCGTTGATTATTTCAGCATAAAGCCCGCCACCGTAAATAACAGTATCGTAATCGCAAAGCTTATCGGCATTAATACCTTTTACTTCGCAAATATCACATCCAAGTTCGGTTGCTATCCATTTTGCATATGTTTCGGTGGAACCGTATTTTGATTTATAAATAACAATTGATTTCATGTTTACACCTTTAAAATTATTCCTCAAAGCAATTATATGCTTTTAAAGCGTATTCGCCAATTTCGTACATAAGTCTTTCAAGATGCTTTTGCATAAAAATCTGAGGTTCAAGAAGACGGTTGTCGCGGTCAAAACTACGCCGTTGAGATGCACGTATCATGGCATTTTCACACTCAAAAGTGAAGTATCCTTTGAATTCGCAATCTATAAGGGCATTTATTATCTCTCCAAAATTTGTTGTGCCGCAAAACGGAAGAATGTGTTCATCCCACACTCCCCTGTTATCGTTTATGTGTACAGCGAAAAGATCTTTGCCAACGGCCATTATCTCATCATACTGTGAACCTTCGATATTGCCGTGACCTGTGTCCCAGCAGGCATGGAAAAGCGGATGGTTTACAAACTCCACAAACTCTTTGATATCGGCACCGCTGTTGGTAAAATACATGGAACCCGTGTTTGCGGCTGTACTGTTTTCACAAAGAACATTTACACCGTTGCGCTCCATTGCGGGGATAAGCTTGTTGAAAAACTCACAATTAAGTTTGAATGATTGAGCTTTGCTAATATCAGGCAAAACACCTGCGTGTACTACTATGTTAGGGATTCCAAGCGCTCCGCAAACATCTATGGAGCGTATCGTTGCTTCAAGCAAGTTCTGTGCTGCAACGTCACACGATAAAGGGTTTCCGCCGGGAGAATGAGCCTGAACAAACTTTGCTCCGAGGCTTGCGGTATAATCGGCAAGTTCTTTTGCGTAATCCTGCCAGTTGCAGCCGCAAAACAATGGATCCTGATCGAAAATTGTATACATACTGAGATCTATATATCTGAACCCGGCGTCGGCAACGTGTTTTACACGCTCCTTATGGTCAATAAAGAACCGGGAAAAATCTCCGGTGGTGGTTGCAAGTTTCATTTGTTACCTACCTTTTTAATTTAAAAATCAGATATCGGCGGAATATTCGTATACCTTTATTGCACCTAAAGAAGTGGATTGGAAAACGGCAGTATCATCCAAAGGAACAACTTTTAAGGATGAAACAGATTCGAGAATTGTTGCCATGGCAATTTTTATTTGAGATCTGCCGCCGATAACAACTGTATCG
>JAZSGA010000076.1:0-1920 GCA_045532495.1 Eubacteriales bacterium | reverse complement strand
ATTACAAGAATAAAGCTTACGGCATCGGACGGTATGATGCTTACCAACGGCGAAGCCTTTGGCAAAACCGTTTATGCGGCACAGGGTGCACATAATGGCTGGTACGAAATTACCATGACGGAGTATGAAAAACTTGTCGGTGAGACTTTGTAAGATATCCGATACAAAACCAAAAAAGGGACGCCCGGCGTCCCTTTTTTTATACGGCGGTAAATACTGTTTACACACAATCCCTGCCAAGGAAGCAAAAGCGAAACATTATTTATCTGTATTTTTCCGTAAGCTTTGAAAAAATCAGCTTTTGTCCCGAATAAAGTCCAAAGCTGCCCGAAAGCATATAGCTTACCGCCACCGCCTGCGCCATAAGCAAAAGGCCGTTTGTGCCAAAAACCTCTGCCGCCAGCAAAACCGATGCCACGGGGCAATTTACCGAACCGCAAAACATGGCAACAAAGCCCACAGATGCGGCAAAACCGGGATCAAGTCCCAAAGCAGGCGCCATCATGCATCCAAAAGTGGAGCCTATAAAAAACGCAGGCACTATTTCGCCGCCCTTATAACCCGATCCCACCGTTAGGGCGGTAAAAACAAGCTTTGCCGCAAAAGCCGTACTCAGGGCATTGCCGCCCATGGCACGTTGTATAACATCCATGCCTGCGCCGTTATAATCGGTGGTACCCATAACAAGGGCAAGGATCACCACAACGGTACCGCCGGCAAAAATGCGCACAAAGCTGTTGGGGATAAACTTTTGCAAAAAGTGTGTACACTTTTCCACACAAACGCAAAAAACTATGCTCAATACCGCACACATGGCCGCCAGCATAAGGGTGCTTGCCGTTACCGCCACGGTCATTTGCGGTGCCGCAACTTCAAATCTTACGGGAACCGTTCCCATGGCTGCGGAAACCACATAGCCGCACACCGCCGAAATTACGCAGGGCACCAATGCGGAATAATGCATTATGCCCACGTTTACCACCTCCAGCGAAAAAAACGCCGCTGTAAGCGGAGTGCCGAACAGGGCGGCAAAAACCGCGCTCATGCCCGAAAGCACCGCTGTGTGCATATCGGGTCCGTTAAGGCGCATAAGCCTGCCCATGCCGTAAGCCATGCCGCCGCCAAGCTGCAATGCCGCTCCCTCACGGCCGGCAGAGCCGCCAAAAAGGTGGGTTATTACGGTGGAGATAAATATAAGCGGCACCATTATAAGGGGTATGTTTTTATCTGAATTTGTCGATTCCAGCACACGGTTTGTATCAATATTGCCGTATTTTTTTACAAGTCGGTAAAGTGCGGCAATAACAACACCGCCCACGGGCAAAAGATAAAGCAACCAAGGGTTATGCAAACGAAGCTCGGTAACGGTATCTATGCTTTTGTGGAAAACTCCGCCAAGCACGCCTCCGCAGCTGCCTATTATCAGCGATAAAGCCACCCATTTTAAAAAAACAACGGAGTATTCTATTGCAGGCTTTATGCCTTTGCTGTATATGTATTCCATTAAAAAATCTCCTTATTATATTAACACAACGCCGCATATTATATCACTAACCGCAACAAATTTCAACGTACATTTTAACCAAAAATCCGCTGTGACCTCTTAATAAATCTGCAAATTTTGTTTTTTTGAATTACAAAGGTGAAAATAATTCATATTCCACCCATTTTTTGTATATTTTTAGGGGTAAATTTAACTTTTTTTGAAACGCGAAAAAAAAATCTTGCAATGTACGTACGTTTGTGTTATACTATAGTATATTTTTTTATTATATATGGAGGTAATAAAAATGTTTAAACTTCAATACCTTAATGATGTCTACGCAAAGGTTGAAAAGAGAAGTGCCGGCGAGCCTGAATTTCTTCAGTGCGTTAAGGAAGTTCTTGAATCCCTTGAAGTAGTTATCGAACAAAGACCTG
>JAZSGA010000239.1:0-4522 GCA_045532495.1 Eubacteriales bacterium | reverse complement strand
GAGGAGAAGGGGGACCGCGACAGCGGTGGATGAGGTGTAGGATTTCTTCGAAATCCGTTATATTTAAAAGCACGCCGCTTTGCGGCTATACCTCATCAGTCTCGCAATGCTCGACAGCCCCTTCCCACAAAGCAAAAAAAGAGCTGTATCAAAAAGTATGATACAGCCTGAATTATATGAAAAATTCACAAATATTCGTAGGGGACGATGCCCACATCGTCCCGTTTTTTGTGCACTGCTTCAAAAAATTTTTATTCTCCTTCGGCAAGCATTTCCGATGCCTCATCCCATAAAAGATAAAGCTCGTCAAGCCTTGCATGCAGGGTGTTTTGCTCCTCGTAAAGCTCGTTGGTCTTTACATAATCCGAGCCTGCCTTTTCCATTTCCTTATCAATTTCCGCCAGGCGTGCCTCGCACTCCGCAATGCCTTTTTCGCTTTCCGCAAGCTGTTTTTCGGCTTTGCGTCGGCGGCTTTTTTCCTGCTTGCCGCGGATATAATCGGTTTTTCCGCCTTTTTCGGCAACATCCTGAGCCACTGCTGTCTGAACCGTAGCCTTGCCGGAATTTTTATAGCTGCAAAAATCCTCGTAGCCGCCCTTGTAGTCAAAATAACCGTCGGTGCGCAGCTCAAGTATGCGTGTTGCCAGCTTGTTTATAAAATATCGGTCGTGGGATACGGCAATTACCGTACCGTTGTAGCCCAAAATGGCTTCCTCAAGCACTTCGCGCGTTGCGGCATCCAGGTGGTTTGTGGGCTCGTCAAGGATCAAAAGATTAAGCTCATCCAGCATCATTTTTGCAAAAGTTAACCTTGCTTTTTCACCGCCGGAAAGCACCGAAACTTCTTTAAAAACATCCTCTGCTTTAAAAAGAAAACGTGCAAGGGCACCGCGTATTTCCGACTGCTTTTTTTCGGGATATTCGTTCCAAAGCTCGTCAAGCACGGTGTTTGACGGGTTAAGCCCCTGATGCTCCTGATCATAATAACCTATTTTTATTTTGCTTATGTATTCAAAAGCACCTGCATCCTGCTGCAGCTTTCCGCACAGTATTTTAAGCAAAGTGGATTTGCCCACGCCGTTTTCGCCAAACAAAAACATGCGCTCTTTGGAATGAAGTACAAACGAAACATTATTAAAAAGCTGTTTTTCGCCGTATGCCTTGCAAAGGCCGGATGCTTCGAGTATGTTATCCGATAAAAGCTCGCGGCTGCCGGCAGAAAAGCTCATGGAAACGCTTTCGGGCAAGGCCTTTGGCTTATCAAGCTTTTCCATGCGTTCAATGGCTTTCATGCGGCTTTCGGCGGCAATTATGTTGCGTTCACGATTCCAGCGGCGCTGATTTTCTATAAAAGCTTCCATGCGCTCTATTTCACGGCGCTGATTTTTGTAATGACGCTCATCTATTTCCCTGTCCTTTTGCTTTTGCTTTACAAAACCGCTGTAGGGCACGCCGTAAAGCTTGGCTTCGTTGTTTTCGATCTCCAGGGTTTTGGTGGTTACTTTATCGAGAAAATAACGGTCATGGGATATAACAAGCAGAGTTTTTTTGTAGCCTGCCAGGTAATTTTCAAGCCATTCCACCGAGGGTATATCCAGGTGGTTTGTGGGCTCGTCCAGCATTAAAATATCGGGCTCGCAAAGCAGTGTGCGCGCCAGGGCAAGGCGGGTTTTTTGCCCTCCCGAAAGGGTGCTTGATGAAAGCTTTTGACGCTCATCATCAAACCCAAGGGCACAAAGCATGCTGCGTATGCGGCTTTTGTATTCGTAGCCGCCGTTTTTGCGGAAGGATTCCTCAAGACGGGTATATTCGCCCGCAAGGCGCATGTGCTCCTGCTGATTTTTTTCGGCATCCATTTCAATCTGAAGCTGTTCAAGCCTTTCCTCATCCCGGCAAAGGGCGGGGAAAGCCGAAAGCATTTCTTCAAAAATGGGTTTGTCCGATTCAAAGCCTGCGTTCTGCTCAAGGTAGGAAACATTAAGATCCTTTGAAAAATTAACACTGCCCGAATCCTGACGCAGTTCGCCGGAAATAATTTTCATAAGAACGCTTTTGCCTGCACCGTTAACGCCCACAATACCAAGTCTGTCGCCGCCGTTCAGGCCAAAGGTCACTTTATTCAATACAACATCTGTGCCGAAGGAAAGAGAAACCTCCGACAGATTAAGAACTATCACTTTTTGTCTCCGTTATTTAACATATTCGCCGCAGCCGTGGCAGTAAGTGCCGTAGCGTGCCTTTTTTCCGCAGTTTTTGCAGTAGGTTTTTGAGGCAACATCATTTTTGGCGTTAATAAGATCGCAAAGCTTTTTCTTTTCGCACTTTGCTTCGTCGATAAATTTAAAAATTTCTTCTTTTCCGTCACCGCTTGCAAGGCTTCCCGAAACCACGGCTTCGCCGATTTTTTCGTATACCTTTGAAAGACGGCACTTCTGCGATTCTATTTCAAGAGAAAGCTTTGCTATTTTTGCCGTTTCTTCGGTGCGGCGGTAAATACAGTTTGCCGTGCGGCTGAGCATATCTTTAATATCGTTCATGGTAAAAATTCCTTTCTGTATAATTGTATGGTTTTATTGTAACGTAAATGTTCAGTTATTGCCGTATCTGTATGCAATATCGGTAATTTTTACGTCGCCGTTAAACTCCTCGGTGGTAAAAATAAGGGGAGCTGTGTCGTCGGTCATGTCATTGCGAAAATCCCCCGTGTTCAGATAAATGCGGTAGGTTACGCAAAATAGACCAAGGGTAAAACCACTGTTTTCGTCATAGCGCTCATCAAGCTGTTCTATGCGTATATCATAAAGGCGCTGAGGGGGAAAAGTGTTTTTTCCCGATGCAAATCTGTCAAGGCCGTTTTCAAAATCGTACTTTTCCGAAAAGCATGCGGCATAAGCTGCGCTGTCGCCATTTTTTATGGCATCGATGTATTTGCTGAACATAACCGCCGCATTGCCGCCGAATTCGTAAAATTTACCGTCGGTAATAAGGGCTTCAACGCCGTCTTTTTTGTAGTAAATGTCTTTTACACAGCTGTCATAGCCCGCAAGCTGTTCGGGGGTTATAAGCGATTCATCGGTAAAAATGTGGGTTCCCGTAAAATTTTCGGTTTTGTCTGCGGCAAGCCTTTGCGATATGGCAGGCAATACCGCCTCCGAAAGCAGCAGAGCGGTAAAAAGCAGCACCGCAATTATTATTATTGCCGTAAGCAGCTTTTTTTTACGTTTTTTATTGTTGTTTTCCATTTGTTCTCCTTGGTTTTCGACGGTCAGTCGCAAAAACGTACCGTGGATTTTATGGCGGCACCGTCACGGAAAATACCGCATTTGCCTATGGCAAAAAAGGCGCCGTCATGCCCATAAAGACGCACTTCCGTGCCCACGGGGAATTTTTGCTCGTCAATATGTGCTTTTTTAAGATATATTTCGCAGCCGTTTTTGCAAAGACGGGTGTAAAATTCTGATAATTTAATTTTAGGGAAGGTGTCAAATACTTTTTCGGGCGGTATGATAAATTGCTCCATGGCAGCCGTGCCGCCTTGCTCATACGCCTTTTCAAGCTGTTCTATTGTAACGCTGTTTTCCACGGAAAAAATGCCCGAAACCCTGCGTTCAAGGCTGAACAAAGTGCCTCCGCAGCCAAGCTTTTGCCCTATATCTTCGCAAAGAGTGCGTATATATGTGCCCTTGGAGCAGGTAACGTCCAGCACAAAATCCGTGCTGTTGTCTGCCCTTACAAGGGTTATGGAATATATTTCTATATCCCTTGCCTTGCGCTCCACGGTAACACCCTCACGGGCAAGCTCGTAAAGCTTTTTGCCGTCTATTTTTATGGCAGAATACATGGGCGGCACCTGCGAAATTTTGCCGATAAAGGCGCTTGCCGCCTGCATCACGGTTTGCTCATCAAGGCTTACGGGCAGAGTTTTTAAAACTTCGCCCGTTATATCACCCGTGTCGGTCACCGTGCCAAAACGCATACCTGCACGGTAGCTTTTTGTGCGGCTCATAATGTGATCCTGCGCCGTGGTTGCACGTCCCACAAGCACGGGCAAAACTCCCTCTGCCATGGGGTCAAGCGTGCCTGCGTGTCCCACACGGCGAGTGCCGCAAAATCGTTTTATGCGGGCTACGGCATCGTGGGATGTGTAGCCGCGCGGTTTGTAAAGATTTATAATTCCGTCCATTTTTTTACCATCTGTTTTTTGGTTTTGCATACATATACTATTATATTATATAATGAAAAGGCGGTTTTGTCAATCACGGGTATGTCAGCAAAAATTTTTGCCTTTTTAACTCCCTCACCTGCTTCGCAGGAGCTCCCGAAAAACTGTGTATTTTCCAAGAGGGAGCCTTTTTTTCAGCCTTCTCCTTGAGGAGAAGGGGGACCGCGACAGCGGTGGATGAGGTGTAGGATTTCTTTGAAATCCGTTATATATAAAAAGCACGCCGCTTTGCGGCTACACCTCATCAGTCACCTGCGGTGACAGCTTCCCCTCGCAAAAACTTCGTTTTTAGGGGAAGCC
>JAZSGA010000145.1:0-12446 GCA_045532495.1 Eubacteriales bacterium | reverse complement strand
ATTTTCGCAATCTTCCCCAGGAAAGATTGGATGCGGTTGTTTCATTAATTAACAACAGACCTCGAAAATGCTTGGGCTTTTTATCTCCTTTGGAGTTTATTAAAAAAAGTGTTGCACTTGGCTTGACAATCTGAGGAGCCTATGGCAAGGGAGGCTTTGGAGCTTGGCATCTAGATTATACAGTCTTTATAAAAAGTGATCCATTATAAGCATAAGGCAAAAGCCGGAAAGTAAAGAGTATGTAACACCTCGCGCTTCGCCGTGGTGCGTTTCGGGTATCATCTCATCGCTTATAACATATATCATGGTGCCGCCTGCAAAAGCCAGCGCAAAAGGCAAAATTGCGGTTGATATGCTTACGGCAAAATAGCCGATAAAGGTGCCTAAAACTTCTACAACTCCCGTAAGCGAAGCTGTAAAAAGCGTGCGCTTTTTGCTCATTCCTGCCGCAAGCATGGGAGCTATAATAACCATGCCTTCGGGAATGTTTTGTAAAGCAATACCTGCGGCAATAGTAACGGCTTCTGCTGTGTTGCCCGTGCCAAAACCTACTCCTGCCGCAATGCCTTCGGGAAGATTATGTATTGCAATTGCCAAAACAAAAAGCAACACCTTTCCAAGCTTTTCGTTTGATTCCGAATGTGTTTCTATATCCGTGCCTGAGATGCGGTGTAAATGCGGAATAAGCTTGTCTAAAAGGTTAAGCACAAATGCACCGCAGAATATACCTGCAATAGTCACAAAAACATTGTACTTTCCGCCATACTCCATGGACGGCATTATCAGACCGAAAACGGCGGCACACATCATAACGCCTGCGGCAAATGCAAGGATTATGTCGCTGAATCTGTGCGAAAGCTTTTTAAAAGCAAAGCCGATAAGCGATCCGATAACTGTTGCACCGCCTACGCCAAGAGCGGTAAGCAATACAATTTTCAACGTAAAAAACCTCCTTTTTTAAGTATCAGAATAAGGATAACTGATTTGTTTCGGGCAAGGTATCCAAAACGCCGTTTCTTGATAATATCTCAATTACGGCTTTTGTAACTCCGCCCTTTTGGCGCAGTTCTTCCTGGGAAAGAATGTTTCCTTCTTTCATGGTCGTTTCAAGGTTTAAAGCCGCAGTTTCACCAAGTCCCGGCAGTGATGAAAACGGCATGCGTATTGCACCGTTTTCGGGCAAAAATGCTTTGGCGGCAGATTTGTAAAGGTCCACCGGCAAAAAGTTTATTTTTCGTGCCAGAGCTTCATTTACAAGCTGCATCGTGGCTAATGTTTCGTGGTCTTTCTGCTTGGCAGCTGTGCCCATGTCTTCAATGTTTTTAATGGTGCGTTCAACTTCAAGTTTGCCTTTTCCTACGATTTCGGCATCAAAGCCTCCAGGAGCCACCGAAAAAAATGCGGCATAGAATTCAAGGGGCATGTGCACCTTGAACCAACCCAGGCGCAACGCAGAAATAACGTAGGCTGCAGCATGGGCTTTGGGGAACATGTACTTGATTTTTTTGCATGAACCAATGTACCAATCGGGTACGCCGTTGGCGATCATTGCCTCTTCCTGTTCGGGTTTAAGACCTCTGCCTTTTCTTACGTCCTCCATAATTTTAAACGCAAGACCTTTTTCAAGACCGTGATAAATAAGGTAAACCATTATGTTGTCACGGGTTCCGATAACTTCGGAAATATCGCAGATGCCATCTTTGATAAGATCCTGGGCGTTACCGAGCCAAACGTCGGTGCCGTGGGAAAGTCCCGATATCTGCAAAAGGTCGGAGAATGTTTTTGGCTTGGAATCTACGATCATCTGACGCACGAATTTTGTTCCGAATTCCGGCAAACCAAACGTGCCGACGGGGCTTCCTATATCTTCGGGCTTTACACCAAGGGATTTTGTGGAAGCAAACAGCTCCATAACACCTTCGTCGGAAAGGGGAGTGTCAAGAATGTTTCTTCCCGAGTATTTTTCAAGCATGCGGTATTTTGTCGGCACATCATGACCGAGCATGTCAAGCTTAAGGATGGTATCGTGAAGATATTCAAAAGCAAAGTGTGTGGTTATAATGGATGAATTCGGGTCGTCGGCAGGATGCTGAACAGGTGTAAAATCATAAACCGTGTATTCCTTCGGGATAACTATAATTCCGCCGGGATGTTGTCCTGTGGTGCGTTTTACACCCTCACAGCCCATGGAAAGGCGGGTTTCTTCAGCTTTGTTAAGAACAACACCGTGTTCTTCCGAATATTTTTTTACATAACCGTAGGCGGTTTTTTCGGCAAGTGTGCCCAATGTACCTGCTCTGAACACGTTTTCGGCACCGAAAAGCACTTCGGTATATTTGTGACATTCTCCCTGAACATCGCCTGAAAAGTTAAGGTCAATATCGGGGGATTTGTCACCGTAGAAACCAAGGAAGGTTTCAAATGGGATGTCGTGACCGTCATGTATCATTTTTGGTTCGCCGCATTTAGGGCAGTCTTTATCGGGAATGTCAAAGCCCGAACCCACAGAACCGTCGGTTATAAATTCCGAGTATTTGCATTTTGTGCAGCGGTAATGGGGCGGCAGCGGGTTAACCTCCGTAATACCTGACATTGTTGCTACAAATGATGATCCAACCGAGCCTCGTGAGCCCACAAGGTAACCTTTTCCTTCGCTGTATTTAACAAGCCTTCGGGCAATGATATAAAGCACGGCATAACCGTTTTTGATGATTGAAGTAAGTTCACGCTCAAGGCGTGATTCAACAATTTCAGGTAAAGGATCGCCATACCATTCGTGGGCAAGATCATAACAGCATTTTGTAAGTTCTTCTTCGGTTCCTTCCATGGATGGTGGATAGTTGCCATCGGGAATGGGCAATATCTCTTCAACCATATCTGCAATTTTTCTTGTGTTGGTTACAACAACTTCGTATGCTGTTTCCTTGTCAAGATAATCAAATTCAGCAAGCATTTCTTCGGTGGTACGCATATACAGCGGAATGTGCTTGTCTGCATCCGAAAATTTTTGACCTGCCAGCAGAATTTTGCGGTAAACTTCATCTTCGGGATTCTGGAAATGCACGTCACCTGTAGCAACTACGGGCTTGCCCAGTTCCTTGCCCAGTTGAATGATCTGTTTGTTTATCTCAATAAGTGCGTTTTTGTCTGCAAGCTGACCGCCGTCGATAAGGAACTGATTGTTGCCTAAAGGCTGTATTTCAAGATAGTCGTAAAAATCGGCAATAGCTTTAAGGTCGTTCCACGGGCGGTTTTCGAGAATTGCGCGGTAAAGCTCACCGGCTTCACACGCTGAGCCGATTATCAGCCCTTCGCGGTATTGTGAAAGTAAATTCTTTGGTATTCTCGGTGTACGGTGATAGTATTTGAGATAGGATTCCGAAACCAGTATATAAAGATTTTTTAGCCCTACAAGATTTTTTACAAGGATTATCTGATGGTAACTTTTAAGCTTTTTGGGATCAGAGCTTTGGCTCATAAGATGGCTGAGCTGGTCGGTGTTTATAATTCCTTCTGTTTTGAGCTTTTTTGCCATGGCATCAAAAATAAGTGCCAGCATATGAGCATCCTCAAACGCACGGTGATGGTCGAAATCTCCAAGCTTAAAATAATCGGCAAGCGTATCAAGCTTGTGATTCTTAAGCTCTGTATTTATCTGACGTGAAACCGAAACCGTGTCGATGAACGAGGGATTGAAATGCATGGAGCATTTTTCTGCCGCTGAACGTATAAAGCTTATGTCAAAGGATGCATTATGGGCAACCAATGTATCGTTGCCGATAAATTCAAGGAATTTTGGCAAAACAACATCAATTTTATCTGCATCCTTAACCATTTCATCGGTAATACCCGTAAGCTTTACAACTTCTTCGGGAATGGGAACACCGGGGTTTACAAAGCTTGAGAATTTTTCTTCAACCTTTCCTTGGCGGTAACGCACTGCACCGATTTCTGTTATTTCGCAGGTTTGGGGCGAAAGACCTGTGGTTTCGATGTCAAAAACCACAAAACTGTCATCAAGAAAGCTTACGTTGCTGTCGCCGTAAATTGCACGTGCAGTATCATCAACAAAATAAGCTTCAAGACCGTAAAGAACCTTTACTCCACCAATTTTGCGTGCCGCTTTCATGATTTGCGGAAAAGCCTGCAGGTTTCCGTGGTCAGTTACAGCCACCGCATCCTGACCCCAGTCCTTAACCTGCTTTATAACATCTGCAGGCTCAATAGTGGCGTCCATCTGAGACATTTTTGTGTGCAGATGAAGCTCAACACGCTTTTCCGGGGCGTTGTCCTTGCGCTTGAGTATTTTGATTTTTGAAATGCCCAGCGGTTTTACGGTAAGTGTTCCGTCAAAACGGTCGGCAACGGCTTGCCCGCGCAGTATTACAGCAGGAGAATCTGCCAAAGGAGAATATTTTTCATCTTCATCTGCGTTATATAGGAATTTTGCTACAAGAGATGAATCGTTATCGGTAATAAAAAATGATGCTATGTATTTGTCGCCTTTTTTTGTAAGGCGTTTGTCAAAACCAAAAATCTTTCCGCATACCGTAAAGTTTTTGCTTTCAAAATTAACGTGGCGTATGGGTATAATTTCAAGGTTGGTTATGGCACCGATCATTTCTTCAGGTTCAGAAACATCAAATCTCATTTTGCCGGATACCGCTGTGCCGGCATCATAGTCAACTTCGGCAAGTGCCTCATCGGTAAAAATGGAGTTTGAAGTTTCAACAGGGTCTGCGGCAGGCTGGCGGTTGTAACCGTTGCCGCCGTAGGATCCTTTTTGACCTTGCTCGGGCTGAGGCGGAGCCTCACGTCTTAAAAAAGCTTCCTTGCTTATTTCCGGCGGCGCAATAAGCGATTCCAGTTCATTTATTGACATTTCCTGCTTGCCGCCAAAGCTTATGGCGCGGTAAATTCCGAACCAATCGTATATAATTGATGAAAGTTCTTTGTCGCATCCCGAAATTTCAAGCAGGTTTTTACCACCGTTAAACAGTTCTATGTCAATCGTATCGTTTGACGGAGTGGTAAGGTTTGCTATCAGTTCGTTGTCGTTTGTAACAAGCTCACTTTGCGTATCGTATGTTACAACGTGCAGACCTTCTGTAACTTTTGCATTGTCAAAAAAACCGTAACCCAAAGGGTTTCTACGCTTTAGCTCGCAAAGAATATCCGGAAAAATGCTCAACGAAAAACATTCGGCTGGAAAATGCGGACATATGCGCATAAGATTTAATTCGTATGCATTTTTTATTCCGTTTTCAATAGCCTCAATTGATTCGTAGCTTATGTATTCCGAAAAGCTGACATTGCATATTATACGCCTTGTTTCCTGATCCAGACGCACGCTGTAATCGGTGATTTTGTTGCAGGCGTTCTGTTCAAGATATTCCGGCTGATATTTATAAAATTTTTCGGTAAAACTTTTTGCCATCTTGCACCTTATAAGTTTTCAATTTCTGTCATAAGAGAGGATATTACGCTGTTTTCGTCAATTTTTCCGATAATGACGCCTTTTTTGAACAGCAAAGCATCACCGTTTCCGCCGGCAATACCTATATCCGCATCTTTTGCTTCGCCGGGACCATTTACAGCACAGCCCATAACGGCGACTTTTATATCTTTGTCACAGTTGTCAAGCAACTCGTGAAGCTTGTTTGCGATTTCAATAACATTGATGTTGGTTCTTGCACATGTGGGGCAGGAAACTATATTCACACCTTTGCGCAAGCCAAGGGATTTTAAAAGATCGCGTCCTGCGGCTACTTCTTTTTCAACCTCGTCCGTAAGAGAAACACGCAGTGTATCACCTATGCCGTCAATGAGCATTGCGCCAATTCCTGCGGAGGATTTTATAATGCCCATACGCTCTGTTCCTGCTTCTGTAACGCCAAGATGAATGGGATAATCTGTTTGCTGCGCAAAAATACGGTTGGCCATGACGGTGTCTGCCACATCTGAGGATTTTATGGATACGATGATATTTTCAAAATCAAATTTTTCAAGAAGTCTTACATGATACATTGCACTTTCAAAAAGTGCTTCGGGGGTAGGGGAACCGTATTTTGCCAGAATATGCTTTTCAAGCGAACCGCCGTTTACGCCTATTCTTATGGGAATGTTTCTTTTGCGACATTCGTCGGCAACGGCTTTTACGCGGTCTTCCGAGCCAATGTTGCCCGGGTTTATGCGTATTTTGTCTATACCTTGTTCTGCAGCAAGCAAAGCAAGGCGGTAGTTGAAGTGAATATCGGCAACAAGTGGTATTCTGCTGTGTTCCTTGAGATACGAAATGCTTGCGGCAGATTCCTCGTCGGGTACAGAAAAACGCACTATATCACAGCCTGCATTTTCAAGGGAACGTATTTGTTCAAGCGTTTTTTCTTTGTCGCTTGTTTTGGTAAAAGTCATGGACTGTATGGCAATGGGATTGTTGCCGCCAATGGTTATATTTCCGATTTTTACTTGTTTGGAATTACGTCTGTTCATACATGTCCTCCGTCATACTGCTCTTGAGTAGATATATTCACGGGCAGCGGTATCTGCATCGAGAATATCATTAAAAGCTGGCTTATCCACCACGGGCACATCACGCAAAGCATCGGAAAGCAGCGTGAAAATATCTCCAAAACGAATTTTTTCGTTAAGATAAAGGTCAACACATGCTTCGTTTGCGGAATTGAAAATACACGGTGCGGTTCCGCCGATTTTCACGGCATTTTTTGCAATATTGATGCTGGGGAAAACATCGTTGTCCACGGGATAGAACGAAAGTCCTGCAAGTTTTGCAAAATCAAGTTCAGGGGTAAGGCCTTGTTTTTTGGCTGTACCTGTGAGCGCATACTGAATACAAAGACGCATATCAGGCTTTGCAAGCTGTGCAATAACGGAATTGTCGCGGTACTGTACCATGGAGTGTATAATGCTTTCACGGTGTACTATTATGTCAATTTTGTCCACGGGCATATCAAAAAGCCACATGGCTTCGATGAGTTCCAGACCTTTGTTTACCAGAGAAGCGCTGTCAATGGTTATTTTTCTGCCCATGCTCCAGTTGGGGTGTTTGAGTGCATCGGCGGGTTTTGCGTTTTCGATAAAGCCTTTATCTTTACCGAAAAAAGGACCGCCTGATGCTGTCAGAATGAGCTTTGAAATTTCGGAAGGATCGTTTTTGCCAATACATTGATGAATTGCACAATGCTCGCTGTCCACGGGCAGCAGACGGATGCCTTGTTTTTTTACCTCAGACATCACTATGCTTCCTGCAGCAACAAGGGTTTCTTTGTTGGCTATGGCAAGATTCTTTTTTGCGCCTATTGCTGCCATGGTGGGTTTTAAACCTGCAAAACCTATGATGGAATTAAGTACTGTTTCTGCGTTTGTTATTTGCGCAAGTTCTGTGGAGGCGTTTTTTCCGCCGATTATTTTGCAATTAGTATCTGAAATGGAAATCTTAAGGTCCTTTGCCGCATTTTCATCGGTTACTGCACAAAAAGCAGGGGAGTATTTGCGGATCTGCTGCTCAAGCAATTTTGTGTTGGAATGGGCACAAATGGCATCAACTTCAATGCCAAGATGTTCCGCCACCTCCAATGCCTGTGTACCTATGGAGCCTGTTGAACCTAAAACGCAAAGCTTTTCGCTGGACATAATACTACCTTCCTTGGAATGAATATGTGAATATACATTTTGAGAGAAATCCGGGGATTTCTCTCAAAACAAAATTATAATACCTGGTTGAATACGTTAAAAAACTCGGGATTGCCGGTTAGTATAAACAAAAACGGAGCTACTGCCAGTATGCTGTCAAAGCGGTCAAGTATGCCGCCGTGACCGGGGAACAGATTTCCGTAATCTTTTATTCCGTAATCGCGTTTTATTGCCGATGCGGCAAGATCACCCAACTGCGATATAACAGAAATAAAGGCACCTATAAATGCGATCATTATGTAATTTGGGCGCATTTCAGTAAAGTGAGTAAGTACGTAGAAATAAAGAATAAAGCAAAGAGTGCAGGCTATTGTGCCAACCAAAGCACCCTCGATTGTTTTTTTGGGACTGATTTTTGGGCAAAGTTTGTGTCTGCCAAAAAACCTGCCGCCGAAATATGCAAAAATATCTGTGGCACAAGCACCGATAAATATGAGCAAAAACAGATACAAACCCATATCCGCAATGTCACGTACACGGACAATGCTAGTAAAAGATATGGTTATGTATACGGATGTCATAAAGACAACTGCTATATCAACGGTTTTGGCTTTATCCGGAAGAAAAACATGGATATACAACAGATAAAACAGAAATACTATGGTGATGCTCAAAAGCACTCCGTAGGCTGTTGCAAATCTTGTGCGTGAAAGTAACGGGCCCAGAGCCGCATAAATGATGGCAGGTACAGAAATAAAATATTTTTTTATCTGTCCCGTGCATGTAAGCATTTCATACGCCGCCATTGCGGAACATATGGCAGCAATTACAATAAAAAGCGGTGTGTGCGAAAGAAGAAGCACGGGTATAAATGCGGCAAAAAGAGCAAGACCGGTTAATACTCGTTGTACCATATCAGCTCCTCCTTATCAAAGTCCGCCAAATCTGCGGTGGGTTTTGGCAAATTTTGCAAAGGCTTTATAAAGATCCTTTTTGCCGAAATCCGGCCAGAAGGTATCGGTGAAATAGAATTCGGAATAAGCCGCTTGCCACATAAGGTAGTTGGACAAACGTATTTCACCGCCTGTGCGGATAATAAGATCGGGATCGCCGACGGGCGCCGTGTAAAGCTTAGACGAAATGTCTTCCTCAGTGATGGTGGTTTTGCCTTCGGCAATAAGGGCATTTACCGCATTGCAGATCTCGGCTCTTGAACCGTAGTTTACAGCGACGTTGAGATTGTAGTTGAGATGGGCTGTTTTTTGCTCGGAGGAATTCATTTTTTCAATCATTTCGGGAGGAAATACGGATCTGTCGCCGATTATACGCATGCGTATACCTTTTTTAAGGCATTTTTCGACGCAGATATCAAGGTATTCGTCCAGAAGATTTAAAATGTATTTTACTTCGCCGTCGGGCCTCTTCCAGTTTTCGGTGGAAAAAGCATATACCGTAACAGTGGATACTCCGGCGTTGAAGCACATTTCAACGACGTCTTCAAAGGTCTTTACACCTTTGCTGTGACCTGCGGTACGCGGAAGGCCTCTTCGTTTTGCCCATCTGCCGTTGCCGTCCATTATAATGGCAACATGCCCCGGAATTACATCCGGCAGCATGTGCTCGTTGAGGTGGTTTTTATCCGAAAAAATGCCCATGTCAGATAGCCATAATTTCCTTTGTCTTTTTGTCGGTTGCGGCATCTATTTCCTTGATGTATTTTTCGGTAAGATCCTGAATGTTCTTTTCGGAAATCTTCTGTTCGTCTTCGGTCATTTCCTTTTTCTTGGTCATATCCTTTGCTTTGTCGTTGGCATCGCGACGGATATTTCTCATGGCAACCTTGCCGTTTTCGGAAAGCTTTGCAACCTGCTTTGTCAGTTCGCGTCTGCGTTCTTCGGTGGGCTGAGGGAAGGAAATGCGGATAACTTTACCGTCATTCTGGGGAACAAGGCCAAGGTCGGCTACCTGGATAGCCTTTTCTATAGCCTTAAGCAAAGTTGAATCCCAGGGCTGGATAACGATGGTTCTTGCATCGGGAACCTTAACTTCGGCAACCTGGTTGATGGCAGTGGGTGAGCCGTAGTAATCTACTGTAACTTTATCGAGAACCTGAGGATTTGCGCGACCTGCGCTGATGGATCCGAGCTCATTGACATAGGATGCCAGGCTCTTTTTCATTTTTTCTTCGTAATCCTTAGTGTTGAGTAACATAGTTGTATTCTCCTTTGTTATATATTAAAAATTGTTTACAATGGTACCGAGCTTTTCGCCGTTAACGGCAGCAATAATGTTTTCAGGCTCGTTGAGACCGAATAAAAGAATCGGCAGGCTGTTTTCACGGCCGAGTGCTGCGGCTGTGCTGTCAATAACAGCAAGGTCATTTTTGAGTATATCGTTGTAGCTTATGCTGTCAAGCTTTTTGGCGTTGGGATCAAGCTTGGGATCGGCAGTATAAACACCGTCGATGTTTTTTGCAAAAAGAGCAATGTCTGCATCAAGCTCAACTGCACGCAGAATTGCAGCTGTGTCTGTTGAAAAGAACGGGTTGCCCGATCCGCATGCCACAATTACCGCTTTACCGGATTCAAGGTGGGCAACAGCTTTATCGCGAACATAGGGCTCGGCAATCTGCTGCATGGGAATGGCAGTCATTGTAACTGCAGGTATGCCCGCGTTTTCAAGACCTGTCTGAACCGCGAGAGAATTTATAACGGTTGCAAGCATGCCTATGTGGTCTGAACGGGTACGGCTGATCTGAGTTCCTGTTTTTCCGCGCCAGATGTTTCCGCCGCCAACAACAATTGCAATCTGCACTCCGTCATCGTAGCATTTTTTGATTTTGGAAGCGACTTCGGCAATAAAATCAAAATTGAGTATTCCGTCGGCTCCTTTTGCAAGAGCTTCGCCGGAAAGCTTTAATAAAATTCTTTTGTATTTTGCCATTTTGTTGTCCTTTCTTATATTCGGTTTTATTAAGTTATTTGTTTGCTTTTATAAAATCTATCACTTGTGCCTCAGTGGGAAGGGAGGGAAAGGCGCCGTGTTTTGTTACTGTAAGCGCCCCCACTGCGTTTGCGTATCTGCAGGCACTGCGTATGGAGCCTGAACGCAGATATTCGTATGTAAGTGCTGCGGTGAAAGCATCGCCTGCGGCGGTGGTATCTACAGCCGTAACGTTGTAGGATGGTACAGCTTCGCCCATATGTCCGTCATAAACATAGCATCCGCGGTTTCCCAGCTTGAGAACAATGTATTTTACATTAAGCTTGGAATACAGATCTATACATATGCGGATATAGCTTTCGGCATCGGTGGGACGTATGCCCGTAAGAGCAAAGGCTTCGGATTCGTTGGGAGAGAAAATTTCTATTTTTCCCAAAGCAGAAATGTCAAGATCAGGTATCACGGGACCTGCATCCACAAATACGGGCACATCGGATGCGTTTGCCTGCTTAATTGAAGATATGACAATTTCTTTGGGAATCTCAAACTGAATAAGCAGGGCATCGGGGTAGGATGTAAAAGCTTCTTCAACATGATCCTCGGTTAATGTGTGATTGGCACCGGGAAAAACCGTTATGCGGTTGGCACCGCTTTTTTCAACATAAATTGCGGCAAGGCCTGTGTTTTTTTCTTTATCAAAGGTTACGTAACGGGTGTCAATGCCTTCGTTTTTGTATGTGGCACTTAACATTTTGCCGTATGTGTCATTGCCCACTCTGGCGCAGAACACAACGTCTGCACCAAGGCGTGCAGCGGCAACGGCGGCGTTGGCACCTTTTCCGCCGGGAACAAAGGAATAAGACCCGTCTGATATAACCGTTTCGCCTGCAACGGGAACAGAATCAACTTTTGCCACAAAATCTATATTTGTACTTCCGACAGCAAGTATTCTGGGTTTAAGAGCCATAGCTTCCTCTTTCTCGGCAAAATGCCGTATTTATTCAAATTTATTATATACGAAAATTATCAATATGTCAAACAGAAAATTGATTTTATTGCAATTATTTACAAATATTTTCTGCAATAATATAACGGCAAAGCATTTTTGCAAACTTTGCCGTTAAAAACCGATGTTATTTTATTATATCGGTAGCATCAAGCTCAAACCAGAATGTGCTTCCGTAAGAAGGACTGCTGGAAACGCCGTATTTTGCCTTGTGAAGCTCCAATATGGATTTTACAATTGAAAGTCCAATGCCGCTGCCAATCTGAGAACGGTTGTGGGTGCTGTCTATTTTGTAGTATCTTTCCCATATGTTTGGCAGTTTTTCTTTGGGAATTCCAACGCCGTGATCGGTAAATTCCATACGGACTTTTCCTGCTGCAACACTTTGTTTGATATTGATATCCCTGCTGTCACCTGAATAGTTGACAGCGTTGGAAAGAAAGTTATAAACCACCTGCGAAATTTTTGTTTCGTCTGCCTTTACAAACACATTGCGGTCAAAGGTAAATTCAAAATTAAATCCGTCTTTTTCTGTCATCTTGCGCATACGCTCGATAATTTGTTCCGAAAGTGCGGTAAGGTTGAATTCCGTTAATTCGAGCTCTGCATTTTCCGATTGAAGCTTTGAAAGGTCAAGCATGTCATTTACCAGGGTGTTGAGTCTTGTTGCTTCATCTATTATGACCTGAACATTTTCCGGCGTGTTTTCTCCGGGAAGATCACGCATAACTTCGGCATAGCCTATTATCATGGTAAGCGGCGTGCGCAGATCGTGTGAGGTGTTCGCAATAAGCTCGCGTTTTACGCTGTCGGATTGCTTCAGTTCTTTCGTGGCATAGTTCAG
>JAZSGA010000237.1:0-5528 GCA_045532495.1 Eubacteriales bacterium | reverse complement strand
TTTTAGTTTTTCAAAATTCTTCAGGCTTTCGTACTGGGTAAAGGATGGGAAATTCCGGTTTTTATAACGGAAGCTGCCCTCAATGCCTGCAAAAGTAACACCTTTGTATGTAACTGTTTTCCCCGACATTTCCCTGATGCCGAAGTTTTCATACAAATCAAAATCATCGTGATTGCCCCGAAGGGCAAGTATTTTGTCCTTGGGTATCAGCTCTGTTATCTGCTCCATATCCGCCGGGTTTATATCACCAAGCAGAATACACAAATCATATTGCCCTGCTCTGTTCAAAAAAGCAGGCAATCTTTCCTCGGAAAAGGCAAAATGGCCGTGCGTATCGGAAATTACTATTAACTTCAGCCCAAGCTTGCGGAAAACCGCTTTGGTCATGTTTTCTTTCAGATGATCTGCAAGAGCATTGTATTCTTCAAGCTCAAAGGGAGAAAACCGTTTTGCTTTTTTCATAAATCTATCATACGAAAACCCCTTATTCCTTTTACAAAAAAACATTTCTCTCCTCCTTTGCCGCAAATATCTGCTGTTTTACAAATTAAAAATCGGTATATGATGTGTGTGCCGCAAGGGCAAACTTAGTTGATTTCATCTTCCGTGAAATCATTATATCATGCTTTGTATAAAAATACAACATCATATAAAACAGGGGTAAAGATATCTTTACCCCCTAAAATACTACGCCGCAATTTTTGCATATCTTTCGTCGGTCACAACTTCCATCATAAAATTATACGGAGTTATATCCGATACTGCGCCGCTTGCAATCATTGAAAAAATTTTGGGCGTACATCCCGATACCAGCATTACTCCCTGTTCGTTTGCCGTTACGGGCTGATGCCTGTTTCTGCTCGCCACGTTCCAGAATACCACCTGCGGAAGTTTGTAACCTGCATCCTCAAACAGCTTTTTTGCATATTCAAAATTGGTTATTGATGCATCCTCGGCACAGCAATCAAAATCCATATCGGATATAATATACAGTTTCTGAGGAAGCTCGCTCTGCGGAACATTGTTGTTTTTTGCCGCATTGAGTATAAGCTCAAAAACCTTTTGGATATTTGTATTTGCCACCTCGTTATAATTGTGGCAATATCTTACTTTTTCAAGTATGTTTTCTCCCTTTATTTCAACAAGCTTTGGGTTTTGGGAAAAAGTTATAAAGTGATTTCCAAAAGCACCTTTGTTTCTTTCCGCAAAGTATATGCCCAGCGAAAATGCAACTGTGGCAGGAATAGGATCGCAGCACGCATACATGGAGCCCGAACCGTCGATCACAGCAATGGCGTTTTCGTCCGAGGTGTAATCCGGCAAAGCGTTCCATGTGGCATCGATTGCCCTTATTTCGTCATCGCTCGCCACCTTTTTGAAAAACGGGGTGATTATTTCATAAGGGGCAAGCGTGCGAGTATTAAGCTTTACCCGACCTGCCTGCACATTTTCAAGATACTTGCCGTATCTTTCGCCGTCATTGCGCATAAAGGCACTGCGATATTTGAACATAGCCTTTGAAGCCTGTTTTTCGTAATCAAAAGTATAATCCCTTTCACGCAGATTGTTTTCGATTATACGGATATGTGCACGGAGTTTTGCCAGTATTTTTCGGTAAGCGGCATCGTTAAGATCAAGATAACGGGCTATCTTTTTTGCCGTCCTTACCGCATCTGCATTTGATGTGTTTACCGACGGAAGCCATTTTGCGAACAAAGAAACCTCGCCGCCTTTTTCCATTTCCGCAATATCCTTATAAAGCTGTGTTTTTATATGCTGCAGCATATCCTTTTCAAGCGGTGTACCGAATAAAACCATAAGATCGTCAAAACGTCCGTATTCTGCTATGTAATTCAAATTCTTGCGCACGGTTTTCGGACTGATATGCGCAAGTTTGTTAAGAATGATCCTGAACACCCTGCGCTCACCCAATCCGTCTCTTATATCACGGGCGAAAAATAAAAGCTTCATGGCAATATCCTTGTTTTCGGCATACGCGCGCATAAATACGGATACTATTCTTTCTTCACTTGCGTGCCTGAGCGCGCCGATCACCGCAAACATATCAAGACAATCGGACAATGTTGAGCCGTAAGTTGCTGCTCCATTTTCGGTAAATGCTTTGTTTGATTCCTGCTTGAGATACTGTAACATGAAACTCACTCCTTTTGATAATTTCTGTTTCAAGGCACAAGAAACGTAATTATATACGTAACAGGCGTTTTTGCACCCTGCTTTAAAAGCTATTCCCGGGGTTGCTGTTTGTGCCTTTTCAAGATGCGAATTAACCTGCGTTGCGCAGGCCCCGTTAAAGGGACCGTTTTTGCTGCTGTTCGCATCTTTTATGATACAAGACGCCATTTAATGCATGCAGGGACTTTCACCCTGCGAACTTCTGCTTACAAAGCAGCTGCTTTTTTTAGCCAACGCATTTCTGTTTTTATTGCTGCAAGCGTCTTTGTAACATCCGCATTTCAAAAATCGGCTGTTTTTCCGCCGAGCAAATGCAGAATGTCATACAACAAGATGCATTGACAAAGTCAGATCTAACCCGACAGCAAACAGTCATTGTATTGCTGTATGCATCTTTTAAATCAAGGTACATCTGCCGGTATGCGCCCGGCATAGTTTTTAAGGGAATTCCGCCCGGTGCAGATTATTTGCTGTATGTACCTTATCAAGACTCCCTTGTCATGCCCTTGGGCAAACCTCCGATAACCTGAGCGGTTAAGTCGGCATTCAGTTTTTATGCGGAAAGAGTCTTTTTTCAAGGCGCAGATTTTACGGTAAAAGCTTCCGCAGCGACAATGTCTCTCAAACATTTGCTTGGCACGTTGCTGTTTGCGCCTTTTGTGATTCCATTCTACCACCAATTTTTTCCTTTATCACGGAAAAAAAGCTGCGAACTTACATAAGTCCGCAGCTTTTCTGGCTTTTCAGTTTGTTTATTATAAGTTTTTTGAAGCTTTCGGAGCCCAACACTTCAACTGTGGGACCGAATGACAAAACACGGATCACCATTTCTGCCGCATCATCATTACGGAACTTTATGTGCAGCAAATAATAGTTCTCAACCTTTTCCGCTCTTTTTTCAAAATGGGCAAAATGCAGCAGTGCACGTTCAAGGGTGTTTCTTTCGTCGCTAAGCTTTAAAGTTATTGTTTCGCAAGCCGGCTCCGCAAGATTCGATTCGATTACCGTTTCTCCTGTGTAGATTCTGCATTTTTTGATTCTTGACATATTTACGGTTTTTATAAAGTGGCATCCGCTGGTAACAAGGCGGAATTTATCGTCCTTTTCAGAATATTCAATGCTTTCGGGAACACACCTTGAATACACCGTGTCGCCTTTTTTGTTTATCATTTCGATTCTCAAATTCTGCCTGTTGCGTATTGCCGAAAGAACCGTTTTGAAGTTTTCGATATATTTTTCATCATCATAAGGATCACCATCGCTGTATTTATCGTAAACGCAGTAATCATCGGGAGTAAACAACGGCTGTACGTTATCAAGTCCTTTAAAATCCACATCAAAAAGCTTTATTCTCGGATCAAGGGATATCGCCTTGAGCCACTGCTTTTGTATAAGGGTAAGCGGCATTGTGGGCACATGCTTTACGGGCGTGGTGAAATCGTTTCTTACAAGCTGCCATTTTTCGCTTTTCAGCGAAGGTATTATCGAAAACATACTTTCGCCGAATGCGTTTTCGGCAACTATCTTATCAAGGCTGTTTTTATCGGCATCTCCGTTTATTATTGCAGAAATAATCTTTGCCACGGCATTGTAATAAGCGGAGTATATTTCGTTAAAAATCATACCTCCACCTCCCCTATGCCGTACATGCGGTACATCTGCTCCATATCATCAAGGAACCGCTTTTCGTTGAGCTTGTTTGAAAAATTAAGTTCTGTTATCCTGCAGATAAATGTGCGTATCCAGGGTATCATTTCCTGTGAATCGTAAACATCTGCGTAAAAACGGTATGTATTGTCATCGATTTTTTCAACTTTTCCGCATCTTTTCTCGCGTTCCAGACGCTTTATTATATAGCCTTCGTTGTTATCCACCTTCACCGTAAAATCCACATGCTCAAGAATGTCTTTTCCGCTGCGGTCTGTTCTTACCGTAACGCCCCACATTTTTGTTTGCTTTTCGTCAAGCCCTGCACGAAGCTCATCAAACCGTTCTTCGCGCTCCATCACCTTTACATCCGAAAGATAGTCGATTCTGAAAGACTTAATGCTGTTAAAATCAGGCTGATATGCCATCAGATGCTGTCTTCCGTTCTGAACACTTATAAAAATACGCAGCGGTATTATCCGCATTTCCGTAGCCCCACCTGACCTTCTGCTGTGGTTTTTTACAGTTATGGAGCTTTTTTCACGCATTGCCGCAAAAATGGCGGAAAGCACATCGCTGTCCATGGCGGAGGTGATATAATGATGCTTAAAACAAAAGGCATTTCTTTTTTCCTTTTGCTTGTCAAGTAAAAACGAGCCTATAACACCGCAAGGTGCCACCTCGGAATAAAAATCCAAAACGTCCGTAATATCGGGAAGCGGTATATCATCCGCCCGTCGGTACAGCATTTTTTTGCCGTCTTTCCGGGATACAATAACCCCCAGACGGACATATTCCACCAGTTTTTTTCTTACGGTCGACTCATCAAACACCATGGGAGACTTGAATCCCGCCAGGTATTCGTCAATTTTCTCAAGTATTTCGGAAAGAGGTAAAGCAGTATCGGCAGAACGCAGAATATCAAACAGAATAAAGTGCAGTGTTATATCGCCGTCTGTAAAGCTTTTTGCCTTCAAAGCCTTGTAAAAGGGATTGTGCCGTGAAACTCTGCTGTCAATGGAAATGAACACATTTTTGCCTTCAGGCGTGCGCACAAAACTCATATGGTCACCCAGCCAGCTTTCCAGCCTGCGGCGTTCATCATCATAGGAACGGGCGCTTTTTTTGTCATATTCCCCACGGCTTTTGAATCCGTATACATAAAATTCACGCATATAACTGCGCACTTTTTCGAAATTTTTTATCAGCTCGCTGTATGATGACAATGTGTTCACCTCTTTTCCGTTTCAGTAATAAATGTACGTTTGTTGTGGTAAATATTCGGGTACAATCCCTATTTAACCGAATAAGTGCGTTTTTGGTTTTGCCATCGCCGTTACCGTTATGGGGATAGCTATAGTTTTCTCAATCACTGAATCTTTTCAGATACACTAACCCCGGCACAACCAACATAATAACCCAGGCAAGTAACATTAATTTACTGTAAGCGGTGGGCATTTTAAAAAACATAATTACAACAGCAAACAAAATTGCAAATATTCGATATAACCAACAAAGGATAAACGGCATTATCATTCTTTTGATGCTTCCATATTCAAAAAGATACAGCAAATGTAATCTTTCAAACACATTGTGCTTTATTATTTTTCGTCTGACTGTTTTATACTTCTGATTAGGAAACTGAAATGAAAACACAATGTACACCATGGCATTAACAAAAAACTCTG
>JAZSGA010000058.1:0-6775 GCA_045532495.1 Eubacteriales bacterium | reverse complement strand
CAGCTTCGCGATGGCGGCACTCTGCTTTTTGAAAAAGGTGAATATCACTTTTTCGAACAAGGCTGCTTTATCGGCACATTTGCACCATCCAACAACGAAACCGGAATTAAAAACGTTGTTTTTCCGCTTCTCGGTGTCAGTGATATTACTGTTGACGGTGGCGGTTCCACATTTGTTTTCCATGAAAACACATCGCCTTTCATTATCCGCAACAGCAAAAATGTTACGGTAAAAAATGCTGTATTAACCACTCATTTTACTCCGTATGCGCTGATGAAGATAACCGATAAAAAAGATTGCTGCTTTACAGCTCGGTTTGATAATACAAAGATCCCCTGCGATGCTGTGGGTGGCAACCTTATCTTTAAAGCAGAAACAGGCGATATTTCCACGGAAAACGGCAAGCTTTCAATGCATGCCACAAACCGCATGCTTATACGCTACCTTTTTGCAGGTGATTGCAAAGATTCGCGATTTGGTCTTGCGGCACCTTATGTGGATTGCCGTGTAGAACGAAACGGCGACGACTTTGTGTTCAGATACAGCGATGACGAAAAGGCCGCAAAATGCGAATACGATGTCGGCGAAACAGTTTCCATAAACCTTGAAGAGCGCAGAGCGCGTGATGTTTTCTTCCTTGAAAAAGCCGAAAACACAAAAATTTCCAACATAACCATTCTTCGGGGCGGCGGTATGGGCATTATGGCTCAGCTTTGCCATGATATTGAAATAGAAAAGCTTATTGTAAAACCCGCTGACGGTGAGCTTATAACCACCACAGCAGATATTATCCACGCAATAAACTGCAGCGGAAAATTTTCCGTACACCACAGCACATTCCATTCCAGTCTCGACGATGCCTGCAACGTCCACGGCAACTATTCGGAAATCACCGATATAACCGATGAATTTGTGCAGGTAAGGTACGGACATCCGCAGCATGATTTCCTTGAAATGTACATGCCCGGTGACGAGCTCACCGTTATCGACAACATCACCCTTGATGTTGTGGGCACTTTTCATGTAAAAAAAGCTGAATTTTCTGATGACTCAGGGCTTGTTCAGCGCATTTACTGCACAGACAGTATTCCGCCAAATTGTAAGCACGGTTTCCTTGTGGAAAATTCGAAACGCATGCCCGATATACACATTTATAAAAACCAAAGCACAAATATTCCCCACTGGAGGCTTTCGGGCGGCGGTAACATAGTGGTTGAGAACAACACATACACCGATTGTTCCATGCCGGTATATGCCTTTGATCTTGCCATGTACTGGTACGAATCCGGCAGAATAAACAACCTTACAGTAAAAAACAACACATTCCGCCATGCACGATCAGAGCGCGGATTTATACACACAGGTGTTTCGGGGTTTGACGGCGAAGATGCCCCAAAAATCCACGGAAACATAACTGTAACAAACAATATTTTTGAAGGCTACCACGGTAACCCATATGATATTCACGGCTTTAAAAATGTATTGGTTAAAAACAATACCTGCAAATAAAAACCACAAAATTACAAGTTTAAAAAGGAGCACATATTTATGGCTTTTGAAGAACTGACAAATTCCAACTTTATCCACGATGAGATCGATGCCGATCTCAGAGAAGGCACCGTAGAAACTGTTCATACCCGTTTTCCTCCCGAACCCAACGGCTACCTTCATATAGGTAGCGCCAAGGCTATCTGGATAAATGTTATGACAGCAAAAAAATACGGCGGTCTTTTCAACCTCCGTTATGATGACACAAATCCCGTAAAGGAAGATGACGAATACGTACAGTCCATTGAAGAAGATCTTCGCTGGCTTGGTGCCGAACCCACAGGCGGCATCTTTTACGGCTCCGATTACTTTGATAAGTGTTACGAATATGCCGTAAAGCTTATTAAAGACGGCAAAGCATACGTATGCGATCTTTCTCCCGACGAAATGCGTGAATACCGCGGCACTCTTACTGAGCCCGGCAAAAACAGCCCTTACCGCGACAGAAGCGTTGAGGAAAACCTTGATCTTTTTGAGCGCATGAAAAATGGTGAATTTGCTGACGGTACACACACTCTTCGTGCAAAGATTGATATGGCATCCCCCAACATCAACATGCGCGACCCCGCAATTTACCGCATAATCCACACATCACACCACCGCCAGGGCGATAAATGGTGCATTTATCCCCTTTATGACTATGCTCATCCCATTCAGGATGCCACAGAAGGAATAACATACTCCCTTTGTTCCATCGAATTCAAAAACCACCGTCCCCTTTATGACTGGGTTATTGATAATATAGGCTTTGATGTAAAACCAAAGCAGCGTGAGTTTGCGCGCATGAATGTTACCCACACAGTAATGAGCAAGCGCTATCTGCGTGCCCTTGTGGAAGAAAAGCTTGTTGACGGTTGGGATGACCCCAGAATGCCCACCCTTTGCGGCCTGCGCCGCAGAGGTTATACTCCCGAATCAATTTTTGAATTTGTAAAACGCTCGGGTGTATCAACTTCCCTTTCGCTGTGCGATATAGGCCTTCTTGAATACTGCATCCGTGAGGAGCTTGGCCATGTTGTGCCTCGCCGCATGGCTGTTCTTGATCCCATCGAAGTGGAAATAACAAACTTTGAAGACGGAAAAACAGAATACTTTGAAGTATCCAACAACCCCGAAAATCCCGAAGACGGCACAAGAAAAGTTGCATTCACAAAGCATCTTTATATCGACCGTGAGGATTTTTCCGACAATCCCCCTCCCAAGTATCAGCGTCTTAAACCCGATTGCGAAGTAAGACTTATGGGTGCATACATTATCAAGTGCAACGAAATAATTTACGGTGCCGACGGACGTCCCGAAAAGCTTCTTTGCACAGCAGACCTTGAAACAGGTAATGGTATGCCCGTTGACGGCAGAAAAGTAAAGGGCACAATCCATTGGGTAAGCCGTGATCATGCAGTTGATGCAAAGGTCAACCTTTACGATAATCTTTTCACCATCGAAAACCCCGCGGACATGGCTGAGGATAAAACCTTCCGTGACTATCTCAATCCCGAATCACTTACTGTTATGGAAAACGCCAAGCTTGAAGCCTGCATGGCTGATACAAAACCCGGAGACAAATTCCAGTTTGTACGCAGCGGCTATTTCTGCGCCGATACCAAAAACCCCGGCACCTACAACAGAATAGTTACCCTTAAAGGCAGCTATAAGCCCGAACAGAAATAACACTAACCATTTATTTTTTCAATATTTCGTTCTTTGACATATAAACAACAGAATTAAATATTTTTTCGCTTAAAATCAAAGAAAATATTAAAAAGGAGGAGATTCACAATGAGTTGGGACGAACAAAGAGCCTATGAACAACTTAAGGCGGACCAAAGAGCATCTGAAATCAAGTCAAAAATAATCGAAAATACTCAAGCAACTGAACAATTAAGACAAACAATTGAAAAACAACAATATTCACAAACCTCTTCTGGAAGCAGTTTGGGTGTACTTGATATAATTGCTTTTTTACTTAAACATCCAAAAATCATCGTTTTTCTTTTATCTTTCTCTGTTGTAGTATATGTAGTAGGACTAATAATAAGCGCTATTATTCATTTTACTGCATAACATAAAATAATAAATTTGATTGCAAAGTAACAAAACTCTTTATAATAGCACTTAACAAATCAATTAAAGAACAATAAAGACTCCTGATAATAGCCGATTAGCTTAAGTTCAGGAGTCTTTTATTATTTTCCAAAACGCTTAAGAATAATTAGTTCTTCTTATTTTTTATTCTGTTCCATTGCCTTTTTCATGGCAATAGCAAGGGGACTTTCGGTCTGCGGTTCGTTCTTTTCCTGCTTTTGCATAAAAGCACGCACAAATTGCTTGGAAGCGCTTTTTCCGCCATCATCCTTGGCTTTGAAAAACACATCTGCCTTTTGTTTGAAGCCGCACTTACACACTATAATCTTTGATTCGCCCTGACCGCGCATTTCCATAGCTTTATGGCAATTTGGGCAACGGGCACCGGTTTTTACAGATAAGGTTTCGTGGTATCCACATTCCCTGTCCTGGCACACAAGCATTTCTCCGCGCTTACCGTTAACCTTAAGCAACATCTTACCGCACAACGGGCAAGGAGTGCGTGTCATATTATCATGTCTGTACGTTGCATTGCTGTTTTTAACGGTTTTAACAAGCTCGGATGCGTAGCTCCGGATCTCTGTAAGGAACTTATCTTTTTGTGCCTCACCTTTTGATATTTTTTCAAGCTCCATTTCCCATTTGGCCGTCAGCATGGGCTCTTTGAGCTCGGCAGGTACTATTCCTATCAGCTGAATTCCCTTTGATGTGGGATAAATAACATTATCCTTTTTTTCAATGTAGAAGGTTGAATAAAGCTTTTCGATTATATCAGCGCGGGTAGCCGGAGTACCAAGACCGCCGCCGATAAATTCCTTCATTTTACGATCCTTTATAAACTTTGAAGGATTTTCCATGGCAGAAAGCAGCGAAGCCTCGGTATAGCGCGAAGGAGGCGAGGTTTTGAGTGCTTTAATATCCGCTCCCGTGCATTTGATTTTTGCGCCTTTTACAAGTGCAGGAAGACTTACATCGCTTTCAGAATCGTCCTTTTCTTCCTCGTCATCGCTGTCAGTTATTCCCAGCTTTTTCCATCCGTAATCTATTATTTCCTTGCCTGTTACAAAAAAGCTATAATCGCCGCAGGTGAGCTCTGCCTTTACCTGACGGTACACAAAATCGGAATAGAAGCAGGAGAAAAATCTGCTTGCCACAAGAACATATATCTTTTTTTCTTCGTTGGAAAAAGATATCATGTCGGGCATTTCTTCGGTGGGGATTATGGCGTGATGATCCGATACCTTTGCTGCATTTACGCACAGCTTGTTTATGGTGCGTTTTGAACGCATTATATCCTTGGATGTATCTGCAAGTGCGCCAACCCCTGCAGCCCTTACACGGTCGTACAGCGTAGGTACTATATCTTCGGTTATATATCTCGAATCGGTACGGGGATAAGTGAGCGCCTTGTGATTTTCGTAAAGTCGCTGCATAACGGAAAGCGTTTCCTTGGGAGACATTTTGAACAGCTTGTTTGCATCACGCTGAAGCTCGGTAAGGTCATACAGCATGGGTGCAGGAACACGTTTTTCAACAGCCTTTACATCTTTTACGGTGAATTCTCTGCCCTTTACCTTTGATGCTATCATATCCGCATCATATTTTTCGTTGATGGCAGATACTCCGTCTGAATTTCTGTAAATAGCTCTGAACGAACCGAAATTTGCATGCAGATTAAAATAATCCTTTGGCACAAACTTTTTTATTTCGTCTTCCCTTTCAACGATTATGGCAAGAGTAGGCGTTTGTACACGTCCTGCCGAAAGCTGTGCATTATGACGGCAGGTAAGCGCACGGGTAACATTAAGACCAACAAGCCAGTCTGCCTCGGCTCGTGCCTTGGCAGCGTTACAAAGCGGAATATAGTCCTTGCCGTCACGCAGATTTGCAAAACCGTCACGTATGGCTTTATCTGTCTGTGAAGATATCCACAGTCGGCGCAAAGGCTTTTTACAGCCGGCTTTTTCGATTATCCAGCGTGCAACAAGTTCTCCTTCACGGCCCGCATCGGTGGCAATAATTACATCCGATACATTTTGCGACATAAGAAGCTGTTTTACGCATGAAAACTGCTTTGAGGTTTCTTTTATAACCTCAAGCTTCATTTTTTCGGGCAGCATAGGCAATGTTTCAAAAGACCATTTTTTATATTCATCACCGTATTTTTCCGGATCAGCCAGGGTTACCAGATGACCAAGCGCCCATGTCACAATATATTTTTCGCCCTCCATAAAACCGCCGCAGTTGCGTTTTGCCCCCATTACACGGGCAATTTCACGCGCAACCGACGGTTTTTCGGCAAGCACCAATGTTTTTGGCATTTGTTTTCCCCTTACTTTACAATAGTAATTGTATGAGTGATGGTTTTTTCTTCTCCTTTTTCAAGGCAGATTATTCCCATGCGTTTTGTAAGATCGTACACGGAATCTGTCATATCAGGCATACCGCACCAGGGTTCTATACAAATAAAAGGTGCCTGTTTTTTTGCGGGAGTCCAAAGAAGAAGCTGTGTAAAGCCGGGGAAATCCACCTTTATTGAGCGGCTTTTATCCGCCGATTCAAGCAAAACACCCGAAGAATTGAATTTGGAAAAGACAAGGGCATCTATATCAAAATAGTCATACTTAAGAGGAAGCTTGTCACTGTCTGTTATAATGCGGTTGGTGTTGTAGGAAACAAGGTTGCCCTCAACAATATGGGAATCCAGGGTTTCTTTTTTATCAAACGTAATGGTATAGTTTTCTATGCCTTCGGGGCAGAGATAAGCCTCGTGGCAGCCGGTGGAATAATACATTTTTCCGTCGGTGTTATTCTTTACGATATAGTCCACACAAAGGCTTTCGCCCTCAAGTTTGTATCTTATTTTGAGTTCAAACTCAAAGGGATAGCATGCAAGTGTTTTTTCATCGGAAAACAACACAAAAGTGATCTCTGTGTTGTTCACGGAATCCACGGCAAACTCCGCATCGCGGCAAAAACCGTGTTTGGGAAGAATGTATTCCTTGCCTTGGTAAATAAACTTATCGTCCTTTAATCCGCCGCATATGGGGAAAAGCATAGGTGCCGAATAGCCCCATACGCTTTCATCACGGAAAATGTATTCTTTTCCATCGGAATTTTTAAGGCTTGTAAGCTCTGCTCCGCG
>JAZSGA010000200.1:0-4675 GCA_045532495.1 Eubacteriales bacterium | reverse complement strand
CGTTACAGCTGGAGCGCAGAAGAAGTTGACGAAAAGCTTAAGATGATCATGAAGAATATCTTCAACAACTCCATCCAGGCTGCCAACACTTACGGCATGGGCGATGACCTTGTTGCAGGCGCTAATATTGCAGGCTTTATCAAGGTTGCCGAGGCTATGCTGGCTCAGGGCGTTGCATATTAATTCGGTTTTATAAAAAAGCTCCCGTGGGAAACCACGGGAGTTTTTGCGTTTAGCGGCAAAAATAAAACTGCGGAGTGTCACAAAAGACACTCCGCAATTATTAATTATTTATGGAATTAATACATTCCGCCCATGCCGGGGTTGGGAGCTGCCGCAGGTGCGGGAGGCTCGGGTTTATCGGCAACAAGAGCTTCGGTGGTGAGGATCATGGATGCAACGGATGCGGCGTTCTGCAAAGCGGAACGGGAAACCTTTGTAGGATCCACGATACCAACTTCGATCATATCAACATACTTTTCGTTGTAAGCATCAAAGCCGTAGCCTGTTTTGCCGGAAGAAATGATCTTATCAAGGATAACGGAGCCGTCAAGGCCTGCGTTTGCAGCGATCTGACGGATGGGCTCTTCAAGGGCACGGAGAACGATCTTTACACCTGTCTTTTCGTCGCCGTCGGTCTTTTCAAGGAGAGCTGCAACTGCGGGGATGCAGTTTACAAATGCTGTACCGCCGCCTGCAACGATACCTTCTTCAACAGCCGCCTTTGTGGCGTTAAGAGCATCTTCGATGCGGAGCTTCTTTTCCTTCATTTCGGTTTCGGTGGCAGCACCAACCTTAATAACAGCCACGCCGCCTGCAAGCTTTGCAAGACGTTCCTGAAGCTTTTCTCTGTCGAAATCGGATGTGGTGGTTTCGATAGCGGTCTTTATCTGAGCAACTCTGCCCTTGATGGCATCGGTATCGCCTGCACCGTCAACGATGATGGTGTTTTCCTTGGTAACCTTGATCTGGCGTGCACGGCCGAGCTGTGCAACGGTTGTATCCTTAAGTTCAAGGCCAAGATCTGCGGAAATAACTTCGCCGCCTGTAAGGGTTGCGATATCTGTAAGCATTTCCTTTCTTCTGTCGCCAAAACCGGGAGCCTTTACAGCAACGCAGGTAAATGTGCCGCGGAGCTTGTTAACAAGAAGTGTGGAAAGAGCTTCGCCTTCAACATCCTCTGCAATGATAACCAGCTTTTTGCTTGCCTGGATGATCTGTTCAAGCAGGGGAAGAAGTTCCTGGATGTTGGAGATCTTTTTATCGGTGATGAGTACATAAGGATCGTCGATAACAGCTTCCATTTTATCGGTATCTGTTACCATGTAGGGGGAGATGTATCCGCGGTCAAACTGCATACCTTCAACGATTTCGCAGAAAGTTTCGGAGGACTTGGATTCTTCAACGGTGATAACGCCGTCGGAAGTAACCTTTTCCATGGCATCGGCAATAAGCTTACCGATGATTTCGTCTGCGGAGGAAACAGTACCTACGCGGGCAATATCCTTGGAGCCGTCAACCTTTTTGGAAATAACTTTGAGGTTTTCAACAGCGGCATCAACAGCCATCTGGATACCCTTTTTGAGCACCATGGGGTTTGCGCCTGCTGTAACGTTTTTCATACCTTCACGAACAAATGCCTGTGCAAGAAGTGTGGCGGTGGTTGTACCGTCGCCTGCGGCATCGTTTGTTTTTGTGGCAACTTCCTTAAGAAGCTGTGCGCCCATGTTTTCCATTGCATCTTCAAGTTCGATTTCTTTTGCGATGGTAACACCGTCGTTGGTGATAAGGGGAGCGCCGTACTTTTTGTCAAGAACCACGTTTCTGCCCTTGGGGCCGAGAGTGATTTTTACTGTATCTGCAACTTTGTCAACGCCTTTCATAAGGGCGTTTCTGGCATCAATGCCGTATGCTAAATCCTTTGCCATAATAATTTACCTCCAATTAATATGAGAAAATGTAAAAAAACAAATCAGTCTTCAACGATGGCAAGAATATCGGACTGCTTTACAACAACGTATTCTTCGCCGCCGCATTTTACTTCGGTGCCGGAATATTTGCTTGTGATAACTTTATCGCCGGGCTTTACGGTCATAACAACTTCCTTGCCGTCCACAAGACCGCCGGGGCCAACTTCGATAACTTCGGCAATGCTGGGCTTTTCCTTTGCGGCGCCGGTAAGGATGATGCCGCTTTTTGTGGTTTCTTCAGCTTCTGTCATTTTAAGAACGACTCTGTCTGCAAGAGGCTTAAGTTTCATTTTTTGATACCCTCCTAAGGTTTGATGTATAAAAATTTAAAATTTACGGGTTGTTAGCACTCGCAAAGTTTAAGTGCTAAATTACAATAGATATTTTATTCCAACCAAATGGAAAAATCAAGCACTGCAGCGGCTTATTTACAATATTTTAACATTTTTAATTTTCACTCTTGCGGTCTGAGTGATAACTGTGTGAAAAATTGTCGGTTCTTTTAAAATATTGGTAATAATTGCAGCGGATCATGCCGTTGTAAAGACGGCGCACCTTATCGGCACGGGCGCCGTAAAGGTTTTCAAAATCCTCTTCGGAAGTGATGATATATATCTGCCAGGGCGAAAGCTTTGTAAACACCTTGCCCATTTTTTTGTAAAGAGCCTGGGCACTGCGCACGGTATCCATACGCTCACCGTAGGGCGGATTGCACACAATGGTGGTGCGCTTATCGTCACGGCGGATGGTAAGGGCATCCTTGGTAAAGCAGTTTATGTAATCCCACATGCCTGCACGGCGTATGTTATCACGGGCAATTTCCACGGTTTCGGGATCAATATCCGTGGCAATGGCACGGAAAGCCGTATCGGGGTTGCGTGCCGCCTTTGCCTCGGCGCGGGCATCCTCCCACAGCTTTTTAGGCAGCCAGGGATAAGTTTCCGCCGCAAAGGTACGGTTTATGCCGGGGGCTGTGTTGGTCATTATAAGCGCCGCTTCAATGGCAATGGTGCCGGAACCGCAAAAGGGATCCCACAGAATAACGTCCTCACGGGGACGGGATATTTTTACAAGTCCTGCCGCCAGCGTTTCACGGATGGGGGCAATGTTTGCTTCGGTGCGGTAGCCTCGCTTGTGCAGCGGCACACCCGTGGTATCAAGCATTATGGTGGCACGGTTGTTGAGTATGAAAAATTCTATCTGGAATTTTACGCCGGTTTCTTCAAACCATTCGGTGTTGTAGGTTTCCTTAAGGCGTTCCACCATGGCTTTTTTTACCATTTTCTGACAATCGGGGATGCTGTGCAGATCGCTTTTTATGGAGTGTCCCTTTACGGGAAAAGCATCGTTTTTGCCAATAAAGCGCTCCCACGGGATCTTTTTTACACCGTCAAAAAGCTGGGTAAAGGTTTTTGCCTCAAAGCTTGCCATTTCAATAAGCACACGCTCGGCGGTGCGGAGCCATATGTTTGAACGTGCAATGGCGTCGGGGCCGCCTTCAAAATATACTCTGCCGTCGATGGTTTCGCGGCGTGTGTAGCCCAGAGCGTCTATTTCTTCGCCCACCAGCTTTTCAAGTCCGAAAAGGCAGGTGGCAACAAGTTTTATATTTCCCACGGAATACCTCTTTTAATTGTCGTTTTTAAGCTCGGTATATACTTCGGTGTAATCGTCCTGCGCTTTTTTGGATTCAAGCTTTTTTACAAGTGCGCAGATAGCTGCACACACGGCATATACCGCAAGCAATACTATGGAAAGGGCAAATATGGAGCGGAAAGCTTTGCCGTTGCCGCTGATGGCAAAAAACGAAACATACA
The DNA here is from genome assembly GCA_045532495.1 of Eubacteriales bacterium. Lineage (GTDB taxonomy): Bacteria > Bacillota > Clostridia > Oscillospirales > CAG-382 > UMGS1052. The sequence continues at coordinate 888 of JAZSGA010000200.1, read as the reverse complement.
TGGCGGCATAGCACCACAAAAAGTTTATAACAGCGGAAAGCGCCGACGAAAGCTTGCTGAAAAGCCCCGTTACGGCAAATCCCAATGCGCTTATAAAGCCAAAAAGCATGGCGCAAAGCTGAAGCTTTACCGTGCCTGATGTTGCAGGATCAATATCGTTTATAAAGTAAACGGCGGAAATTATGAGGGCGGAGGTAAGAAAATATATTGCCGCCGTACCGAAAAATACCTTTTTTATAAAGGAAGTTATTTTTGCTGTCATTTTTTATCTCCTCTTATTAATATAAATGCAGATTTGTCACTATTATATATGCTACCACAATACCGCAGTAATGTCAACGGATTTTTTAAAAAAGCTTTTGCTCAAGGGGAAGGCTATTATGGCTCTTTCCCGTCTATCGGTTGCCATTTACACCCCAACACATTTTTTGATATCGGTAAAAAGTTGGTACAATAAATCCGCACGCAGTTGCGGAAAAGGCACACTTTATAAAACGCTGCTGCCGCAGCTACACCTCATCCACCGCTGTCGCGGTCCCCCTTCCGAAAAACAATGTTTTTCCGCAAGGGGAAGGCAAATAGGCTCCTCCCCCGGGGGAGCTGGCACGGCGTAGCCGTGACTGAGGGAGTTAAAATGACAAAAAGTTTTGGCTGATATTCCCATGATAAACTGCGGTGGAAAGCTTTTGCACAACTCCTTCCGGTTTTGTTGCACAAAACCACCTTCCTCAAGAGGAAGGCTGTTGGGGCTTCCCCTAAAAACGAAGTTTTTGCGAGGGGAAGCTGTCACCGCAGGTGACTGATGAGGTGTAGCCGCAAAGCGGCGTGCTTTTTATATATAACGGATTTCAAAGAAATCCTACACCTCATCCACCGCTGTCGCGGTCC
>JAZSGA010000271.1:0-10856 GCA_045532495.1 Eubacteriales bacterium | reverse complement strand
ATGTCAGGTGGGGAACCAAGCAGCATTAAGGAATGTTCGGCAATGTGCCGCAAGGTCGCTTGTGTTGAGCGCAGATACAGCAATGCGTGTATAGAGCCTTGTTCGATTGGCGGGTGTGTGATCTTTGTGCGCACCGTTTTTTATCCCAAACAAATTTTTAGGGATGCATCAGTCTACTGCCTGATGCATCCCCTTTTTTATTATTCGATTATAGCAATGCCTGCCACGGGCACGGTTATTTCGGTAAGATTCCCGCTTACCGTTCCGTTTTCAAGCTTTTCGCCCATGCAGTTATACACGGTATATTTTTTACCGCAAGCTCCCTTTAACACAAGGCTTTCGCTGCCGTTGGAATTTACCGCAGCAACATAACCGTAATCCTTTACATCCACCACTTTTTCGCTGTAAAGTGCCGTAACGGCTTTTTTATCCTTACATGCCGTTACACTGCTGTAAAGGGTTTCGGGATTGTTTGCGGTGATCTTTCCATCCAGCAGAATATCTCTGTGGCTACGCCAGAACGAAAGGTAAAATTTCAGCATTTTTTTATGATCTTCGCTCAACTTTGCTATTTTCACCGATATCTGCGGCACCGAAAACAGCACGCTTACAAGCTGGAGTGCGGCACTTTCAGCAGGCTCACTGTAATTCCACATAAGCATATCGGAATGAACGGCGGTATTACCCGATGTGAATCTTAAATTTATGGTTTCGCAGCGGTTTACAATGGGGTCATTGGGGCAATCGGCAACACGCAGCATGTTACCGTATTTTCTTATGGCAGGGCCCACATACGACTGGCGGAACTCTATAAGTATTTCGGGATTAATTGCACGCAAGCTGTTGTTTATACCCGTCATAAGAGCATCGACCGCATCCTCAAGCGACACAAAATCACGCTTTTCATCGGGTTCAAGTGATTTTCCGCGAAGCACAAAGGAATCGATAAAATCAAGCTTAAGACCGTCAAGCCCCCACTCGGAAACAGCTTTTGTATATGTTTCGGTAAGAAAATCCCTTACCTCCCTGTATCTCGGATCAAGTGCCCAGAAATCACGGGTGTTTCCCGTGCAATCCAGCAACATATCCTTAAATCTGTTGTAATTTTTGCTTTTTATTCCCAACAGCGGCACGGAATACCACAGCATCACCTTCATGCCCACAGCGTGAATACGATCCACAAACTGTTTCATATCCGGCACTTTGCTATGGGCAACCTCCCAGTCTCCGCAAAAAGCATATCCGCGGTTGTTATCATCGGTTTGCCAGCCGTCATCTATAATAACAGTATCCATACCAAGAGGCTTTGAAAGTCTACATTCGTTGACAATATCCTCCACATCCAGATTCTGGTGATAGGTATACCAAAGCGAATTCATGGGCAATCTTGCATGCTCCGGCACATGGGCAGGCTTATATCCACATTCGTTTTCCCACCATGCGGAAACGTCATAAATGCTGTCGTAATATGCTATATCACGCATGTCAAGGCGTATTACCGCGCTGTATTCGGTAAGCGGTGCCACGGGCACGGTGAAAAAATCCACGCCGCAATCAAAGCAGGCATCTTCCTCGCACACACCCGAAAATATACGTGTTGGTGTAACAGCATCCGAAAGCGCCATTGTGAGGCGGTTTTTGCCGCCCATGGAAATTACCGACTGTACGGGCATGCCCGATGCAAGTCTTGATTGTGTTGCCCTTTTCGACCAGTTTACTCCAAGGCAGTTGCGACCGGTGTTATATGGGCTCCACACCGAATAGCAATCCACCACGGGATATTTGAAAAACACCGTGAATTTCTGCGGGATTTCAGGCTTTTCCATCTGCATTTTTACGGTTGCAAAAAGAACTCCGTCTTTTTCGTTGAGGGTTTCAATATATATTTTTGCGCCGTTATTTCCGCCGCTTATTTTAAATTCCATAGCTGCACCGCCTTTCGTTTTTGCAATTATATCACACGCACCGTTTGGTTGTCAAGATAAAAAAACTCCCTGCGGCATTTCCGCAGGGAGAAAAATCAGAATGCTATTTTCATAAACAGTGCCACGCAGCAAAGAATTACTGCGCAGGGTACATACAGGAACTTGCCTGCGTAATACCAAAGGTTTCCGTGGGGCTTTTCGGTACCCTTGTTTATCTCATGCATGAGATCGTCCTTTTTCATTATCCAGAACCACGAAAGCGCACCGAGAGTTGCACCGATGGGGATGATGTAGATGGAAACTATATCCATCCAGGGGCCCCAGTTGAATATGGGTTCCATAAAAAGACCGAATCCCAGGCATATTACGCACAGAATAACAAGCACTGCAATACGGTTAAGCTTTTTGAAGCGCGCCTGAAGGGATTCGCCCACGGCTTCGAACATGTTCTGCAACGAGCTTACACCGGCAAAGATCATTGCGGTGTAAAGAATAATCGCAAATACACGGCCGAAGGGAATATCCTGAAGTATTCTGGGCAAAGTGACAAACAGCAGCGAAGGTCCTGCGCCCACATCAAGGTTGTATGCAAAGCAAGCAGGGATTATAACCAGTGCCGCCACAAGTGCCGCTATTGTATCAAATATTGCTGTACGTGCGGCAATACTCACAACATTTTCTTTTTCATCGAGATAAGCTCCATATACTATCATGCCGCTTCCCGTAACCGAAAGCGAGAAGAACGCCTGGCCCATTGCCCACACCCACACCATGGGATCGGCAAGCTTTGACCAATCGGGAGTAAACATGAATTTGTAACCTTCGGCAGCTCCCGGCAAAAATGCCACACGCACTGCCAGCACAACAAAGATTATAAAGAACACGGGCATCATTATCTTATTTGTTTTTTCAATGCTCTTTGCTCCGAGAAGAAGTGTTAAAAGTGTGCCCACAACCACTATTACATGGAAGGGTACAACAGAAAACTCCGTGGTGGAAAAGCTTTCAAACCACGCAGACGTATCGGCTGCCATAAGCTCGCCCGAAACAGAACTTATAAAAGCCTTAAGCACATATGCTACAATAACGGCATAACCGATTGCAATGCACATGGAGCCCGCCAAAGGCAACCAGCCTATTATTCCGCCGGCTTTACCGGGAAGGCTGCCACGGGTTTCCCATGCATTTTTATACGAACCAAGTGTGCCTGTGCGTGCACGTCTGCCTATGGCGTATTCTGCCGCAAGGCCCACTATGCTGAAAAGTGCTACAAAAATAAGGTATGCCACAAGGAACGCCGCTCCGCCGTTGGCGCCCATTTTTGCAGGAAATCCCCACACATTTGCCATACCCACGGCAGAACCCACCGCGGAAAGAATAAAGCCCCATCGGTTGGAAAACTTTGCGTTTTTCTTTTGTTCCATAATTCCTCCTGATTATTGATATGATTAGTTAGTATGCCTAATTATACCAAATAAAGTAAACAATGTCAACAGCCGTACAACAGGCAAGTATAACTGAAAAAAGACAGATTTCTTTATGAAATCTGTCTTTTTTTGGCTGCCGGACTAGGATTCGAACCCAGACAAACAGAGTCAGAGTCTGTCGTGCTACCTTTACACAATCCGGCAATGGATATTAAGTTGTGTTCCGTGAACGCAAAATATAATACCACAAATAATTGGGTTTGTCAATAGTTTTTTTCAAAAAAATTGGATTTTTTATTTTTTTACTCAAAAATACAAATTATTAATGCGCAATTAATACAATATTTTATGTTTGTGGTAAAATAATATATATAAATATCCATGGAGGTCCTTTATTTTGAAGCAATCACGCAGTCGGTTAAAAAACACCGTACGCAAAACCGCCACATGTGCAATTCTTTCCGCCGCAGCCACAGCGCTGCTTATCATGGGAGGAATACTTGAAATACTTGATATGACCTGCGCCGCCATAGCTTCCGCCGCCATACTTGTGGCTTATGTGGAATTCGGCACATCAGCAGCGTTTTTGGTTTATGCGACAAGCTCGGTTTTATCGCTTATACTTATGCCCATGACATCGTCTGCATTTTATTTTGTAATTGCCCTGGGATATTACCCCGTTTTAAAGTTTTTTGTTGACAGAAAGCTTGCAAAGCACAAAACACTGCGAATAGCCGCAAAATTTGCCGCTTTCAATGCAGCGTGTGCGCTTATACTGTTTATTTTTACAAAGCTGTACGGGCTGGATGCGGTTATGTCAGAGCTTGATATGGGTAAATTTTCCTTTGTTATTCTTGCTGTCCTGCTCAATGTTTTTCTTGTTATGTACGATCTTCTTATAGGCTATGTTACAGTCATATACATCAAAATCCTGCGTCCTCGCATTTTTCCGCACAAATAAAGCAGTTAAAAGTTGCAAAATATAACGCCAAATATCCTTGACAACCGTTTTATTTTGGGATATAATATAGGTTGATATATTACCCTTAAGTTTTAAGATCAACAATTCGGAGGTTGCGGTTTATCCGCTATTTTTCAAATGATATTAAGCATGACCGGCCACGGCAGAGCTTCCGAGCCCATTCCCGGAAAAACTCTTACCGTAGAACTGAAATCCGTAAATTCCAGGTATCTTGACATAACCTGCAAGATGCCCAAAATATACATCCGCTTTGAAGAGCGCATAAAGCAGCTTATACGTGAATATGCCCAGCGCGGTAAAATAGAGCTGTTTATCAGTTTTGACAACTTCACCGATGACGACGATCAGACAGTCGCCCTCAACAAAGGCTATCTTAAAAACTACCTTGATTGCCTTTACGCCATGCGTGATGAATTCGGTCTTACCGATGATATAACCGTAAGTTCAGTTGCGGCAAACCGCGATATTTTTGTTATAACAAAGGCAGACGAGGAAGAAGACGAAATTATCTGGGGCAGGCTTGAGCCCGTGCTCCGCAAGGCACTGGATGCTTTCCTTGAAATGAAGATAGCCGAAGGCAAAAAAATGCACGCCGACATAATGGCAAAGCTTGATTGCCTTGAAGCCATAATCGAAAAGATCAAAGAACGCCTTCCCGCCGTTACCGAAGCTTACCGCGAAAGGCTTACCGCAAAGATACGCGAAACAATAACCAACCTTGTAGGCGAGGATCTTTCCTTTGCCGAAAACCGTATCCTTACCGAGGTTGCGATATTTTCCGACAAGGTGGCGGTGGATGAAGAAACAGTCCGCCTTGCCAGCCATTTCGAACAGTTCCGTGACATTTTGTCCTGCGTGGATTCTTCCGAAAAATGCCAGGTGGGCAGAAAGCTGGATTTCCTTTTGCAGGAAATCAACCGTGAAATAAACACCACCGGTTCAAAGGTCACCGATGCAGCTGTGGCTTCCCTTGTTGTGGATGCAAAAAGCGAAGCGGAAAAAATACGTGAACAAATCCAGAACGTGGAATAATTTATTTTACGGAGTGTAACGAGCATATGAAACTTGTAAATATAGGATTCGGGAACATGGTTTGCGCCGAACGTGTTGTGGCTTTGGTAAGCCCCGATTCCGCTCCCGTTAAAAGGCTTATCCAGGACACCCGTGACACCGGAATGCTTATTGACGTTACCTGCGGCAGGCGCACACGCTCGGTTATTATAACCGACAGTGAGCATATTATATTATCCGCAATTCAGCCCGAAACGGTTTCCAACCGCATTGCCGGTAACGAAACCGATGATTCAGAGGAGGATACCGATGAGTGAAAGAGGAAAATTGATCGTTGTATCGGGCCCGTCAGGCTCCGGTAAAGGTACAATTCTGAGCGAAGTACTTAAATCGCCGGATTACGTTTATTCTGTTTCGGCAACAACACGCTCCCCCCGAAAAGGCGAGATCGACGGCAAGCATTACTTTTTCCTTGCCCGTGATGAATTTGAACAGCGCATTGCCGGCGGAGGCTTTGTTGAGTATGCCGAATACAACGGCAACTATTACGGTACCCCCACCGAATTCGTTGAGCACAATCTTGATGAGGGCAAAAACGTTATCCTTGAAATAGAAGTTCAGGGCGCAATGCAGATAAAAAAGACCGTGCCCGATGCTTTGTTTGTTTTTATGACACCCGAAAGCCGCGAAGAACTTGAAGACCGTTTGCGTGCACGCGGCACCGAGGAAGAAGAAGTTATTCAAAGGCGTCTTTCCATTGCCGACCGCGAGATTCCTTCTGCGTTGCTTTACGACTATGTAATTTTCAACCGCAGAGGTGAACAGCCAAAAGCTGTTGAAGACTTTTTTGCCGCAGTACGTGCAGCCTCGCTTACACCCGGCAGACAGTACGATCAGCTTAAAACTTACTTTTACGCAAAATAATAAGCCATTTTTGGCATAGTTATACAAAAGGAGAAATTATCATGGTAAAACCGTCCATAGACGAACTTACAAACGGAAAATTCAACCGTTACATTCTTGTTATTGCCGCTGCTAAAAGCGCACGCTACATCACCAATGTTACAGGCGCCATGAGCGGAGATGACGAAAACGAAGTCAGCGATAACGGCATTGTTTCCAAAAAGGAATCCCTTGAAAACAAGTCTGTTAAAATTGCCATCAACAAGCTTCATTCCGGTGATATAAAGCTCGATGAAGCTACCCTTGACCGTGCACTCAACGCAGGTCTTCACGGCATTGAAGGAATTGATGGCTGAGCTTTCTTTTTAAATACGTCAATTAAAGGTTGTAACGTTTAACTTTTCAATATCTGTAATTTGAAAAGTTTTTCTTGCAGCCTTAAATGTCTTTTTTAAGAGTTTTTATCCTTATTCATTTACGGCACAAAATACGGCAGAACGGGGGTTGTAATATGGCAAAATATGTCGGAGTTTACATTCTTGACGCAATATACAAAATAGACCATATTTACGAATACCTGCTGCCGCCCAAGTTTTATGATGCCGCCCGTCCGGGAAAGCTTGCAGTAGTTCCCTTTGGCGGAGGAAATACCGCCAAAACCGCTGTTATAATATCGGTTTCCGATACCTGTGGGTTTGAAAAAGTAAAACCCGTTTTCAATATTCCCGACAGCGATTTTTACCTCAAAAACGATTTGCTGGAGCTTTGCCGTTACATCAAAGAAATAAGCTTTTGCACCTTTGGCGAAGCGGTACGCACCGTAATGCCTTCCGGCATTTCGGTACGGCTGAACGAATACTACGCCCTTGCCGACGGAATAGAGCCCGATGACGAATTATACGCCGGCCTAAACAGCGCCGCATGCGATATACTGAGCTATATTTCCGGGCACATAAAACCAACAATGCCACAGCTTACAGAACAGTTTGGCAACGGGGCAAAAGCCTGCGTTTCCGCTCTTATAAAGCTGGGGTATATACAAAAATGCTCCGATGCCGAATTCCACGAAAACTCCAAAACCAGCCGATACGTAAGGCTTAACCTTACATCCGAAGAGCTTTCTGCCATGCTGGCAGACGGCACGCGCAAATTCACCCCCAAACAGCTTTCGGTTTTGCGAATACTTGACGAATGTGGCGGCACAAATCCGCTGGAAGAACTTACCACCCTTTGCGGATGCGGAGAATCCGTTATCCGCGAGCTTAAAAAGAAGGGCGCCGTGGAATACATTGCCGTTAAGGATTACCGGTCACCGTACAGCCTTGACGATATTCCCCCTGCATCGGATTTTGCCTTATCGCCCGAACAGCAAAAGGCTTTTGATACCCTTAAATCCCTTTACGACAGCAATGTTCCAAAAGCCGCCTTGCTTTACGGTGTTACCGGCAGCGGAAAAACCAACGTGGTTTTAAAGCTTATTGACAGCGTGCTTGAATCCGGACGCCAGGTTATATATCTTGTTCCCGAAATAGCGCTGACCGGTCAGAACATTTCAATTTTTGTGGGTCGTTACCGTGACCGCATAGCAGTGCTTCATTCCGCCCTTTCCGTGGGTGAAAAGCTTGATGCCTGGAAGCGCATAGAAAGCGGCATGGCAGATATAGTTATAGGCACACGGTCGGCAGTTTTTGCACCCACGCCAAATCTTGGTCTTATTGTCATTGACGAAGAACAGGAAAGCTCCTTCAAATCCGACATGTCGCCAAAATATCACGCCCGTGATATTGCGCGGTTCAGATGTGCAAAATCGGATGCACTTATGCTTTTGGCATCGGCAACTCCATCCGTTGAAAGCTTTTACCGTGCCAAAGAAGGGCGGTACACCCTTGTAACAATGAAAAACCGTTACGGCAAAGCGTCGCTTCCCAATGTGGTAATCCACGATATGAAGCCCGAGCCTGCATACATCGGCGAAGCAGGCGAAGGTGCTGTGCCGTGTATGATAGGAAAAACCCTGGATTCCGAGCTTAAAACAAATCTGCAAAACGGTGAACAAAGCATTTTGTTTATCAACCGTCGCGGCTACCACGCCATGCTGACCTGCAGATCCTGCGGGCAACCCATGGTTTGCCCAAACTGCTCGGTATCGCTTACCTACCACAAACATTCTTCCTTGTACAGGCGCAAGAACGGCGAAATGGTATGCCACTATTGCGGCTACACCGCAGATGTACCCAAAATATGCCCTTCATGCTCAAGCGAGCACATAGCATTTCTGGGCTGCGGCACACAAACTCTGGAAGAAAACATACTCAGCTGTTATCCGGGCACAAAAGTGTTGCGCATGGATACCGACACCACAACGGGAAAAAGCTCCCATGCGGAGATTCTTTCTCAGTTCAGATCAGGCAATGCGGATATTTTGCTGGGCACGCAGATGGTTACAAAAGGACACGATTTTCCCAATGTCACCCTGGCGGCTGTTATCCTTGCGGACAATTCCCTTTATCTGAACGATTTCCGTGCCAACGAAAAAACCTTTTCCATGATAACCCAAGTGCTGGGGCGTGCAGGAAGAGGCGACAAGCCGGGCAGAGCTGTTATTCAGACATATTCGCCCGATAACACAACGCTCTCGCTTGCGGCTGCACAGGATTACGATAAATTTTACGAGGACGAGATAGCTCTGCGCAAAGCGGCAATATTTCCGCCGTTCTGTGATATTGTCACTTTTATGTTTTCGGCAGAAACCGAAACAGTTGTAAAAAATACTGCCGAAGAATTCGGCAAACAGCTTGACCTTATGGCAAAAACGCAGTTCAAAACGGTACAGCTTATTGTTTTTGGGCCTTTCGAAGCGGCTGTATACAAACTGAACGGCAAGTACAGACTAAGATACATAATAAAATGTCACAACGACAAAAACACCCGTGAGCTTTTTAAAAAGCTTTATTCAGATTTTTCATCCGGCGATCCCGCGGTTTCGGTTTCCATAGATGTAAACCCGTCATCGCTGTAAAACCAATCGGAGGTATTATCAATGGCAATTCTTAAAATAGTTGAACTGGGCGACGATATTCTTCGCAAAAAATGCCGCGAAGTTACCGAAATAACCCCTAAAATACTCACTCTGCTCGACGATATGCGTGATACGCTTATAAAGGCAAACGGTGTTGGTCTTGCCGCCCCTCAGGTGGGCATACTCCGCCGCATATTCATAATCGATGCCGGCGCCGGCGAAGACAGCCACGAAATAATCGAATTTATTAACCCCAAAATCATTAAAGAAGAAGGACATCAGGAAGAAGTTGAAGGCTGCCTTTCCGTTCCCGGCAAATACGGTGTCACATCCCGTCCCCTTACGGTTACCGTTGAAGCCACCGACCGCAACGGCAAGCTGTTTACTTACACAGGCACAGGTCTTTACGGCAGATGTCTGTGCCACGAAAACGATCATCTGGACGGCACACTTTATATTGACAACGCTCTTGAAATGCTTGATCCCGACGATGTGGAATAAGCGCAGGAGCATCGGAGAACAAAAATGAGCAAACTTAAAATACTTTTTATGGGCACACCGGATTTTGCCGAATGTTCACTGCGTGCTCTTGCTGATGCAGGCGAAAATATTGTGGGCGTAATTACCGGCGAAGATAAAATGAAGGGCCGTGGAATGAAGGTTAGCTTTTCCGAGGTAAAAAGCTGTGCGTTGGAATTCGGATTCCCCGTTTTTCAGCCTGCAACACTTAAGGACGGTGCAATTTCAGAATTGCTTGACACCCTTTGCCCCGATATTATAGTTGTTGTGGCATACGGCAAGCTTTTGCCCGAATATGTGCTTAACTACCCCGCCTACGGATGTGTAAACGTTCACGGTTCGCTGCTTCCCGAATACAGAGGTGCCGCACCAATTCAACGTGCCGTGCTTGACGGGAAATCGCATACCGGCGTTACCACCATGTACATGGCAAAGGGCCTTGACACCGGTGATATGATTTATTCCGAAAAAATAACCATAGACAAAAACGAAACCGTGGGCAGCGTGTGGGACAGACTGGCAATTATCGGCGGAAAGCTTCTTTTGAAAACTCTCAACGATATTGAGCTCGGCATAGCCCCCAGAATTCCACAGGATGATGCGTTGGCTACCCATGCTGCAAAAATAGAAAAAGAAGAACGCAAAATTGATTTTTCCCTCGATGCCGCTGCTGTGCACAACAAAATACGCGGCATGTCACCTTTTCCGGCGGCACACGCTTTGCTTGACGGTGTGCCGGCAAAGCTTTATGACAGCACCGTGGAAGATTATTGCGGCACAAAAGCTCCCGGAAATATAATAAGCCTTGATGCCGACGGCGTTACCATCGCCTGTGGAAAAGGTGCGGTCAAAGTACGCACCGTAAAGCCCGATGGTTCAAAGGCTCTTTCGGTAAAAGACCTTATGAACGGCAGAAAAATTTCCGAAACCAGCATTTTTTCGTAATTAAATTTAAAATAATCTTCTGAAAGGAGTATTCACCATGAACGAATATACACTTTATCTTTTGCTTTTGGTTGCCATGGGTTTTTCTTTATGGGCACAGTTCAACGTAAAGTCAACCTTTTCAA
>JAZSGA010000227.1:0-9763 GCA_045532495.1 Eubacteriales bacterium | reverse complement strand
ACACAGCATTGGCACGATCTTCGCTGTTATTGTAATTTACAACAACAAAATATCCGCACTTTGCGGCATTGATTGCTATTTCTGCACCGATCCCACGGGATGCACCCGTAACAAGCATTACTTTTGAAGTTGTCATATCAATGCCTCCAGACCGTAAAATACGCATGCGTTTTTATAAGTCAGTTCGCAAAAATCTGCTGTGCTCATTCCGAGGATCTCAGCGGCACGTTCTGCAGTATATTTTATATTTGACGAATCGTTGAGTTTTCCGCGCATAGGCACGGGTGCAAGGTAAGGAGCATCGGTTTCGACCAATATATTTGACAAATATCTGCCGTTTTCGTAATGCTTTACAGCTTCAAGCACCTCGACTGTTTTCCTTGCGTTTTTAAAAGTAACAATACCGTTAAAAGATAAATACCAACCTTTTTTCAGCAATATCTTTGCCATTTCAAAAGATCCGGAATAACTGTGAAAAACTCCTTTTACATTCGGATATTTATCAACAATCTCAAGACAATCGGCATGGGCTTCACGGTCATGGACTATGACGGGAAGATCAAGCTTTTGTGCAAGCTCCATTTGCTCGCAGAAAACCCTTTTTTGCACTTCTGCCGTATCTTTGCCGTAATAGTAGTCAAGGCCTATCTCACCAACAGCACGGCATTTGTTGTGCCCTGCAAGTTCTTCAATGTGCAATTTCCAATCATCAAAAACACTGTCTGTATGAGCGTTTTCGGGATGAACACCTGCAGTAAAATATACATAATCCAGCTCTTGTGCAAGCTTCATGGAAGAAACGCTTGAGTTTAGACTTGCTCCTGCATTAACAATCACTGCAACGTTTCCGTTGCAGTGTATATCATTTATAAGTTCAATTTCCCTGCCCTCAAACTTTTCATCATCGTAATGAGCGTGGGAATCAAAAATTCTTATATTATTCATCAGCGTATAATGCTGCCTTCGGGGATCTTATCGTCAAGGAAGCTTATGCAAACACTTTCGGAACCATCTTCATTCTTTATGCCTGCCGCAAGCAACATGCCGTTACTTTCAACGCCGCGAAGCTTTGCAGGCTTGAGATTAGCCACAAGGATCACCTTTTTACCGACAATTTCTTCGGGAGAATAAGCCTTTGCAATACCGGATACTATCTGACGTTCGCCTGTTCCGTCAAACAGCTGTATCTTAAGAAGTTTATCCGACTTTTCAACCGGCTCTGCGGCAAGGATCTTTGCACATACAAGCTTGACCTTTGCAAAATCTTCAATGCCTATAAGTTCGCTTACTTCTTCTTTAGCAGGCTCTTTTGCAGGCTGTGACTTTGCTGCAGCAGTTTTTTTTGCATCGTTTGCCGCATTTATTTCAGCCATTTTCTTTTCTTCGTCGATTCTTGCAAAAAGAGGTTCGGGTTTGGGATTTACACGTGCTCCTGCAGGAACAGCCGCTCCGAATTTTTCAATGTTGCTCCATTCGTTGATGTCAGCTACGATGTTTTCGGGATCGTTTATTTGACGAATAATCTTTTCGGCAGATTCGGGCATGAAAGGATACAGAAGTGTTGCACAAATTCTTATACCCTCATACAGATTGTACATAACCGTTTCAAGACGCGCCTTTTTGCTTTCGTCCTTACCAAGTACCCAGGGAGTTGTTTCGTCGATATACTTGTTGAGGCGACGAAGAACAGTCATAATATCGTCAGCCGCATCTGCAATATGGAATGTTTCGAAGTTTGATTTTACGGATTTGACGCCGTTTTCGATAACAGAAATAAGCTCGGCATCAATATCTTCCTTTTCGGAAGGTGCGGGGATTACGCCGCCAAAGTATTTATTGATCATGGCTGCAGTGCGGTTTACAAGGTTGCCGAGAGTGTTTGCAAGATCCGCATTGTAGCGTGATATAAAGGATTCATAAGTGATGCTGCCATCATTGAGGAAAGGCATTTCGGCAAGAACGTAATAACGCACCGCATCTGTGCCGAAGTAACCGGCAAGATCATCCGCATAAATTGCGTTGCCGCGTGATTTACTGATCTTATCCATACCAACAAGAAGCCACGGATGACCGAAGATCTTTTCAGGCATAGGAAGCCCCAACGCCATGAGTATAACAGGCCAGTAAATGGTATGGAATCGCAAAATATCCTTGCCAATGATCTGAACATTTGCTGGCCAGTATTTTTTGAACAGTTCGCCCTGACCTACTGTATCATAACCGAGAGCGGTAATATAGTTGATAAGTGCGTCCATCCATACATAAATAACATGTCCGTCATCAAAATCAACGGGAACACCCCATTTGAATGTGGAACGGGATACACAAAGATCCTGAATACCGGGCTTGATAAAGTTATTTATCATTTCCTTTTTGCGTGCTTCCGGAACGATAAAATCAGGATGAGCTTCTATGTAGTCCTCAAGCTTTTTCTGATATTTGGAAAGCTTTAAGAAGTATGCTTCTTCCTTTGATTTCTGAACAGGTCTTCCGCAATCGGGGCATTTACAATCTGCCGCCTGGGTTTCGGTCCAGAATGATTCACACGGGGTACAATACCAACCTTCATATTCGCCTTTATATATATCGCCCTGGTCGTAAAGCTTGCGGAAAATATGCTGAACGGCTTTCACATGGTAATCATCTGTTGTGCGGATAAATTTATCATAGCTTATATTCATAAGCTTCCAGATTTCTTTGAGCTCGCCGGTTATACGGTCAACATATTCCTTGGGAGTTATACCTTCGGCTGCAGCGGCGTTTTCTATTTTCTGTCCGTGTTCATCTGTACCGGTTAGAAAGAAAACATCATAACCGCAAAGTCTTTTAAAGCGTGCAACGGCATCGGTCATTATCATTTCATAAGTATTGCCGATATGAGGCTTGCTTGAAGTGTAAGGAATTGCGGTAGTAAGATAATACTTTTCTTTGATTGACATAATATATATTCCTTTCGTTTTTATTCATTTATAACAACAGCTTTAAGACAAACTGTAAAAAACGGGTGTATGCTTTTCGGCAAAGCAGTAAGTTGCGAATATATTTGCAGATATACAGTAATACGGCGCAAAAAACGGAATAAACAATAAGCCAAGCAACATATAACAAACAACAAGCATTGGCAAAAATGATAAATTAAAAAACAAAAATTCCATTTTATGACCGCTGAGTGTTGTGATTGAATTCCGCAAAGCCAAAACTGTATTCTCCTTTTTCGAAGGATCATACAAACATAATGCAAACAACAATAAAGAAGTTAAATGGGCGGATAAAAGTACAATAGCAAACAGCATAACCGTCCGAAGCAGGTTGAAAACTTCCTGATTTGCAAAAAAGTTCCTAAAATGCAAGGTAATGTTGTAAAAAAGCATCGGCAGACACATAACCGCAAGCACGGCAATCAGCAAAGGTAAAAAACACTTTACCGCTCTCAAAACAGCCTTGGCACTTCCGTAGCAAGACATAATCACACTTGCATCTGCATGCCCCGCCGACATACGTCGAAAATATACCGACACACCTGCAACCAACGGACATATCAGCAGAATAAGGCAAAAGATAAGAAAAGCCATTATTGACCCTGCACACACAGCTGAAAGTCCGGAAACGAGAATAGCGTAAATAAAATTTAAAACCGCTTCAAAACCGTTATAGATCAAACCAAGCAGAATACAAACGGGAATTGTTGTATAAAAATTTGTTATAAATATCTTCCATGCCTTATGCTTGATAAGCCTGCGTCTGTTGTAATACCTCATATACATTTACCGCCCTGAAAAAGCACGAAAAATAACCGTATACAACAAATACTTTTTGCTTATTTTATTATTATAAAACAATTTTATAAAAAAAGCAAGTGCTACTTGTTCAATTATACTATTTATCATGCTTAAGATTTATAATGACAAAATAATTATTGTCATCGAAATATTTTGTATACAATATGCGGTATAATAAATCAAAAATATTGTTAAAAATCTCTCCTTTACTTGACAAAACGGCATCAAATCAGTATAATTTATGATGTATATATTTGTAAATCATTTTTCGCTAATATTTTGGAGGTTAATCTTGGCTAAGAAAACAATAAGACGTTATACTCCAATTGAAAGCCTTAAACATCTTTACATGAAAAGCGGAGATACTTTTGGCGACAAAGTCGTTTTCCGCTATTACACCAAAGAAGGCACAATTGACACTTTAACATACGGACAATTCAAAAATAAAATAATGCGTATTTCCGCAGGCATTGATTCAATGGGGCTTACAGGAAAGCGTATTGCGCTGATAGGTGAAACCTCACCCGAATGGTTGGCGGTTTATATAGCAGTTGTTTCAACGGGCGGTGTTATTATCCCCTTTGATAAAGAACTTGTAGTTGATGAAATTTCAGGCTTTCTTAACAAGAGCGAAGCCGATGCATTTGTATTTTCACGCTCTTTCAACAAAAAGTTTGATACCTTCAGTGCAAACGCATCCTGCGTAAACTACTATATACCCATGGATCCCGACGGCTCCGATTTTGGGGACAAAGATTCCGTTGTTTCGCTTCAGTCAATAATCGACATGGGTTCGATCAAGCTTTCAGAACGTAAATACACCCTCCCCGAAGCAACAGACAGATCCAGAATGTGTACCATGCTTTTCACTTCAGGCACCACAGGTTCCAGCAAATGTGTTATGCTTTCCGAAACAAACCTTGTTTCCTGCATCAACTCTGCATGCGAAACCGTTGACTTTAATCCCGAAGACGTTCTTATGTCTGTTCTGCCCATTCATCATACCTACGAATGTGCCTGCATGCTTGCAGCCATCAACTACGGTGTTGAAATAGGCATTAATGACAGCCTTAAGAATGTTCTCAAAAACCTTGCGGTATTCCGTCCCACCGGTATGACATTGGTTCCCCTGTTTGTAACGACTTTCTACAAACGCATATGGGATGAAGCCAAGAAAAAAGGCAAGGACGATATTTTGAGAAAAGGTATTGCCGTTGCAAGTATGACCAAAAAAGTAGGCCTTGATATAAGCCAGAACCTCTTTAAAGAAGTGTTATCCGCTTTTGGCGGCAGATTAAACAAGATTGTATGCGGCGGTGCTGCAATGGATCCCGATATGGTTAAAAATTTTGCTGTTTTCGGCATCACCATTGTTGAAGGCTACGGAATAACCGAGTGTTCTCCCCTTATTGCGGTAAGCCCTTACTACAAACAAAAAAAGGGATCTGTTGGACCTGCTGTTCCCTCCTGTACCGTTATGATCGACAATCCCATAGCAGATGACAACGGTCATCAGATAGGCGAAATCCTTGTTAAAGGCGATAATGTAATGCTTGGCTATTACAAAGACGAAGAAGCAACCAATGAAGTTTTCACCGAAGATGGATGGTTCCGCACCGGAGATCTCGGCTACATGGACAAAGATAACTACATCTACATTACCGGACGCAAAAAGAATGTTATCGTGCTTAACAATGGCAAAAACGTATTCCCCGAAGAAATCGAAGAATATCTTGAAAAAATTGAGATTATCAAAGAATGTGTTGTTGTCGGCCGCACAAACGAAGAAACAGGCGAAGTTGTTCTTACTGCAGTTGTGTTCCCCGATTACGATAAACTCACAGCCATGGGTGTTACAGATGTCGCAGATCAAGTAAAACAGCAGATACTTCAGACAAACAAGCTTCTGCCCGGATTCAAACAGATCCGCAATGTGGAAATTAAAAAGACTGAATTCGAAAAAACCTCCAGCAAAAAAATCAAACGTTTTCTGGTTTAATGCAATATTATTAATTTTGAAAGGATTACTCTTATCATGTTCGAACAGCTTAAAACTATTTTAATTGAAGAAATGCAGATTGAAGAAGACAAAATCACCCTTGAAGCAGAGCTTGTAAACGACCTTGGTTTCAACTCCCTTGAACTTGCAGAACTGGTTATTCATTGCGAAGAAACCTTTGATGTTGAAGTGGACGAAGAACTTGCCAAGGACTTTGTTACAGTAAGCGATGTTGTTAATTATCTTAACGACCTCACTGCTTGACAGCAATGATACCAATTGACGGTATTAACAAAATATTTTCATCAGAAAAATTCCGCCTGCTTTTAATAATTACAGGCGGAATAATTTCGGGTTTGCCTTTTTTGTCAGATGGTTTGTTTATAATAGAATGGATTTGCCTTGTTCCTTTTATCGGCATTTTAATTTTAAACCAACAAATCAGTTCAAAAAAGGCTTTTTTATACGGCTTTTTATTCTGGTTTTCGAAATCCGTAATTGTATTCACGTGGTTTAAAGAACTTTATCAGATGACAAATCTGGACATTCCGTCCCCCGTCATGATATTGTTGATAATACTTGTTATCCCCATAGTATCAGCAGTCACATCAATACCATTTGCAATTTGTACTGTTTTGTCGTCAAAAGCCATTCATTACTGCAAAAATACAGTTTTTGCAGCTGTAACAGTGTCAGCTTTTCTTACTTTTTCAGAACTTATTGCGTCATTATCAGCAGATATTCCGGTTATAGGCGCAGCTTCTTTGCCCTGGACAGCCACTTATGTAACTCAAAGCAGCTTTTTGCCTGCCATACAGTCGGCATCAATATTTGGCGCATATTTCATTTCGTTTATAATTTACCTTGTAAATACACTTATTGCACAGGCAATTCTCGGCACAAAAAAACAACGTATCATTTGCCTTGCACTTACCTTTGTTGTATTCTTTTTAAATATATTGTTCGGAGTAGCTTGTCTTAACCAGGATACTTGCGTGCATGACTCATTAAGCATTTTACTTTACCAGGATAATAACTCGTCCTATGACAAATGGGCAAAGCCATCCATCGAAAACTACGATATTTTTGAAAAAGAAATAACAAAATATGCAAATACAAACGGAATACCCGATGTTATACTAACATCAGAATCGTTTTTTACCGCTTTTTTCAGATACGATCCCAGAATAAACGGAGTAAATGCCAGATATATCCACGAAAACATCTCGCTGCTTTCACTAAAGCTTGAAACCGTCATCATATGCGGAACTCTATCGACAGATCAAGAAAATAATAAATATAATTCTCTTTTTTTGTTTGAGAACGGATTGGTGAATAAAACGGTCTATAACAAAAGAAACCTTGTACCGTTTGGCGAATATCTTCCCAAAATCGTTGTAGAAACAATGCCTTTGTTTAAAAAATTCAACTTGAGCAAGCAACTTCTTACCAAAGGTAATAAGGCTGAAGTGTTTGAAACAGAAAAGGCAAAAATCGGGGCAATAATATGTTTTGATTCACTGTTTTACAAAAACGTTACGGAAAGCGTAAAAAATGGTGCCCAGGTGATAGTTTTATCCACCAACGATTCCTGGTACAACGATTCTGCTGCTATAAATCAGCACTATGCACATGCTGTATTCAGAGCAATAGAAAACCGCCGGACCGTTATCCGATGTGCCGCCACGGGTATTTCGGGCATAATCGACCGCAACGGCATTACTACCGTTAAAGGCGGAATACTCGAAAAAGATATCATTTGCGGAAATGCTGATATCAGCAGCGAAGTAACACCGTTTACAAAAAACGGATACACTTATTTTTATATCTTACTTTTAATTTGTACAATTTATACGGCGACAAGTTGTATTAAATATAAAAAACAGTGGAGGAAATTAAATTATGGACTTCAAAGCGAAAATAATATCACCGCTTGAAAAAGTATTCTACGATGATAAGATCGAAAAGCTTGTAGAATACAAAAAATCCAGCGCTCTCATTGGCGAAAAGCATAATTTCTGCATTGCGTATAAAGATGACGATTATGCAGAAATACATTACAGCGTGCGCTCTTTCTATTTCAAAATAAAATCGGACATCAAAAAGCACATAAAAACTTATACGGTAGAGCATGTGCCTGCCGTATATGCCGCACCAATATACAAAGAAAAAGATGGTTTTCTGCGTGAATATCCCGGCTTGTTCCCGGATCTTTTGCAACCGGTAAAAGAAAAGTCCGAGGTATATATCGTGGAAAAACTGCTTAATACCTTATGGATAGAAGTTGATACGGCAAATGTTGCTGCCGGGAAACACGCAATAACAATTGAATTTTACAGCATGGACGGCACCCTTATGTCAACATGCACGCACGACCTTAAAGTTATTAATGCCGTTTTGCCAAAAAACGATATGGTGATGACGCAATGGTTCCACACGGATTGCATTGCCGATTACTATAACATAAAAGTATTCTCGGAAAAGCATTGGAAAGCCATTGAAAACTACATGAGGGTGTATGCCGATGGCGGCAATACCATGATCTACACTCCCCTGTTCACACCTCCGCTTGACACAAAGGTGGGCGGTGAACGCACAACAACCCAGCTTATTGATGTAACCGTACAAAACGGCAAATACAGCTTTGGTTTTGATAAATTCTATCGCTGGGTAAAGCTTGCTCAAAAATGCGGAATAAAATATTTCGAAATGAGCCATTTGTTTACGCAATGGGGAGCGTTCCACGCCCCTAAAATCGTAGCTAAAGTTGATGGTAAAACCAAAAAAATATTCGGCTGGCAAACGGATTCCCACGGCAAGGAGTATGAAGGTTTTCTTGCTGCATTCCTTGAAAAGCTGCAGGAAGAACTGAAAAAACTCGGAATCAATGACAAAACCTATTTCCACATATCAGACGAGCCCAGCCCCGAGCATCTTGAAAGCTATACCGCGTGCAGCAAAATAATGCGCAAGTACCTTAAAGGCTACAAGATTATGGATGCCATGCATGATATACTGTTCTACAATAACGGTCTGCTGGATATTCCCATTCCTTCGTTGCAAAACTCTACTCCTTTTATCGAAAAGGAGATTAATCCACGTTTTGTTTACTACTGCGGAGTGCCGAGAAATGTAACCGGACGAGGTATCGGCATGAATTCGGCAAGAAACCGCATTATAGGCACACTGTTTTACGCCCATGAAGTAAAAGGCTTTTTGCATTGGGGATACAATTTCTACAACGCATGCAGATCGGAAAGAAAGATAGATCCCTATTTTATAACAGATGCCGACAAACGTTTTTGTGCAGGCGACTCATTTCTTGTTTACCCTGCCGATAAATTCACATCACATATTTCTGTACGATATGCGGTGTTCCGCGACGGTATTCAGGACATGTGCGCCCTGAAGCTTTGTGAGGCTGTTTGCGGCAGAGATGCTGTTATTCAAGTAATCAACAGCCTTAACGGCGGAAAAGCAATAGATCTGCTTACAGTGCCTTGTGACACAGCTTTTACCCTTAAGCTGCGTGAAAAAACCAATTCCATGATTGAAAAAGCATTAAAATAACGATTAAGTGCAAAAGCGGACTTAAACAGTCCGCTTTTATGCTTATAAATAGAAAAATACAAAGAAAAATGCCCTCTGCAAAAGCAGAGGGCTTTTTGAAGTACTTACATTTGTCCCCAGGGATCCGTGAAGTCGTTGTCACCATAGGGTGTGCTAGTAGTGATTACGTCTTCTGTTTCATATTCGATTACTTCAAGATTGGGGCTCTCATATATCTCCTTCATTGAGCAATACCACCTTTCTAATTGATACCATTATATCATAATATAATGAATTTGTAAAGACCATTTTTAAATTATTTACATTTATTTGGTGTGCAAAGCGGCATATTTAAGCCACTTTGCACTATAAAACCGATGTAAAAATCAGAATTTACAATTTGTTAGTAAATTTAATGAGATCTATTACTGAGCGT
>JAZSGA010000193.1:0-4231 GCA_045532495.1 Eubacteriales bacterium | reverse complement strand
TCCAACAACCATGAGCCAAGAGTTGCAAAATATGCAAACGCCTGCGGTTTTGAGTATTATGCCGATGCGGGCAAGCCCTCCTGCAAAGTACACAAAAAGGTTATGAAGGAAAGGGGACTATTGCCGTCCCGTTGTGCAGGTGTGGGGGATCAGCTTTTTACCGATGCCCTTGCCGCACATCTTGCAGGCAGTATTGCCATAAAGGTCGATCCCATAAAGGACGTTACAACTTTGTTCAACCGCTTCAAAAGGCTGTGCGAAAAGCCTTTTATGCGCAGATATTTTAAATTACACGGAGGTAAGTGAAAATGTCAAAACCTCTTTTTGGTCCCGGCGGAAATTCCGACAGCTTTTATGCCGCAGGCTACAAAAGCACCGTGGATGCACCTTTATATGTAAAAGAAAAAGGCCTTACAGCCTATGAGGTTGAGGCAGGACGGGGCGTTATGGGCTCTGCCGCCACATACGAAAAAATAGGCATTGGTGCCAAGGAACACGGCATAAGCCTTTCCATCCATGCGCCGTATTTTATATCCCTTTCCTCGGTGGAGGAGAGTAAACGCACGGGCAGCTCAAAATACATACTGCAAAGCGCCGGGGCGCTTAAAGCGATGGGTGGTGGACTTATGGTAATCCATGCCGGCAGCACCGCAAAGCTTGACAGAGCAGTGGCGCTTGATTATGCCAAAGGTGCGCTGCATTATGCCCTTGAACAGCTTTCAGAAAACGGTCTTTACGGTGTAAAGCTGGGTATTGAAACCATGGGTAAGGTAAACCAGCTTGGCACCCTTGACGAAGTTCTTGCCATGTGCGAGGTGGATAAAACCGTGGTGCCCGTGGTGGATTTTGGCCACATGAACGCCAGGGAATGTGGGGGAGTTTTTGCCGGCACCGACGATTACAAGCGTGTTTTTGAACGCATTTCAAATTCCTGCGGTGCGCAGGTGGCGCAGCAACTGCATTGCCATTTTTCAAAGATCGAATATACATCGGGCGGTGAAAAAAAGCATCTAACCTTTGAGGATGAGATGTTTGGCCCCGATCCCGTGCCGCTTATGAAAGCGATATATGAGCTTGGTGTTTCTCCCACCATCATTTGTGAATCCGACGGCACGCAGGCGGAGGACGCTTTGTTTATGAAACAGTGCTACGAAAGCGTGGCAGGAGGTACACTGTGAGCAATCTTGACAACAGACTTAAAAAAGTTGCGGATGTTGTTGCAAAAAAAGCGGATGCGGCGCTTATAACATCCGAAGTAAACCGATTTTACGTTTTCGGTTTCAAATCCTCAGCAGGCTACGGATATATTTCCGCAAAGCGTGCTGTTCTTGCCCTGGATTTCCGTTATTACGAAAAGGCGCTGATAGCACAGAAAAACGGCGAAATTTCTGCCGATGTTTGCATAATCGAAGCAAACCGTCCGCGCAAGGACGTGCTTTGCGAATATTTTGAAGCCGACAATGTATCAACCCTTTTGTATGAGGACAGACGCACCACCTGCAGTAATTTCAAAGAGCTTAGCGATTCCCTTGAGGGCAAGGTTAAGCTTGTGGCGGCTGAAAACACAATTGAAGCTTTGAGATCTGTAAAGGATGCCGATGAGCTTGAAAAAATAATGCGTGCGCAAAGCATAACGGATGCGGCTTTCACCCACATATGCGGATTTATAAAAAGGGGAATGACAGAAAACGAAATTTCCCTGGAACTTGAATACTTTATGAAGAAAAACGGTGCCGACGGACTTGCGTTCAATAACATAGTTGTTTCCGGCACAAAAAGCTCCATGCCCCACGGTGAGCCTGATAATACCGTTGTGGGCGACGGATTTTTGACCATGGATTTCGGCGCAAGGTACAAGGGCTATTGCTCGGATATGACGCGCACAGTTTGTATTGGCACCCCCGATGCCGAAATGAAAAAGATATACGATACGGTACTTGCGGCGCAAAATGCGGCTTTTGACGTTATTTGTGCTGGCATTATCGGTAAGGATGCCGATGCTGCGGCAAGGGATGTTATATACTCCGCAGGTTTTGAGGGGTGTTTTGGTCACAGCCTTGGCCACAGCCTTGGTATTGAAGTGCATGAAACTCCGGGGTTTTCGCCCAACGAAAAGCAAAATGTGCCCTGTGGTGCCGTTGTGAGCGTTGAACCGGGCATTTATATTGCAGGAAAATGCGGTGTTCGCATAGAAGATATAGTATTTTTGACTGAAAATGGTTATAAAAACTTGACAAACAGCACAAAAGAGTTTATAATACTAAAGTAAATATGTTTTGATGGAAGAATGTGTAGTTTTTTCATCACTTAATTAATTTTTTGGAGGACACATAAAATGATTACAGCAGGCGATTTCAGAAACGGCGTTACCTTTGAAGAAGAAGGTCAGGTTCTTCAGGTCGTTGAATTTCAGCATGTAAAGCCCGGTAAGGGTGCGGCTTTTGTTCGTACAAAGCTCCGCAACGTTGTTACCGGTTCCGTTATCGAAAAAACTTACAACCCCACAGCCAAGGTTCAGCAGGCTTACGTTGAAAGACGCGACATGCAGTATCTTTACAACGATGGCGACCTTTACTACTTCATGGATCTTGAAAGCTACGAACAGCTCCCCATCAGCGCTGACAAGCTTTCTGACAACTTTAAGTTTGTTAAGGAAAACATCAACTGCAAGATCGTTTCCTACAAGGGCAACGTATTTGCAGTAGAACCCCCCATCTTCGTTGAACTCGAAGTAACCGAAACAGAACCCGGCTTCAAGGGCGATACAGCAACAGGTGCTTCCAAGCCTGCTACTCTTGAAACAGGTGCTGAAATCAAGGTTCCGCTCTTTATCAACATCGGCGACGTTCTTAAGATCGATACAAGAACAAGCGAATATCTTGAAAGAGTTAACAACAAGTAATTTTAATTTCGAAAGCGAGGTTCAGTTATGACAACATTGGAAAAGGTTGCACACCTTAAAGGCGTTATGGAAGGCATGGAATATGACACAACAACAAAAGAAGGCAAGCTCCTTTCTCTTCTTGTTGACATCGTTTCCGCCCTTGCAGAAGAAGTAAACGAAATCGAAGACGATCTTGACACGCTGTTCGACTTTGCGGACGAGCTTGATGAAGATCTCGGCGAAGTTGAAGCTGATCTTTACGGCGACGACTACGACGATTATGACGATTACGATGAATATGATGACGACGATTTTGAGGACGAAGAATCCGAAGAATCCGACGCTGAATAATCAAACAATAAATTGCGGAGCAGCTTTGGCTGCTCCGTTTTTTGCTGTTAAAGCTCACAGTTTGAAAAATACAAGCATATACTGTTAACGGAAGGTGCTCCTTCCAAATAATACAGTAAAGGTGTAAAAATGGCGATTTTTTCAAACACAGCTTCGGTTTCCTACAACGATATAACAACAAATTCCAATACGGTAACGGGGGAGATTCTGCAATCTGCCACGGTTACCAAAAATGTTTTAAACAGCACTTACGGCAGAGGCTCTACACTTGTTTATGCCATAAGCATTGTTAATCCGTCCGACACTGCTCTTAACGACGTTACCGTTACAGATAACCTTGGCGGTTATACTTCCGACGATGCAACCGTTTATCCGCTTGAATATGTAAACGGCACAGCAAAGCTTTTTGTAAACGGCATGCAGGCGGCAGCGCCTTCGGTTTCCGGCACTGCGCCCATTGTTTTTGGTCCCTTTGATATTCCTGCCGACAGCAGCGCAATTTTGGTATATGAGGCTGCCGTAACAGATTACGCACCCATTGAAGCAGGCTCTGTTATAACCAACAGCGCCGATGTTTCGGGGGCAAACTGCGCATTGCCTGCCAGCGCTTCTGCAAGCATTAATGTGGAACAAATGCCCCAGCTTACCGTTTCAAAGCACATTTGCCCCGATACAGTATGTGGCGGCGGAGAAATATCCTACACCGTTATAATTCAGAACAGTGGCAACCGTGCAACCGTGGCAACGGATAATTTGGTGGTAAATGACACGTTTGATCCTGCACTTTCAGATATTGCTGTTACGCTTGACGGTGCGGCACTTGCTGATACTGCTTATATTTACAATTCCGATACAGGAGTTTTTTCCACCATACCCGGCATTGTTACCGTGCCTGCGGCAACTTATGTGCGTGAGTCTGACGGAAGAATTTCGGTAACACCGGGATATGCTGTTCTTAAAATTTCGGGAACAATATAATAGTTTTTGAGTATATTG
>JAZSGA010000142.1:0-20684 GCA_045532495.1 Eubacteriales bacterium | reverse complement strand
CGCCCCGTTCAAAAAGAATATTGCATCCGTCGCAGGTTTTTTGCGGATCGTTTATGTTTTTGAATGTCTGCCAGGCGGTTTTTGGGGTTTTGCCGTCGTTTTCGTCATTTCCGTGATTGGAAATGTAAAAGGTGGGTTTGCTGCTGTCGTATTCCGACGGTGAATGTACAATAAGTGCTTTCAGTGCATCGGCGGCGGAATCAAGCCCTGCGGCATAGCTGTCGTAATCCGCATGCCGGCACGCGTTTAGGCTTTCAATAAGGTTTATTGCACCCCTTGCAGAAAGCGGAAGAGTTTTTTTCATAGATTATTCCTTGATGTTGTCAATAATTGCCCTGTCGTTGTTGTTTATGATAACGGGATCCTTTTCCACGGTGTTTGCGGCAAGATTTTTAAGGATATTGGCGTCATTGCGCACATAGCCTTCTTTCATGTGGCCCATGATGCCGTTTTCGCTCTGAACAAACAGGTTTTCCTCAAGCTGAAGCACTTTGTCGCCTTCGCTGCCGATGTTTATAAGGTTGCCTGCGGCACGGTCGAAAATGTTGTTCTTTGCCACAAAGTTTTCGGTGTTCTTTGTAATGCCTGCGCTGCAGAACATGGTGGAAGAGTTAACACGGCCGCGGCTGCCCCAACCATAGCCGTTCATGCGGCAGATGTTTTCGGAAACATCCACATTGCTAACAAGACGTGCCGAGCCGTCGGTGGAATCATGGTTGTAATATTCTATGGACCAGTGGCAATACTCAATAACGTTTCCGCGGTATTCCACGTCCTTCTGAATACATTCGCCGGTTGTGGGGGTGTACTGGTGGGTAACACCGGTATCGTAGATCTGATATATCCAGTTGTTGTATGCATACCAGCCGTCGCATCCGCCGTAGCTTTCAAAGGCGTTGCCGTAAAGGGTTGTGCCGGAAAGTACGGAACCGCCTGCATATGCATAAATACAGTTTTTGGATGTTATGTTTTTGCGGTTGCCTGTGCCCACAACATGGGCGCCTGTATAGCGGAAATGCAGGTTATCAATAACAATGTTATCGCCGGTTATGGCAACAAGGTTGGTTCTGAATCCTATTTCGATGGAATCAAAACGCTTGCCGGGGTTTTCGGCGGAATAAAGGAACACTCTGCCGCCTTTGTAGAAAAATTCCAGATCGTTTTTAAGGCAGCGTGCATCAATATAGTCAAAGCCGTCGCCGCGTATTTTTGTGCCTGCAATTTCGTTGTAGTTACCGTGCTCGTGAAGCGTATCAAATATCATAACGCCCACGTCTTCGGTAAAGATTTTGGTACATTTCCATACGTTTTCGTATTTTTCGTGCTTTTCCCAAAGGGTTTCGTCGGCGTAATCCTGCAACGAACCGTAGATACGGGGTTTATCACCGGTGCCGTAGGCGGAATATGTAACTCCCGATACGGCAATCAGCTGACCGCGCCATGTGCCTCCGCGTTCAAACAGAACACCGTCGCCGGGCTGCAAAACAGCTGCGTTTGTCATGGCAAGGGTTTTCCAGGCGGTATTTGGAGTTTTTCCGTCGGCTTCATCGTTGCCGTTGGGGGAAATGTAATATTTTGTACCTGTGATGGTGGAATAATCGGATTCGCTGTAAAGTATGTTTTCTATCTGCCAGTTGGAAATTTCATCAACGCCTGAAATGGTGTAAAGTCTGTCGGCGGTTTTGGCAGCATTGTAAAGCGCCTTGATCTGCTCACCGAGGGTTGCATCCTTAAGAAGTGTAAAACCGCTGTCTGTTACTTTGCCGTTTACCTGCCATATTACTGCGCCGTTTACCGTGGAGGGGTTTGCCGCCATAATTATCTGACCTTCGCCCCAGTGCCCTGCGGTATCGGTAAAGCCGGAAGCGCCGGCATTGCCTGTGGGTGTGCGGCACAGCATGCGGTTGATAATGGTAACAACTTCTGCGCGGGTTATGTTGTTGTCGGGGCGGAATGTGCCGTCCTCGTAACCGCCAACGATTCCAAGAGTGCCTATTTCACCGATGGAGGTGTAATAGGGATGATAGGAAGGAACGTCGGGGAACTGTTTTACTTCAAAGCTTCTGCCGGAAATGTAACGGAGCACATGGCGTGCGATTTCCACAAATTCGCCACGGGTTATTTTTGCATCGGGCAGTATTTTTGTGCCGCCATCGGCGGTTATTGTATCAAGATACCCTGCCGCGGCAAACAGACCGATATAAGTCTGATACCATGCGCCGTCGGGCACATCGGTATATGGAGCGGCAATTTTCTTTGAAAGGACAGCTTGATCTGCCACAAGACGTGCCAGCATGGTTATGGCTTCGGCTCGGGTAAGGTTGCCGTTGGGCAAAAATGTGCCGTCGGCATAACCCGAAACATATTTTGCATCTGCCATAAGGCTGAGCTTTTGCTGTTTGGGTACGGAAACTTCGCTTTTTCCTTCCGCAAGGGCAAATATGCCGTTTTCGCTGGTCTGTTCGGCACCGTTTACTGTTATGCTGTGGCAAACCATGCCGTTTTTGTCGGTAAACATAAAGCCCTTTAAGGTTGTGCCGTCAAACACGGGTGTGCCGTTACCGCCGGTTACTACAACATAATAATCGTAATGGGAATCCATTTCAAAGGAAAGTACGCGGTTGGCAATGTAAATTGTTTTTCCCGCAACGCTGCCGTTTTTGGGTGCACCCACTTTGGAAACATGGGTGTCTATTTTTACAACGGCATTGCCGTTTATTTTTGCATTTGCATCGGTGCTGCCTGCTGCGGCAAAGCTTACATTGCCGCCGGAAATTTCAAGAATAACATTGCCGTTTACCGTGCCGGCGCTGCTTCCTGCATATGCCGCCGAAACGGTACCGTCGGAAATTTTTGTGTATATGTTTCCGTCAAAAGCGGATGAACCGTCGGCAAGTCCCGAATAAACGGTGTTTGCCGTGGCATCGCCAATGTTTATCTTTGTCGATCCTGTGCCGCCCGATGTGCCTATAAAATCAAATTTACCTGCGTTTATGTTGGCGTAAGATCCACCTCCCGCGGTGATGGAGGGAAGAGCTTCGTCGTTATATACTTTCGCGTTTTCGGGATAGGTGAGAGTATAATGGGTATCGCACTTTTCGGTAATTGTAAGGTTGTTGTCGGCTGTATCCAGCACAAAACCCGCAATATTTTGGATGGTTATGTTGTCAAATACCGTATCACCCGAAAGGGTATATTCGGTAAGCTCGCCAAAGCTTACGGGTGAACCTGAATTTACGGTGCTTATGCCCGAAAATACCAAAGTTCCTCTGTCGGCAATGTCTGTATGATTTTGCAGATCAATACCGCTGTTAAATGCAAGCACGCCGCCGTTTTTGCCAAGGGCTTGCGCTGCGGATGCAAAGTCCTTGAATGCCGTGTGAGCCTTGCCACCGTAATTTACCTTGCCGAATTTTGCAATAAAGGCGGTGGGAGTGCCGTTTACGTTGTGCACTTCGTTGGCGTATGCGGGGATAACAAGCGAGCTTGCCGTTGCCGACACCGCAAGAAGCGCGGATAATGTCTTTTTGATGAAGTTCATAAAGTACCTCCATGAAATTATTCGAACATCTTGTTTAATTTTAACATGTTCCGACCCTTTTTCAATATTAAAAAAGGACATTATTCGGCGGTTATGTCGGGATTTGAAAAGTTAACCACCTGTATTCTACCATAAAACCCCTTTGTTTTAAAATACGTTTTCGCCCATTTTTAAAATTTTGGCGATTTACACAAAACACCCATGGGGTTTTTGACAAATTACACAACAGCGGTGGGCGTGATTGGGGTTTTATTAATTAAAATTTACAATTGTTGCTTTAAACATGTGCCTGCATGGGTTATAATTATAGTGTATTTATATTTGATTTTTTACAGTTAAAATCGGAGGACAGCCATGATTAAAAAAACAGCCGCGCTGATACTGGCAGCATGTACAGTTGCCGCCACAGTTCCGCAGGCATCCGCTGCGGTCAACCGCTATTGCGGCAGCAATGCCATGTGGACGTTAAGTGCAGGTACACTCACCGTTACGGGCAAAGGCGCAATGTATAACTATGATTCGGCACAGGATGTTCCGTGGAGCGGATACGCATCCGAAATCAAAAAAGTTGTTATAGCAAACGGCATAACTACCGTTGGCGCAAATACCTTTGCTGAATTGCCAAATCTTACGGAAGCCGAGCTCCCCGCAGGCATTGTAAGCATAGGAGATGCGGCTTTTTGTTCATCCAATTTGCTTTATTCCGTACAGATACCCGAAAGCACGGAATACATCGGAGCGGCAGCTTTCAGGGAAACGGCAGTGGATTGTGCGGATATTCCCCAGAGCACCACTTATATAGGCAGCTATGCCTTTGCGGATAACTTGTCGCTTGAAACCGTTTTTGCAGGAACAGATATTGAATATATGGGCGCCGATGTTTTTAAAAACACCGCATGGGAAAGCACACTTCCCGATGGCTGCACCTACATTTCCGATATCCTTTATAAATATAACGGCAGCGGCACCTCTGTTGTTCTTGAAAGCAGCACGGAGGGTATTGCCGGCAAAGCCTTCGAAAACAGCAATGTGACAGAAGTAAAGCTCAATGACGGATTAAAATTTATCGGAGATTCCGCATTTAACGGATGTGCGCATCTTACCTCCATAGATATTCCTGCAAGCGTGGAAAGCATAGCATATGCGGCTTTTGCCTCCACAGGGCTCCGCACTGTTGTCATTCCGGATTCCGTAACAAGCCTTGAAGGTACTTTTTCGGGATGCAAAGATCTTTCGGAGGTGGATCTGGGCAAGGTTTCCGAATTGGGAGATTTTACATTTTTCGGCTGTTCCTCTCTTGAAAACATATCTCTTGTCAATATAACCTCCATAGGCGATTTTGCTTTTGCGTTCAGCGGCATTGCATCTGTAACCCTGCCGTCGGAGCTTGAATATGCAGGCGAGTTTTTGTTCTATTCTTGCAAACAGCTTGCGGATGTTACCATATCCGAAGGACTTACGGAGATCCCCTCAAGCATGTTCTCGGCATGTACCGCAATAAGCGAAATTACCGTGCCCACCACGGTTACAGCCATAGACAACTATGCTTTTTCGGGCTGTAAAAGCCTTGAAAAGATACTTATTCCCCTGCAAACAGTTTCCATTGCCGATAAAGCTCTTGCGGCAAGCAACCCCGTAATTTACGGCTATTCGGGCAGTGTTGCCCAGGCATATGCTTCGGCAAACGGATTAAGATTTTATGACATCAACTCCGAATATGCGGCAGACGGTTTGTATGTAAAGCAGGGCGCTTTTGGCACAGGTACCGCCGAAAATCCCTTTAGCACAATAGAGCAGGCAATTGCCGCACTTAACGGCAAATCCGGCACGGTTTACATTATCGGCGATTACAACATCACATCCTTCAACGCACCCGCATGGCAGGGCACCGTTGAAATATGCGGTTATGACAGCACATCCATGCTTATACTTGATAAAAGCTGCGGAGTTCATTTCAAGGGCGATGTTGTGTTCAAAAACATTGAGGTAGCAGCCCAGCTTTATTCTCACTTTAACCAGGTTGCCGATATGACGCTTGATCTTGGCGACAGCAGAAGCATGCCTTCCATGATCCATGCGGGCAACTACTCCTCTGCGGTTACCGAGGGCAAAACCATTACCGTGGAAAGCGGAAATTACGGCACCATAAGTCTTTACGGAGCGTATATTTCCGATTCTTCAAAATCCGTTGTAAACGGAGATATGAACTTTGTTATGAACGGCGGAAGCATTTCGTTGCTCAAGCTGTGTGCAGATGCATTTAACGATAATCACCGCGGCATGACAATAAACGGCAATGCCAACCTGTTTATAAACGGCGGTATTATAGAATCTTATACCACAAAAGAAGTTATTGCACCCATAATAAGCGGTGCTCTTAACGCAATATATTCAGGCGGCACAAGTGCCCCTGCGGATTTCACATTCCCCGAAGCCGCAGGCGGTGAATATATTATCACCGTGGGCGCAGGCGGTAAGGTTGAGCCCACTGCAACCCCCGGCTTGTTTAACCTTGTTCCCGATGAAGGAAAAATTGCCGTGATCAACGGTGCTGAAGTATCGGAAAGCACAGTAACCCTTGCTGAAGGCAATCATACCGTAAGCTGGCAGGATATGCCCGAAAATATTACCGAAACATATTACGTTACCGAAGGCGGCACGGGCGACGGAAGTCTTGATGCTCCTTTTGGCACAATATCAGAGGTTGTAGAAGCTCTTGACGGCAAAGACGGTATTGCCTATGTTGTGGGTGAATATGAAATTTACGGAAAAATGCCGGGTACCGCATGGGACGGCAAGCTTATTATAACAGCATACGACGAAACATCGTTTATAACATCCAAACCCAGCCTGGGAGTTGTGTTCCGCGGAGAGACCGAGCTGCGTGATATTCCCATATCCATGGGCAGCACCGCACACTTTAACCCCTATGGCAAAAAGTTTGTGCTTAACATAGGTGATGGCAACGAATACAACAGCTTTGCTCATATTACAAGCTACGGCAACGCCACATTGGATAGCGGTCACACGGTGGTTGAAAGCGGTTACTACGCAACGCTTCATTTTGGCGGCGGATATGCCACATCGCCGGTGTACGGTGTTTACAACGATGCTCTGCTTGAGGTAAACGGCGGCGAAGTGAATGCCTTAAGAATAAGTGCCGACTCATACATGTCCAACCACACGGGCATAACCATCGGCGGCGATGCCAATATAATTATAAACGGCGGTAAAGTAATTACTGTAAACTATGCCGAAAACACCGCTCCCGAAATAATAGGCGCACTTAACATTGTTTTCAACAACGATACCGCACAGCATGCTTCAACTATCTTATATCCCGAAACAGCCGCAGGCGGCACGTATGTTATCAAATCGGGTATCGGCGGCAAGGTGCTGCCCACCGCCGACCACGGCGTATTTGAGCTTATCCCCGATCCCGGATATGTGGCTGTTGTGGACGGAAAACGCACCAGCAGCAAAACCGTTACCGTTTATCCGGGCGAGACAGAAATAAGCTGGTCAAAATTAGGAGAATACGATACATCCTACACTCTGGCATTGGATAAAACTCAGCTTTCGTTGTCCGTAAATGAGGCGGCGTTGCTTGAATGTACCCTCACCCCCACAGTTGATGATTATCTGCCTGACCACGATATTATGTGGAAATCCTCCGATAACAGAATAGCTTCTGTTTCAGGCGGTAAGGTGGTGGGTATTTCCGTAGGCACGGCAACTGTCAGGGCACAAAGCCCCGATGGAACGGTGTATGCCGAATGTGCCGTTGAAGTTACGGAAGAGTACTTTGAAATAACAAGCGTAAATGTTACAAAGGCGTCGGGTGCATATGCGGTTACCACCGATATTTCGGGCAGCCGCGGCGGCAAGCTTATGGTGGCAGGCTATTGCGGCGGAGCAATGTGCGATGTGCAGTATACCGATTGTGCCGATTGTACTGTAAAGCTTTACGGCAATATAGATACCGTAAAGGTAACGGTTATAAACAACATGGCAACGCTTAAACCGTTGTGTTATGTGTATACCGTGCAGGCAAAGGATTTTAACTGAATATAAAAACAGGGCGAGCCCAAACGTGGGCTCGCCCTTGTATTTGTTATGTGCTTTTATTATTCTGCAGCTTCTTCGTGGTCGTGGTCGTGTTCTTCTTCAGCATCGGACTGCATCTGATCCTGGGTAAGGTAAATGGGCTTGGGATATTCAAGCTTTTCGCCCTTGGTCAATGCTTCAAGCTGTTCTGCATAAAGGCTGTAGGCAAGAGTTGTTATGATCTCATCGGTATACTTGTTGTAGAAGTAAACAAAAGCTTCAACGGCATCTTTATCCGCACCGCAAAACATCTGATAATATGCACCCAGCGCACAAAGGTCATAACCCACGGTAAGGTGCTCGGATGTGAAAACATCGGGATCCACATAAACGGATATTTCCGAAAGATTATCGTTGTAAAGAATTTTATCAAAGCAGGTTATGGCGTTTTCGCCTTTTATCATGCCGGTGGCATTCTGCTCAAATGCGGCTTTAAGTGCTTTTACCTGCTCGGAGTGCTTTTTGCTTGTCATGGTGAAGGTAACACCGTTTTCGTCGGCGGTGTAGCCCTCGTAGCCGTTGGCTGCAACTTCTTCGGTAACAGCCTGTTCGGATACATTGCCTTCTTCGTCGGCATAGTAAAAGGCAGGGAAGGTGATCTCAACGTTTCCACCGCAGGAAACAAGTCCTGCAGTAAGTATTGACGCCATCAGGGCGCAAAGAATTTTTTTCATGGTAAGGTCCTTTCAGATGATAGTTCAGTCGGCGTAAACGATAAGAGCGATAAGCTCAACGTCCTCGTCGCTTTCATTTTTTACGGAATGTCCGCTGCCTGCGGGGGTTATGGCAACATCGCCTGCACAAAGCACGGTTTTTGTGCCGTTGTCGTCGTAGGATGCGGTACCCTTTATAACATAAAACAGCTCGCTGTCGGCTTCATGGATGTGGTAACCGATGCCGCAGCCGGGCTTGAGTATGAGCTTGCCAAAAAGCCTGCCCTTGTTGTTAAGTTCTTCGGGGGTAACAAAGCTTGTTACGGTAACGGCACCATCGCCGCCGCGCATGTGCTCACGCAGCTCGGTGTTAAAGTCATTGGTCTTTTTGATCATGGTTTTATCTCCTTTTTGTTAAATACAGGTATTTGCGGTATTGTTTTTTCTTTAAAAATAGTATATAATAGAGTGAGAAATTTTTCAAGCGTTTTATTATTATTTTTAAAATTTACGGAGAATAAAATAATTATGGATATGAACTTTTACGCCCCGGTAAGAATAATCACGGGCAAAGGCTGTGTTGCAAAGAATTCTGCACTTTTTGCAGATTTCGGCAAAAAAGCAATAATAGTAACCGGCAAAAGCTCGGCAAAAAAATGCGGTGCGCTGGATGATGTGGTTTGTGCGCTTAAAAATGCCGGCGTAGAATATACCGTTTTTGACGGTATAGAGCAGAATCCTTCATATGCTTCCTGCCTTAAAGCGGCAGAGCAGGCAAAGGATTATGGCGCCCGGTTTGTTATAGGTATCGGAGGAGGATCTCCCCTTGATGCCGCAAAAGCCGTGGCTGTGCTTGCCGCATGCGGCGATACTTCCGTAAAAGCTCTTTATTCAATGGAGTGGGATGCCCTGCCGCTTCCCGTTGTTGCTGTGGGAACCACGGCAGGCACAGGCAGCGAGGTTACCTCGGTTGCCGTAATAACATCGCCCGACGGACTTAAAAAAAGCTTCCGTGCACCGTCGCTTTATCCTGCGGTGGCTTTTGGCGATGCTTCGTATACCCTTTCGCTCCCCACGGATTTCACCCGTTCCACGGCGCTGGATGCGCTTTGTCATTGTGTGGAAAGCTATTTCAACCGTACCACAAACGATATTTGCCGCACCTTTGGTCTGCGCGGCATAGCCATACTTTTGGAAATGCTTAAAAAAACAGCATCGTGCGATGCAACAGAGCTTTCCTTTGAGGACCGCGAAAAGCTTTATTGTGCCTCGGTTTACGGCGGACTTGCCATAAGTGTTGCAGGCACCGCTTTTCCGCATGCCATGGGTTATTTTCTTTCAGAGCAATACGGTGTTGCCCACGGCAACGCCTGCGCCGTTTACCTTGAGGAATTTATAAATTACAACGAAAAAACCGAACCCGAATGTACAGCGGAATTCTTTAAGGCGCTAGGAACGGATAAGCAAAGCTTTGTTTCCCTTATAAAAAGTAATCTGCCCAAAATCGACGTAAAGCTTGATAAAAACAGCATAAACGCCCTTTTGCCCAGATTCGAAAACAACAAAAGCCTTAACAAGTGCTACGGCAACGCCGATGCAGCTTTTGCAAAAGCTTTGCTTGAAAAGCTGTTTGGCTGATGCAAAATACAAAACATATTATAACACACAAGACCGCCTTGGTCAATATCAATTTTCAGGAGGGCGCACATGGATTTTGGCGTACCGTCACATATAGTAAAAGAAAATTTTGATCTTTCCGCAGTTTCGTCCATGCGCACGGGCGGCAGGGCAAAATATGCCTTTTTCCCCGAAACCCGCAAACAACTTGCCGATGTTTTAAACAGCACATCGGATTTTGCCCATCGCATAGTTATAGGCAATTCCAGTAACGTGCTTTTTCCCGATAATGCAGGTCATCTTTGCGTGGTGTTTACGGGCAAGGTTACGGGTATTGAGGTTTGCGGCAACGAAATAACCTGCGAGTGCGGCAATATGCTTACGGAAATCTCATCATTTGCCGCAAAAAATTCTCTTTCTGGCATGGAGTTTGCCTTTGGCATACCCGGCACTCTGGGCGGCGGCGTTTTTATGAACGCAGGCGCTTACGGCGGAGAGCTTTCTCAGGTGGTAAAGACCGTGCATGTGTTTGACACATCGGATGCAAGCTTTTCCGAGTTTACTGCAAAGCAGTGTAACTTTTCCTACCGCCACAGTGTTTTTATGGAAAACAAAAACCTTATCGTACTGGGTGCCACACTTTCTCTTGAAAAAGGCGATGCTGCTGCAATAACCGAAAAAAGCCGTGCCAATATGCAGGCGCGCCGCGAAAAACAGCCGCTGGAATATCCCAGCTGCGGATCGGCATTCAAACGCCCCGAAGGCTATTTTGCAGGCAAGCTTATAGAGGATTGCGGTCTTAAGGGCTTTTGCGTGGGTGGAGCCGCCATATCCCAAAAGCACGCTGGCTTTGTTATAAACACGGGCGGTGCCACATCGGCGGACGTGCGCAATCTTATGGCGCAGGTAAGCACAAAGGTGTTTGATACCTTTGGTGTTACCCTTTACCCCGAAATCGAAATAATTGAGGAACTTATATAAATGAACCGTAACGAACCAAAAACCGCCGCCACCTTCAACCGCAACACAAAATCTGCGGTGCTGTCGGCAAACCCGTCGCAGAGATGCTGTAAAAATTCAAGACTTTTCGGCATACTGCTTTTCGGTCAGGTGTTTACGCGCAGGGAAATTCGTCTTGTCAGCGAAAACGAGGCGGTGCTTGACCATACCGTGCACCTTATAAAAAACCTTGTGGGCACTGATGTTTCGCATTGCAAGGAAAGCTTTTCAAACCAGTATAAACTGAATATAAAGGACGAAGAAATATGCGGAAAAATACTTGATCATTTCGGCTGCCCCGAAAACTCTTCCGCATACACAATATCCGAATCGGTTTTTTGCTGTGACAAATGCCGCACGGAATTCATAAAGGGAGTGTTTTTGTCTTGCGGAAACGTAAGCGATCCCGAAAAAAGCTATCACCTCGAAATGTCTGTTGCATATTTTAATCTTTCAAGGGAGCTTTTGTACTTTTTAAAAGGGCTTTCCTTTGAGGCAAAGTATACCAAGCGAAGCTCGCACTACGTTATCTATTACAAGGAAAGCGAAAAAATAGTGGATTTTCTTGGCCTTATAGGTGCAACCCACGAAAATTTTGAATATTACAACCGCCTTATCGAAAAGGATATACGCAACAAAATAAACCGCATCAATAACTGCGAAACCGCAAATCTGTCAAAGCAGATATCCACCGCCGCAAGGCAGATAGATGCCATAAACCGCATTTTTTCGACGGGGGGCAAAAATGCCCTTTCCGAGGAATTGCTTGAAACGGCAAATCTGCGGCTTGAGCACCCCGAAGCGTCGCTTTCCGAGCTGGCGGAGCTTCATCACCCTCCGGTAACAAAATCCTGCGTAAACCGCAGACTTACAAAGCTTACAAACATGTAAAACATACAAAGGAAGTTTTTTAAAATGATAATTGCCGCCGATGTTGCCACCATGCGTCATTCCGATGCCATGACAATAAAAAACTCCGTGCCGTCAAAGGAGCTTATGCGCCGTGCCGGCGAAGGTATTTTCCATGCATACTCCCACTGGGGTAAAACCGCAGTTGTGTGCGGAAGCGGAAACAACGCAGGCGACGGATATGTTTTGGCAATGTGCATATGTGCCGCAGGCGGATGTGCGGAATTGATACTTTTGTCCGAAAAGTTTTCGGATGACGGACTTTATTATTTTGAAAAATGCAAAGAGGCAGGCATACCTTACCGCCTTTATGACGAAAAAACAAATTTTTCGTGCTATGATACCGTGGCCGATTGCATTTTCGGCACAGGCTTTTCGGGCGAGGTAAAAGGGACGGCAAGGGACTGCATAAATGCCATAAACAAAAGCGGAACTTTCACTGTTTGCGCCGATATAAACAGCGGCCTTTGCGGAAATTCCGGCAAGGTGTGCGGAGTGTGCGTAAAATCCGATCTCACGGTTTCTGTCGGGTTTCCAAAGCCGGGCCATTTTCTTGCCGATGCCCGTGACAATATAGGCAGGCTTGTAAATATCGATATTGGCATCGAGCTTTACGGAGAAGCAATATTTGTGCCGCAAAGCGGTGATTTTGCGGATGTTTTTCCGCCGCGAAAAAACAACACCCATAAAGGCACCTACGGTTATACCGCCATTCTTGGCGGCAGCGATCTTTACAGCGGAGCGGCAAAGCTTGCAAACCTGGCTGCGTGTGCATTGCGGAGCGGCTGCGGAGTGGTAAAGCTTGCCGTACCAAAGGATATTGCCCACAGCGTTTCGCCGTATCTTCTTGAAAGCACGCTTTTTCCCATGCCGTGCCATGACGGAAAAACTGTTTTTGACGAAAAAGCAATGGAGGAGCTTTGCAAAGGAATTTCCGCCCTTGCCTGTGGAATGGGGTGGGGCACAAGCGGAGAGTACTCCGAAATATTAAAGTGGCTGTTTGCATCATATAAAGGCACGCTTATACTGGATGCGGACGGGCTTAACACACTTTCCCACATGGAGGCTGCGGCAGTTTCAAAAGCCGTGTGCGAAAAAATAATAATGACACCGCACCCCCTGGAGTTTTCAAGAATATCAGGCTTTTCCATGGAACGCATAGCCTCGGATCCCGTGGCGTGTGCCCGTGAATATGCCAAAGGCTTTTGCGGCAAGGTGATATTGCTTTTAAAGGGCTGTTCCACCGTGGTTACCGATGGTAACACGGTTTACATTGTTAACCGTGGGGCGCCGGGCATGGCAACAGCAGGCAGCGGAGATGTGCTTTGCGGTGTGCTGTGCGGAATTATGGGGTATAACAAACCCACGGTGCATGCGGTGGCATGCGGCGCATTTACCGCAGGTGTGGCAGGCGAGCTTGCACAGCTTGAAAACGGAGATGTGTGCACGGTGGCATCGGACACCGTGAAAAAACTGCCGCAGGCGGTGGATACCGCGCGAAACGGGTAAATTTTTAAATGTTAACAATTTGTTGTTGCTATAAGCACAAAATGAGATATAATATAATTAACATTAAAACGGAGGTAAAACAATGAGCGCTTCAAAAATTGCGGCACTTCTGCTTTCCGCCATATTGACGGGCACTCCATTCTACGCAGATGCGCCGGATTATATTGCCGTCGAAAAACTTAAGGAGGAACATCAGATTTTGGAAACACGCACAGAATATAACGAATACAACAATTACCGCAAGCCCCTTTTCAATACATATAAAAAGCTTGTGATGGATAAAAAACTCAATGTTACATATTTTGGCGGTTCGGTAACCGCAGGTCACGGTGCCAGCGATCCTTCAAAAACATCATGGAGAGCAATGATCGGCCAGTGGCTGGTGGATAATTTCCCCGATGCCGAAATCAACAATTTAAGCCGTGCCCTGGGCGAATCCGGCACATATCTCGGTGCCCACCGTGTTAAGCTGGATGTTATAGGCTCTCAGCCCGACCTTGTTTTCCTTGAATACTCCATAAACGACCGCTACTATGGCTCCTCCTATGAAGAAGCCGCTTCACAGTACGAAACCATCGTGCGTGAGATCAAGCAGGCTTATCCCGACGTGGATATTGTCACCGTTCTGGTAACCGACAGCGGCTCTTTCCAGTACAACAAAGAGGGCAAGCTGCATCCCCAGGCTCAGGCACATGAGGATATAGCCGCACAGTATCAGATACCCACAGTGCATGTGGGCAAGGTGCTTGCAAAAACCGTAAATTACTCTTTCGAAGAGCTTAAGCCCAAATATGCCATAGACGGTGTACACCTCAACGATGAGGGCAACATGGTTTATTACAGATGCATCGAAGAATTCATGTACAACAGCCTGTTCTGTACCGATTTTTCGGGCTTTGACGATGCCGATTACCCCATGCCGCCCGTTATAAGCGAAACTCTGTTTGACGGTGACCGTACACAGTATCAGCCCACAAAGGAATTGCTCGAACAGTCCGAGGCTCTTGGCGGAAAAGGTGTTAAGCGTTCCGAAAGCGCATATAACGCAAACGCAAGCTATTCCAAAGGCACATTTACTCTTGACAGCACCGAAGACCTTCTTGTTATAAAGTTTACGGGTACAGAAATAGCTTTCTGGTCCAACTATTATAAGGAAGATGCGTATTATTACTCGGTGGATGACCGCAAGTTTATAAAGCGTATGGGCTCATCCCATGCACCTGCCATAATCATCGAAGGGCTTAAACCCGGCGAGCATATCGTAAAGGTCAAGATCGCCGATGAATCCAAACCCTGGAAAATAGGCTCAATCTATACCCGTGATGCTTCAAAGGCAACGGTAAAGGGTACAAAATAAAACATTAAAGCCGATGCAGTTGGTTTTCAACGCATCGGCTTTTTTTGTTATTGATCAGTATTCGGGATCCGCCGAAAACTGCGGCACATATACCGCATTGGCGGATGCTTTTTCCTGCAGAAATCCGTTTAAAATACCGCATTTTTTTGCATAATCGGCGGCACGCTGATATTCCAGCGTTGTAAGCCTGCGGGATATTTCGGGAAATTCCTTTGCCCTGTATGTGGGAAAATACTGGCACATAAGGCTTAACCACAGGCGGCTTTTATCAAAGGATAATGCCAGGTGGTCAATTACGGCTTTTGTTTCGGATAAAAGCGACGGCAGCACAAGATGCCGCACAAGCACACCGCTTTTCATCATTCCGTTTTCATCAAAAACGGGGTAACCTGCCACCTCAAACATTGTTTCAAGTGCCGGTGCAGCAAATTCAAAATAATCTGCGGCACCGGAATATTTTTTGGAAATTTCCGGTGTTACGTATTTAAGATCGGGCAGGAATATGTCCACATATCCGCGAAGCGCCGAAATTGTCTGCGCTTTTTCGTATCCGCCGGTGTTCCACACCACGGGTATAAAGAGTTTGTGCTTTACAAGCTCCAGGGCGTTTATGATATTGGGCACAAAGTGCGTGGGGTTTACAAGGTTTATGTTGTGAACACCCTTGTCCTGAAGTGCAAGGAATATTTCCGAAAGTTCTTTATCGGATATTTCCTTGCCCATGCCTCCTTGGGATATTTCGTGGTTCTGACAAAAAACACAGCCCAGCGAACAGCCCGAAAAAAACACCGTTCCCGAACCGTTAGTGCCCGAAATGCAGGGTTCTTCCCATTCGTGGGGAGCAACCCGTGCCACCACGGCACAAGATCCCATTCCGCAACGCCCGCGGGATAAATTTCTGTTTGCGCCACAGTTTCTGGGGCAAAGGGCGCAACTTTTAGAGTATTGCATATCAGCGGCCAATATCGCCTTTTACGGGTATGCGGAAAATTGCCATGGCAATGCGCATAACGGTAAAGCAGACTGCGGCGGATATAACGTTTGCAATATATTCGGGCAAAACTCCGTAAAGCAGTATGGTGGGTATGCCCGATTCGCCGGAGGTGGCGATAAGGTAAAAGAACGAAAACAGCGATTTTATCCACACCAGCATTGCCGCCACCAGCATTGCCGAAAGGGGTGTTTTGCGAGAAAAGGGTGTTGCGGCATAGTTGGCGCAGTAGGCGCACAAAAAGTATATGAGGGGAGAAAAATCGTACGGATTGCCCACATATATGTCAAATATAAAGCCCACTACCATACCAAAAAGGGATGCACGCTTTTTTCCGCGCAAAAGGCCAAGGGAAATTACCGAGCCCAGCAGAATATCCGCACCCGCCGAAATTCCGCCGGATTTTGAAAACTCCAATGACAGCATGGGCATAAGAGTGGTGGAAAGAACAAAAAGCGCAACAAAATAAATAATAAAGAATATGCTGATTTTTTTATCCTTTAAGAATTTAAGCAATTGTTAAAACCTGCCTCTTAGTAGATTTACGGAAGAACTGCCGTGGCAAGGCTGTAGTTGCCCACAACATCCTCGTTTACGGTCACAACATCCTCGTTTGCGGCAACGATTTCGGGATAAAGCTTGTTTACAATGGCATTGCGTATGGCTTTAAGCACGGATTCGTTGTCGTCATAAGCTTCGGGATCGGTTTTGGTACGTTGAATAATGTGAATTCCGTAGTTGGAATTTACCGTGCGTACCTCGCCCACCGACATTTTTTTGAGAGCATCACCAAGCTCGGGGGCGTTTGTGGTGCTTGAATTTATGTCCATGGATGCCTCACCCTTGTACACGGCAACGTAAGATTCGGTAAACTGCTCTGCCGCCTGCTCAAAGGTGCCGCCGCCAAGTATAAAGTTGTATATTTCGGTTGCCTTTTCGGTGCGTTTAGCACTTTCGGCAGGAGATAACGGAGCGCGTGTTCCGTCCATTTTTTCATCGTATGCCGTGTTTACAAAAATGTGGCGTACGGAATAATAGTTGTTGGAGTAATATGCCTTTTTTTCTTCGTCGGAGATCTGGTATGCACCCGTGCCGTCAGCAAAAAGAGCTTCCTTTAAAAGGTCAACGTTGGCGGTCATGATGTAAAGATTTGTATAATCCTCAAGGGTGGTGCCAAAGTTCAAAAGATAATCCTCAAAAGCCATTACCGAGCCGTATTTATCAATGGCATTTTGCACAATAAGCGAATCAACGTAGTCAAGATAATCCTCGGGCAGCTCGTAATGATCCTTTTTTTCGTCGGCGGATGGCAAGGAATAAAGCATGGTGTTGGCGGTAACCAAAGTTTTTGCTTCATTAAGCACATCCTCAAAGAATTTTTCGCCGTAGGTGCCTCCGTCGGGGGCGGGCCTTGACCATATTTCGGGCGAATCGGAGGTTATGGAGCTGTCGTTAAAGCTTAAAACGGTAAAATAGGTGCTTTTTTGCTGGGACAAAAAATAGCTGAACATGC
Organism: Eubacteriales bacterium; assembly: GCA_045532495.1. GTDB lineage: Bacteria > Bacillota > Clostridia > Oscillospirales > CAG-382 > UMGS1052. The sequence continues at coordinate 3,488 of JAZSGA010000142.1, read as the reverse complement.
CGGGAGTCATATGGGAAAGGACTTTTCCGTCGGGCCCTGTTCCGTAAAGGGCAAGGTCTTTTGTTTTTCCGGCGCATCCGCTGCAAAACAGCATGGACAAAACTAAAATTGCACATATGGCGGCTTTTGCCGCATGAAGTTTTTTCATTTTTATCATTCCTTTAAAAAACATACTGTACAATTATATCATTTTTAAATGCTGTTGTCAATTGCACATTTGCCTTGCGTAACAATGGCTACAGCAATTTGCACAAATTACGGTAAATCTTTTTGGTTTTTTCGGAAAAACAATGAGAAATGTATTGACTTTGTAAAAAAAACAGTATATAATATATCCAACGGTAGTTGCCGCAAAAGGCGGCTGTCGAAAATATTTATTTTTTAGGAGGCTTTACAATGAAAAAGACATTAGTTGCTCTTTTGACATTGGTTCTTCTCTGCACTCTCGTGGTTCCCGCTTTTGCTGCAGATCCCAAGAACGCTTTTGAAAACGTTGTTATGAACGGCAACGAAGACGAATTCGGCTACATCGCTAACCCCGACAACCAGCGCAACGGCAAGAACATCAGCTATATGGAAGCATACGGCTGTGGTAACGGCGCTATGGGCGACATGGTTCAGTTCAAGAACCTCGACTTTGGCAAGAACGGTGCTAAGGAAATGACAATCTTCTTCTCCTACGGCGGAGAAAAGGAAACAACCGTAGCAGTTCACCTCGACAGCGCTGATGCAGAACCTTTCGCAGAGTTCAAGATCGGCAACACAGGTGGTTGGGACAAGACAAAGGCTAAGGAATTTACAACTGAATGTAAAGTTCCCGGCGGTATCCACGATGTATTCGTTGAATTCACCAACGAAGAATCCGGTTCCTACTCTTACATCCGCTTTACAGAAGCAGATGCTCCCGTAGCAGCAGCTCCTGCAACAGCTGATATGAGCGTTATCGCTAGCCTTACAGCTATCGCAACAGCAGCAGCTGGTTTCGTAGCTCTTAAGAAGAGATAATCACTGATTACATATCAGTTAAAACACGCACCCTTTTGGGTGCGTGTTTTTTGTTGCTTTGTTATGCCGTAATGCTGTCTATCTTTGCAAGTTCATCGGCGGTGAAGGTGGTGTTTTTTACCGCCTTAAGGTTTTCGGTTATCTGTTCGGGTTTGGATGCGCCAACCAGTACGCTTGTAACTATACCGTCACGCAGACACCATGCAAGAGCCATTTCTGCCAGTGATTGACCTCTTTGGTGAGCAAGTTCAGCCAAAGCACGAAGCTTTTGCATAAGCTCGGGTTTAAGAGCTTTTTCGGTAAGGAATCTGCCGTCGGTGCGCATGCGTGAATCCTGCGGCACGCCGTCAAAGTACCTTTCGGTAAGCAAGCCCTGCTCCAGAGGCGAATATACAATAATACCCTTGCCAAGTCTGTGCGATGTTTCTTTCAGCCCGTTTTTTTCAATGGTGCGGTCAAGCATGGAATAGCGGTTCTGATTTATAATAAAGGGTACGCGCAGTTCTTCAAGTATTTTTGAGGCGGCGGCAAGCTGTTCGCCGTTGTAGTTGGAAAGCCCCACATACAAGGCCTTGCCGGAATTTACCGCTGTGGCAAGAGCACCCATGGTTTCTTCCAGGGGAGTTTCGGGGTCGGGACGGTGGTGGTAAAAAATGTCCACGTAATCTATGCCCAAACGTTTAAGGCTGGCATCCAGACTTGAAAGCAGATATTTTCTGCTGCCCCAGTCGCCGTAAGGTCCGGGCGACATAAAATAGCCTGCCTTGGTGCTTATGATAATGTCATCACGGTGGGAGCGGAAATCCTCCTTCAGTATTCTTCCAAAGCTTGTTTCGGCGGCACCGGGGCCGGGGCCGTAGTTGTTGGCAATGTCAAAATGGGTAATGCCGCCGTCAAAAGCGGTGCGGCACATGCGCTTCATGTTTTCGTAGTTGCCTGTTTCGCCGAAGTTGTGCCATAAACCAAGGGATACGGCAGGCAGCTTGAGCCCGCTTTTTCCGCAACGGTTGTAGGCGGTTTTTTCGTATCTTTTTTCGTCTGCAACATAAATGCTCATATAAAGATCTCCTTTTTTAAAGTTTTATTGTTGCCGTATCTTCGGCATAGTTTATTCTGTCGCCGCTGCAGGATATTTTTTCTGTGTATGCAAAATATTCTTCCTTTGATGCAAAACGGGGTTTGAAGGCGGCTTTTATTTCCTTTGCCCTTTTTCCGCCGTCACAAAGCAATAAATGCAGCATGGCAAGCTGCCATTTTGCAGATAAAACGCAGGCTTTTTCGGGATCTGTGATGTAATAATCCTTGCCGTGCGAATTTCCTTGTGCTCCGGGGCAATAGGGATGAATTACCGGCATAACGCAGGAAAGATCTCCCATATCGGTGCTGCCCGAGCTTACACCGTCTATACAAAAGAATTTTTCGCCAAGCACATCTGCGGCTTTTTGTGCCAGCTCAATCATTTCCCTGCTGTTTTCAAGGGGAGCATAACCGGGAAAATCGGTTATGTCCACATTGGCACCCAGTGCCAGCGCACCGCCAATAAGGGCACGGTTGATTTTTTTGTTGGCATCGGTTATGGCTTCAAAGGTCTTGCCGCGGACATAGCTTTCAATAACAGCTTTGTCGGGAATGGCGTTTACGGCATTGCCTGCGGCGGTGATGATGGGATGGAATCTTATAACATCCGCTTCCTTAAAGGTTTCACGCAGAGCGTTGGCGGCGGAAAGGCCTGTGTTTGCGGCATAAAGCGCATTGCAGCCATCCCAGGGGCTGCCGCCTGCATGGGAAGCCTTGCCTTTGTATATAACCTTTTTTGCAACACAGCCCACAGAGCCAAGCCGCGAAAACAGACTGTCGCCGCCTGCGGTGTGCACCATAAAGGCAATGTCCACACCGTCAAAATAGCCTCGGTGCAGAAATTCGGGCTTGCCGCCAAAGTATTTTATTATTCCCTTGCTTTTGAGCTCCGAGCGGTATTCGATCTCAATAAGTTCTTCGGCGGGCACGGCACAAAGACGTATTTTTCCGCACAGACCGCAAAGAGCACCGGGCTCTTTAAGTGCCGCCGCAATGCCGACAAGCGCTGCACATTGGGCACTGTGACCGCAACAATGCACGGCACCCGTTTCTTTATCACATTCGGGGTGCTCGCGGCAGATAAGCGAGTCCATTTCGCCAAGAATAAGTATTTCGGGGCCGGGGATACCCGTGTCAAGCACGGTGTAAAAACCGGGTATATTGCCGGCTTTTGTAAGCTCATAGCCCAGATCTGTGAATATTTTTTCAAGATATGCGGAGGTTTTTACCTCACGGTAACCCGTTTCGGGATTGCTCCATATATGGTTTTGGGTATCGATGATAAGTTTGCGGTTTTTTTCCACCGCCTGAACGATTTTTTCTTTCATTGGGATCTCCTTTTGGTGAAGTTTTTGCTTATGCAAAAGTGAAGTTGTTGTCACAGTGAAGTTAAGTTTGCCGCTGCA
>JAZSGA010000160.1:0-3749 GCA_045532495.1 Eubacteriales bacterium | reverse complement strand
AGGAACAACCCCTTGGCCCACAGAACGACATGGCTACGACCCGACTTGTCCCACAAGACCGCCAACACCGCTGTCTGCACGATTTGCACCAAGGTCAAGCGTGCCGTACCATGAGCAGTTTTCGATGATTGTTTCATGGTTAGCGTAACCTATAAAGCCACCTATATAGCTTGAACCGTGAGAGCCTTCCTCAAGGATTACATTTACATACGAAGTAATGTTGCGTATGGTTGCGCCGTTGTGGTCGGGCACATCTGTGCCGTTTGCACCGGGTGCAGAGCCTATAACACCGCCAACATAGCTGCAATCTGAAGTGAGCTTTACTTCGCCGTAAATGGTGAAGTTTTCTACAGTTCCAAGACGTACTTCTCCGAATAGGCCAAGACCTGCTCTTTGCATATCAAGATAGAAGTTTGTGATTGTATGATTTTTGCCGTCAAAATGGCCGCGGAAGTTATTGCTGTCTTCACCTGTGGAGCCAATGGGAGTCCAGGATCTGTTTTCAAGGTCGATATCATCCATAAGAACAGCGCTTACTGTTCTGTCAACCTCATTGACCTGCTTGGCAAACCAGAACATATTTCCTGCGTTGTAGATCTGGTAGTAACCGTCAACAAGCTCAGGTACTTCAATTTCTCCGCAAATCGAGCAAAAGCCGTTGTTTGTGTCAAAATCACATTCACTTACAACATGGCTACAAACATCACACAAATGGTTGTTATCTTCGTCGGTATGCAACTCATCTATATATGCCTCGCAAACATCGCACTTGTGGTCGTTGTCCTCGTCAAAGTGGTTGCCGCCGCAGGTGGTGGTGTATATATAGACTGTTAATATATCTTTAAGCTCAGCCGCAACATCTGTTTCTACAGTATATTTCCCGATTATATCGGTTGCGTCTTCGGTTGGCTTTAAGGTAATCGCACAATATTCATCAGGTGAAATTAAAACATTTTCTGCCGTACCGGCATTGCTGCTTGTAAGTTTTGCGCCACCGCCGATGGCTGATGCTTGTTCGCCGGCTATGGCAGTCACCGTGCCACCCGAAATTGTTATATCTGTTGCGGTACCAATATAACCACCGCCGATGCCGGCTGAATTATCGCCACCTGTGGCAGTTACCACGCCACCCGAAATTGTTATATCTGATCCGAAACCAATATAACCCCCGCCGATGCCGGCTCCGCGGAAGGGGCTTGTGGCATTTACCGTACCGCCTGTTATGGTTATACTTGATCCGTCACCTTCGCTTCCGCCGCCGATGCCTGCACCGCTTGAGCCGCCTGTTGCAGTTACCGTGCCGCCCGAAATGGTTATATTTGTTCCGTTGCTAAGTTCGCCGCCGCCGATGCCTGCTCCCATAGCGGAGCTCGTTGCTGTTACAGTACCGCCTGTTATGGTTATATTTGTTCCGTCGCTTTTGCTGCCGCCGCCGATGCCTGCTGCGTATCTTCCTCCCTCGGTTGTTACTATACCACCTGTTATGGTTATATTTGTTCCGTTAGCATTGCTTCCGCCGCCAATGCCTGCTGCGTAATTTCCGCCCTCTGTTGTTACTATACCGCCTGTTATGGTTATATTTGTGCCGTAACCTTCACGACCGCCACCGATGCCCGCTCCGCTTGTGCCGGCTGAGGCGTTTACAGTGCCTCCACAGATTGTTATTTTTCCGTTGCTCTCACCGTCACCGCCGCCGATGCTTGCTGCATAATCTCCACATTCAGCATTTACAGAGCCTGTGGAATTTTCGGTTATTACAAGCTCGGCACCTTCGGGCACATGTATTGCTGCCAAACCGCGGGTATAAAGCTCAATTATGCTTTCGCCTGCAAGGGTAAGGTTCAGCTTTGCACCTGTTGCCACTTTAATCTGCTTTACTGTGATAGAATCAATTGTGACATTATGCTCACCGCTTTGTATCGTCAGCACCTTTGCTATGGTTGTGTCGCTGTCGATTATTTTAAGTGCATCTACATAGGCTGTGCCGTTTGCATATTTTACACCGTCAGTTTCGGTGAGGGTTATATCGCCCACTGAAATATCAATAATTATACTTTCGCAGATGTCACAGATAAAATCACCGTCTTCATCAACACATACGCTGACAGTAGCTTTACATATATCGCAGATATGGTCTGCAGGATTTTCATCAACACATTCGCTTGCAACCTGATTGCAAACATCACACAAATGGTTGTTATCTTCGTCGGTATGCAACTCATCTATATACTCATCGCAAATATCGCACTTGTGGTTTGCATCCTCATCAAGATAGTTGCCGTCCCCGTCAATGTGGATGCCGCCGCAGGTGGTGGTGTATATATAAAGATACTTTATACCATCTACCGCAGATGTAATATCTGTTTCTTGTGTGTATTCACCGATTATTTCTGTTGCTTCTTCGGTTTCCTTTATGATAATAACGCAAAACTCTTTGGGTGAAACAAAGAGATTTTCCGATATACTTGAATCGAAAGGACCTTTGTCTGCGGCGCCAATTGATACTCCCTCCATGCCACCTATCGCAGTCACCGTGCCGCCCGAAATGGTTATATTTTTTCCGTTGCCGATATTACCGCCGCCGCTGCCAATGGCTGCTGCGGTTGTGCCACCCATTGCAGTCACAGTACCGTCGGAAATTGTTATATCTGTTCCGCTGCCGCAATCACCGCCGCCAATGCCTGCAGCGCCTGTGAGCATGGTATCACTGCCTTTGGCAGTTACCGTGCCACCGGAAATTGTTATATTTGTTCCGTTGCCTCTATTACCTCCGCCGATGCCTGCTGCGTTTGAGCCGCCTGTTGCAGTCACAGTACCGCCGGAAATTGTTATATTTGTTCCGTCGCCGCTATTACCGCCGCCAATGCCTGCTCCGTATGTGCCGCCTGTGGCGTTTACCGTGCCGCCGCAGATTGTTATTTTTCCGCTGTTTTTAGAGCTTGCTCCACCAATGCCTGCTGCGTTTGAGCCGCCTGTAGCACTTACAGAACCCGTGGAATTTTCGGTTATCACAAGTTCGGCACCTGTGGGCACATGTATTGCCGCCAAATTGGTCGTATCAGGTTTAATCGTACTTTCGCCTGCAAGGGTGAGATTCAGCTTTGCACCTGCTGACACGTCAATCTGATTTGCCGTAACAGAAGAAATTGTAACATCGTGCTCACCGCTTTCTATCGTCAACACATTTGCTATGGTTGTGTCGCTGTCAGTTACGGTAAGCTCGCCCTCATAGGCTGTGCCGTTTGCATATTTTACACCGTCTGTTTCGGTAAGGGTTATGTTGCCCGTTGCAATATCAACGGAATAACCCTGTTCCGCAGCACTTGCTGTGAAAATGCAAAATGCAAAGATCATAATGCAAAATGTAATCATCGCTGCTAAAAATCTTTTTGTTTTCATAATAAAATCACTCCGTTCTTTTAAATGTGAAATGTGATTTCTCATTTACTAAATTCGTGAAACGAATTTAGTAAACATTTCCTGACCAACTTTTACATAGTCAAGTTTTAGCACCTTTTCGATGGTTTGGTTTCGTTCCTGTTCGGAAATATTATATAAAAGCATCATACTGTCAAGGGTAAGAGCTATTTTCCGTTCAAGAGTAAAATATCTGTCACACGGGGCATAAAAAACGGCAAGTTCAATACCGCTTGCGATATGTTCCTTTTCTAAAAAATCGGATTCCTTCCAATCGGGAAGCCTTTGTGCAAACAGATGCGCATGCTCCTTTGCGGCCCAGTTCTTTATAA
>JAZSGA010000117.1:0-14483 GCA_045532495.1 Eubacteriales bacterium | reverse complement strand
GCAGGCACTCTTGGAGTAGGCAATCCTCCGTAACATTCGGGACAAAAGGGGATAAGCTCACAAATGCTATGCAGTTTTATTATATTATCATATTCTTTGCTTTTTCCGTCGTATCTGCACGGAATTCCCAAAAGGCATGCGCTTATTAAAACTTTCATATCAGAATAAAGTGGAAATCCATGTAAAAAACTTATCAAGGATTCCAAGGTGTTCAAGTAATATTTTTGTACCAATAAGAACTAAGATCGTTCCGCCTGCAAATCCTGCGTTTTTTTCAAATTTCGAACCGAATTTGAAGCCTATATATACGCCTGCAAAGCATATAAATAAAGTTATTAGTCCAATGATGGTTATTGATGAAAAAATGTTTATGCTGTTGCCGAGACACGCCATGGCAATGCCAACAGCAAGAGCATCGATGCTTGTTGCGATTGCAAGTACTGTAAGCTCTTTAATGCTTACAATGTTTGTGTCGCACGCTTGCCCGTCATCGTCCTGCTCTTTTAAAGCTTCGGCGATCATTTTTCCACCGATAATTGCAAGTAAAACAAAAGCTATCCAATGATCATATGCCTCGATATATTTTTGGAAACTGATTCCGAGCAACCATCCGATAAAGGGCATAAGCGCCTGAAAAAATCCGAAAAACAATGCTATAAGAGCTGCAGTTTTAGCCTTGAAGCTCTTCATGCATAAGCCTTTGCATATAGAAACTGCAAGTGCATCCATTGATAAGCCGATGGCTGTTAATACTATCTCTAAAATTCCCATGATTAAACCTTTTGTTTTAAATATTTGACCAGCCGAATAACGGCTGGTCATAATGATTATAAAATACTTAATTAAAACTTTGCTATTTTAGACAAAATCTCTTGAACTCCGTCCGATGTCATTTTCCTGGGATTTGTTGCTGTACATGCATCGTTGAGAGCGCTGTTTATTATTGATGTCTTTTGGGCTTCGTAATCTACGCTTGAAACTTTTGCATCCTTTAATGTTGCAGGGATGCCGCAGGTACGCTCAAGAGCAAGAATGTGATCGCAAAGTGCATTAACCGAATTCTTGATATTTGCTGATTTAATTCCGATTCTTGAAGCGATTTTTGCAAGCTTTTTAGCAGCAGTTGTGTAACTGTTTTCATCTGCAGAAAAAGAAGCGGGAAGATCAGCGTTATATCTCATAACATGGGGCAAAAGCATTGCATTTGCTCTGCCGTGAGGTATATGGAACTTTGCGCCCAATGCATGTGCAATACCGTGGTTAACACCAAGGCTGACTATATTAAAGGACATGCCTGCAAGGCAAGATGCCTTATGCATTTTATCACGTGCAACAAGATCAGATCCGTCTTTGCAAGCTTTGGGAAGATATTCAAACGCGAGCTCAAGAGCTTTTTCTGCCAGTGCATCCGAGAATTCGTTTGCCGCTGTAGAAATGTATGCTTCAAGGGCGTGTGTTATAACATCAAAACCTGTGTCAGCTGTTATAGAAGGGGGAGCTGTCTTTACAAGCTCGGGGTCGAGGATAGCAACATCAGGTTGCAGATCCTCGTGAACAAGCGGATATTTTACACCTGCCTGAGTATCGGTAATTACAGAGAACTGTGTTACCTCCGAACCGGTACCGCTGGTGGTAGGAATTGCAATAAGCTTTATATCCTGCTTCTTGCCTGAGCGCTTTGCCATAAGAAGCACGGCTTTTGCAGCATCAATGGATGAACCGCCACCCAAAGCCACGATTATGTCGGCATTTGCTTTTACAAGAAAATCCAAACCTGTTGCTATAAGCTCAATGGGAGGGTCGGGTCTTACATCACCGAATATGGAAACATGAGTACAATCACTCAATTTTTCGGCTATACGATCTGCAACACCGCTTTTTACCATAAAAGGATCGGTAAAAATTACAGCACGCTGGTTTTTGTATTCCTTCAGCTTGTCAAGAGCGTTTTCGTCAAAACAGACTGTTGTAGGTAATCTGAAGGTGTTCATTATAATCTCCTATTTTGACAGATTAAAGGATAGATTCCCAAAGACGTTTGTCGGGGTTGGGAATTACAGAACTGTCAAGCAGCATACCGTCATTGCTTACTTCCTGGCGTGCTTTTTCAATAGCCGCAGTAACTGCTGCTACGTCGCCTGTGATAAGCATGTAGGATTTACCGCACATACCGCGGGCAACACGGAGTTCGATAAGATCAACGAGAGATGTCTTTGCTGCCGCATCAGCTGCACTTATAATGTCAGCTGCATTGAAGGTTTCAAGAACACCAAGAGCCTTTACGTCTTCAACCTTGGTTGCGCCATAAAGGGCAGGGAAAATGGCTTCGTGAGGGTTACCCAAAACAAAGCTTCCCATGATTTTTGTTTCAAATCTTGATTTTACGGAATCAACAGAAGCCTTTACGGCACTGAGATCGCCGGTGATAATAACGATGTATTTGCCCGGACATACAGGCTGACTTTCGATCACTTCAACTTCTGCGGTTTTGAGCATAAGGTCTGCGCTCTGGATACCTGCAGAAACGGTCTGAAGTTCAACCATTCCGATTGCTTTACTCATTTATTGTAACCGTGAGTTTTCATCAACTGAGTGATGAAAAGCTTCCTTTCTCCCCACACATCTGTATAAATCAGGTTTTTTGTGGGGCAAAAACCTGGTAAGGAAATAATTACGCTTCGATTATAACAAACTTATCGTTTGCTTCGGTTACTTTACCGTTAACAGAAGCGTGTATAGGCATAGAAAGCTTGCCTTCGGCAGCTTCACCGATAACCTGACCGATTGTAACCTTGTTGCCTTTTTTAACAATGGGGGCTGCAGGCACACCGATGCACTGACCGAGCATGATTTTAACTTTCTTAGCCTTTACGGTTTCATCAACAAGCGGAGCCGGAACATTGTATTTTGTGAGACCAAGGCGAGCTGTAAGACGAGGCATGGGCACAAGGCGCTGCTCTCTGTTTTCGTTAACTTCCTTGAATACGATGTCGGCGGGATCGATCTTGACACCTGCTTTACGCAAACCGGCTTTATATTCGCCAATGAGGGTTCTGGGAGAAAGTCCCTGACCGCAGGCATAGAGTTCGCAAATACCGCACTGCGAGCAGTACATTGTGTTGATAAAAGGTCCAACATCTTTGGTGGCACCGCTTGTTGCCGAGCGCATAAATGCGTGGGGCTCAATGGGGTGGCCCAAAAGGTTTCTGGAGCAAAGGTCTGTACACATTCTGCACTGACAGCAAGCAGCCATTGCGCGTTTCATATCGATCTGAATTTTAGAACGCTTCTTTGAAATCAGAGAATGATTTTCGGGAAGCACGAGAATTGCGTTGGAAGTTTTTGTTACTAAATCAGTAGGGGATACAATACGACCTGTCATGGGACCGCCGCCGATAAGTGCATAATCGGATACGGTTGTACCACCTGCAAGCTCGATGAGTTCTGCATATGTCATGCCGAGGGGAGCTTTAAGTGTAACAGGGTTTTTAACTTCGCCTGCAATTGTAACATATTTTGTTGTAACGGGAGCGTTGTTTGTTATAGCGTTGTAAACATTAAGAATTGTTTCAACGTTAAAAACGGTAACACCTACAGTAATGGGGAGTGCACCGGGAGCAACAACGCGACCTGTGGTTTCATAAATTGTAACGACTTCATCGCCTGCAGGGTATACTTCGGGAAGAAAACCGATGGATGCCTTGGGGAATTTGTCGAGATTTGCTTTAACAGCATTTACTGCGCTCTTATAGCCTGCTTTTACAGCCACGATAATACGATCAGCTTCAACAGCTTCTGCAATAATATTAAGAGTTGAAAGTATTTCATAGGAATACTTTTCAAGCACTTGTCTGTGGAGTTTAAGCAGAGGTTCACATTCAGCACAGTTGAGAATTATGGTGTCCGCACGCTTATCAAGCTTTGCGTAGGAAGGAAATCCGGCACCGCCTGCTCCGGCAACACCGTTTTTCTTCATTATTTCAACAAGTTCTGTCAATACCATAATGATTAATTACTCCAATCCGGCACCGTCATCAACAATGCCCACAACAGCTGCGTCTACGGGGGTTGTTCCGTCTCCGCAGGTAAGTCGCGCCGCACTGCCCTGTGCTACCAATACAATGTCGCCTATTCCGGCACCGACATTATCGACGGCTACCATTTTTGATTTATCGTTTGTCATAGAAGAAAGTATTTCTATTACAAGAAACTTGCATCCGACAAGAGCTTCGTTTTTCCGTGTAGAAATTACTTTTCCAACGACTTTACCAATTATCATAAACTCACCTTTTTCCCGCATAGTAATGCGGTAGTTTATTGATTTGTGCTCACAGCAAGGGCAAAAGCAAACGTTTTGCCCTTTGCGTGATGCACGATGTTAAAAGAATCTTACTTAAGGAAAGGAAGAATCTTTTCAACATCAGCATGAGGTCTGGGAATAACGTGGGTTGCGATAACTTCGCCGAGACGTTCAGCGGAAGAAGCACCTGCTTCAACTGCTGCCTTAACAGCGCCAACATCACCGCGAACCATTACGCTTACGAGACCGGAACCGATCTTTTCGGTACCAACAAGTTCAACGTTTGCTGCCTTGAGCATAGCGTCTGCCGCTTCAACTGCTGCAACGAGACCTCTTGTTTCGATCATGCCTAATGCCTGCTGTGTCATAACTTTTACCTCCGTTAGACTTTTATTATTAGTTTTGTTATTAGTTTTTTCGGATTCCGCAGCTGTTTGAGCGAGAACTTTTTCTCCCTGAGGCTCTGCGGAAACTTCAGCTGTTTTTTTGGACGCCGCGCGAGTTCTTTTTGCCGGAGTCTTTTCTGTTTTTTCAGCCATGAATTTTACCTCTTATTTTAATTCTTTTTCTTGTTGAGTCTTGATGCAGAAAGTTCAACCATGCGAACAGTTTCTTCATGCGGGTTAGCGATGACAAAAGATGCGCACGGGGGAGTTTTGCAGCTGCGTTTAACACATTCAACCGCCTCGGTAACATCAGATACATCACCTGTTACGATGATGGTAACAAGACGTCCTCCGAGTTTTCTTTCCCATGTAACAAAAGTGACATTTGAGCTTTTGCACATAATATCAAGGGCATCAACTGCGGCTACTACGCCGGAAACTTCTACAAGTCCCAATGATTTCATAGTGTTTCAGTTCCTTAAAAAATATTTTGCAGAATTATCAGAACTTGGGGAGAATCTTTTCTACGTCAGCGTGGGGTCTGGGGATAACGTGTGTAGCTACGAGTTCGCCAAGTGTTGAAGCTGCCTGTCCGCCTGCTTCAACTGCTGCCTTAACTGCGCCTACATCGCCGCGTACCATAACGCTAACGAGTCCGGAACCGATCTTTTCGGTACCGATAAGTGTAACTTCTGCGGATTTAACCATTGCGTCTGCTGCTTCGATTGCTGCTGTAAGACCTCTGGTTTCGATCATTCCCAATGCTTCCTGTGCCATTATGTAATTCCTCCAAATTATTAAAAATTATTTTTTGTCGAGTCCCGATAAAGCCAGCATTTTATCTGTTCCTGATTCGGGACGGGCGATAATATGTTTTGTGATTACTCCTGAAACGCTGTTTGCGGCTATTTCTGCGGCTTCAACAGCTGCTGTAACCGAGTCAACGCTTCCTCTGAACTTTACTGCCACGATAAGCGGCACTTTAAGTCCGTCCGGATTTTTCGGTTTGTTTTTATCAAAGGTTTCTGCGGTAACGTTGCCTGCTTTACAACCGGCATCAAGTGCGGCGAAAGCGGCCACAAGACCGTATACTTCGATAATTCCAACTGCCTGTGTCATCATTTATAATCCTTTCGATTTTATTAAATCAGCCGATTATTTGTTGACGACTGCGATCTTAAGACCTTCCATTTTTACGTTTGTAACGAAAGCGTCATTGATCTGTTCAAGCGGATACTTGTGTGTGATCAGTTCTTTGATAGGAAGACCGATCGCAATTGCTCTCTTAAGGAAATCGAATGTTGTAGCGTAATCACGCAGGGTGTATACCCATGAACCAACTGTAGTGATTTCTTTTGAGCAAATATCAAAGTGAGGATTGATTGTTGCATCTCCGCCGTTGATAAAGAAGCCAAGCTCACAAAGACCGCCGCCGTTGCGGATGAATTTGTAGATGTTGGCATGAGCCACGGGGCTGCCTGTGCACTGGAATGCGAAATCGGCAAGATATCCGCCGAAAGCATCCTTAACTGCTTCTGTAAGAGCCTCGATGCCTTTGTGTTCGGTGAAGTTTACGGTTTTGTCTGCACCCATGCGCTTAGCAAAGGCAAGACGTTTTTCGTTACCGTCAACTGCAACGATGTTTTCTATACCCATAGTTCTGAGAACGGCAATACAGATAAGGCCGATAGGTCCGCATCCCTGTACAGTAACGCGGCTGTTAAAACGGAGAATACCTGTTGTTTTTGCACGTTCAACTGCATGGATAAGAACTGCGCAGGGTTCTATAAGGATTCTTGAATCAAGATCAAGATCGCTTACATTGAACACTGTAGAGCCGCCGCGGATGAGAATGTAATCTGCAAACCATCCGTTGAAGTGGTAGTCATCATCGGGAAGAAGACCGTAAACGTCTGCTCCGCCAACGTTTTGTTTGTTAAGGTCAAACATGGTGATATCAGGGTTGTCCTTGAAGATCATGCAGGAAACAACCTTGTCGCCAACCTTCAAAGGTTTGCCGGCGCTGTCAACGGTAACGTTTTTACCCATTTTAACTATTTCGCCGGTGCCTTCGTGACCAAGCGCCACGGGAATGAGACCAAAGGGATCTCTTTTGTACTCGTGAGCATCTGTTCCGCATACGCCGCAGCCTTCAACTTTAACAAGAATGTCATCGTCGCCAACTTCGGGCATGGGATAAGATTTAAGTTCGAATTTTTCTATACCGGTGAGCATAGCAACACGAGCGGTGCCGGGTGTGTTACCCGAAACAGCTTTTGCGGCGGGGGCGCTTGCCTGAGTTGTGCCCTTCATTCCCGCAAGAACCTGTTTTACTATCTCTTCGATATTGTCCTTGTTGTAATCCATAGTTTTACTCCATTAAAGGCATTTGTTTGCTTCTTGTTCCACACATGCAGCACCGTATGCCGCCAGTGCGGTATCTTGTTCTTCGCTGCCGCCGCTTACTCCGAGGCCGCCTATAATTTTACCTCCGAGAATTAGCGGTTCGCCGCCTCCGAAAATAACGATTTTATTATCGTTGGTATTTTGTATACCGTAAAGCGGACCGTGTGGCTGCGTAAGAGTTTTAAGTCTGGACGTTGACATTTTTAAAGATACCGATGTATAAGCTTTGTTAAAAGCCACATCGTAGCTTGCTATGTATGAATCGTCCATACATTCGGTAAGAACAGGTCTAGCGCCTGCGTTGCATATCGATATAACGGCTTTAACATTCATTTCTGCGGCTTTTGCTTCGATTTTTGAAGCGATAAGCTTGGCAAGGTGTAATGTTATGTTGTCATAACGGATAACAGCTTTGCTTTTGCTCATTTGTTCTGTTACCGAATTTACAATTTTTTCAATATCGGTATTACGCATAAGCTTTACCGATAATTATTTGCCGAGCTGAGCGAGAACTCTCTTTGTGATTTCAGCGATAACGTCGGAATCCTTGGAGGAAGCACCTGTAGAGCAGCTGCCATCGCAATTAGGACATCTGGGTTTACCTGCTGCAACGTTGGGGCAGAGGTCTGCGGGATGCTTACCTGTCATGCCGAACTTGCGGCGGATTTCGTAAAGCTGCTGAACCTGTTCTTCTGTAAGTTCCTTAGGACCGCCAAGCATGGTGGAAATAAAGAGAAGCTGAGCGTAGAATTCAACGGATTCCATCTTGTGGTAAGCGCTGAGAAGAGAATCGGAGAATGCGAGCGCACCGTGGTTAGCAAGAAGAACTGCATCGTAGTGCTGGAGATACTTGGAAACTGCGTCCGGAATTTCTTCTGTAGAAGGGCAACCGTATTCAGCGATCGGAACACAACCAAGAGCGATAACTGCTTCGGGCATGATCTGAGCTGTAAGCGGAATACCTGCAATTGCAAAACCTGTTGCATACATGGGATGTGCATGAACTACCGACTTAACGTCAGGTCTTTCTCTGTAAACACGCATATGCATTTTGATTTCGGATGAGGGACGGAAGCCTTCGTTTGCTTCGATAACTTCACCCTTGGAGTTTACCTTACAGATGTATTCAGGGGTCATAAAGCCCTTGGATACGCCTGTGGGTGTGCAAAGGAACTGGTCCTCGCCAACCTTAACGGAAATGTTACCGTCGTTGGAAGCTACCATTCCGCGGTCATAAATTCTTTTACCGATTTCGCACATTTGAACTTTAATTGCGTACTCTGAAGCCATTTTTTAATCTCCTTTTTATAGTATTTTAATGGACTTTTATATTTTTAAGTAGGCTTTCGCCTTGCTCACTGAATTAATGAGGAATACCGTTATTTGCTTTTAAGGTATTCCAAAATTTCCTGAACTCCCACAGAATGTGTGGAATCAACATGGAAAATTGTTTTGCATCCGGCAAGTTCCAACCAGCGGTCTGCCAGCGGAATGTTTGCATCGGGTGCATCGATTTTTGTGACAATGCCGATAACTTCCCGGTTCGCCATCGGAACAATGTTTGGACCGAAAAGCGAGAAAGGTTCTGTGGCGCTTACAAGAAGCCCGACCACATCTGCTTCGTAAGAATATACAGCCAAAGCACCGCCAAGGTTTTTGGTTTGTATATACTCGCCAGGCGTATCGATCATTACATCGTTGTTGTACACATATTGTGTTTTTGCATAGTGTATCTGCTCGCCGCGCAAAGCCTGCATAAGTGTGGTTTTTCCGCTCTCGCTGCGGCCGATTAGTATAAGTTTTTTCATTATCAGGTTCTGGTGATGGGGCAGACGTTAAAGCCGAGCTTTTGTTCGGCGTATTCTGCCACGGCACGGAACGCGGCTTCCACATCGGAAATGGTGCCTGTAATAACAAGTGTTCCGCTGAATCTGTCAACAAAGCCGAGATCAATGCCCGACGCTTTCATGCTTATGTCGGCACAGATGATAGCTGTTTCGCTTGGGCTTACCGTCAACACACCGATGGCAGAATGACTGTAATCGATGCGGGGGTCGAGTCCGAGTTTTCTGTAAAGCTCGTTATCGGGATTGGCAATAATGTGTGCAAGAGTGATTTGCTTACCCGGCACAAGCTCCTGGATAATGCGCAGTTTTTCTTCGTTTGAAGAATTATGCGTCGATATGATTTTTTCAATATTGTTAGTGTTCATATTACCTCGTTGAATAATATGTTATCCGCCTATTTCCACTTCAAGGCCATAAGCTGACGCTGTGGTTTTAAGAAGTTCCATATGTTCTTTGGTGGGGGATGCGATATCTCCCATGGGATATTGGCGGGATAATCCTACATATTTATCGTATCCCAACCTATGGTAGGGAAGAAGATGAAGCTGTTTTACCGTTTCAAGACTTTTTGCAAAAGATGCTATTGAAGCAATTTCTTCCGGCGAATCGTTGAATGTTGGAATAACAGGCACACGTATTACAAGCTGTTTTGCATTCTTTGCAATTTTAGCTGCATTTTCAAGAATGAGTTCGTTGGGCTGAGTTGTATATTCCTTGTGCTTTTCGCTGTTGGTGTGCTTTATATCCATAAGGAAAAGATCACATACGGGAATAAACCGTTCTATAACGGAATAGTCGGCAAAACCGGTTGTTTCGATGGCGGTGTTAAGACCGTATTCTTTGCATGCCGAAAGAAGTGCAACAGCAAAATCCGGTTGTGCCAAAGCTTCGCCGCCTGAAAGAGTTACTCCTCCGCCTGATCTGCGGTAATAAGGAACATCTTTTAAAATGTCCTGCATAACCTCACCGACAGTCACATCTTTGCCTACGGTTGTTTCTTTACCGCCGCGGATCATTGTCTGGATTTTATATTCCTGGGATTCGGGATTGCAACACCAGCGACAGCGCAGGTAACAGCCTTTCAAAAAGACTATAGTTCTGATGCCGGGACCGTCATGTACGGAAAATTTCTGAATATCAAAAATTCTGCCCTTTACGTCTTTGTATTGTTCTATCATGTCAAAACTCCGTCAATCAGAATCCTACCTGCTCTGTACGGTTGATTATATCGTCCTGAAGAGATTTGGAAAGAGTTGTGAACAGAGCACTGTAACCGGCGACACGAACAACAAGTGATTTGTAGTTTTCGGGATGGGCCTGCGCATCTCGGAGTGTTTCACGGCTTACAACATTAAACTGCATGTGGCTGCCTTTTTGATCAAAGTAGGCACGCACTAACGCAACAAAGCTTTCGAGACCGGATCTTCCTTCAAGCGCTGAAGGATGGAACTTCATATTGAACAGTGTTCCGTTTGAAGCTATGCCGTGGTCGAGCTTGGAAACAGAGTTTGCGCTGGATGTGGGACCGTGAGTATCTTTGCCAGCGGAAGGAGAAACACCGTCCGCAACAGGGGTATAGGCTAATCTTCCGTCGGGGGTTGCACCTGTCTGCGCGCCAAGAGGCACGTTTGCGGATACAGGGTAAAGACCTGCCTGATACATGCCGTTCCTTGGATTTTTGAATGTTTCAAGAGGACGTGTATATGTATATGCAACATCTCTTGCGAAAGCATCTACTTCGGGGAGATCGTTACCGAACTTGGGAATGGCGTCTATAAGCTCGCGCACTTTGCGATATTTGGTACGCTGAAAAGGCTGCATTCCAAGTGATTTTATTTTGTTGTATGTTTCGATTATAAGAGATTCTGTGATGTTCTTACCGGCATCGGCAAGCTTTTTGATTTCTTTTTCTGTCTTCTTTTGAGCTATTTTGTCGGGAATGTCTTCGCCGAAATTATGCTCAAGCGCGTCCTTGAGTTCGAACATGGTTATTTTTTTCTGATCGAAAACAAGAGTTTTCACAGCATAAAGCGAATCTGCCATATTGGCAACACCAAAGCCTTGGGGACCGGTGAAATTATACACAGCACCGCCTTCCTGAAGGCTTTTGCCTTTGCCTATGCAATCTTCTATCATAGATGATTGGAAGGGGAGCGGACAACGCTCGCTGTGAGCAACATCGATGGCATTGATGGCGTTTACAAGAAGTTTTAACATGTGATTGTTTTGTGCTTTGTAAGCGTCATAGAATTCCTCGAAGGATTTCATTTTTGTTACATCGCCTGTGTGAACGCCTATAAATTCTCCATCATCCATACCGTCAGAGAATACAAGTTCAAGAGGACGGCACATGTTAAAGAAAGCGGCATCATGCCAACCGTCGGTTTTGCCGGGTGCCTGAGGCTCAACACAGCCGATGATGTTGTAATTGCGTGCGTCATTGATTGCCACTCCTCTGCTGAGCAGGGAGGGGATGATAACTTCGTCATTATAGTACGCAGGCAGTCCTATGCCTGTACGTGTTAGTTCTGCAGCCTTGATGAGAAACTCATGGGGAGTTCCGTTCCATACTCTAACTGAGAAGGAAGGCTGGGGAAGTCTTACATGCATTGTTGCCTGTATGCACATAAATGAAAGATCGTTTGTGGCGTCAAGGCCCTCGGGAGTCTGACCGCCTGCTATAAGGTTTTGGAAAAGGCTGTAGCCGGCAAAACCTTCTGCGGATGCGGCATCACGTACTTTGTTGAGATCGTTGAGTTTTACCCATATACAATCCATAAGCTCCTGCGCAGCTTCACGAGTGAGCTTACCGCTGTCAAGATCCTTTTTATAATAAGGATACATATATTGGTCGAATCTGCCGGGAGAAATGGAATGTCCCGAGGATTCTGTCTGTAAAAGCATCTGTATGAACCAGAACGACTGACATGCTTCGTAGAAGTTTGAAGCACCGTACTTCGGAACTTTTGAACAGTTGGAAGCTATAACAAGCAGCTCATTTTTACGTGCAATGTCGTGCTCATTGGAAGCGAGGTCCAAAGCAAGCTGAGCATATCTTGCGGCATATACGCATGCTGCATTACAGCTGATTATAACAGATTCAAGGAATTGAGAACGCTTTATGTAATCGGGCATTTCCACAGAAAGGGAATCGAGTGCTTTTTGAGCTTCGGCAATTATGCCATCAAGACCTATTTCAAGCACCTTGCCGTAGTTAACCGTGAAATGACCGATGCCGTTGTAGTAATAATTTCCCGGAGTGAAAATGTTGTGGTCGATTGCAGCTTTTGCCGCGGGCGCCATATATTCGCTGGCAAGCTCGCTGGTTGTTTTGCCGCCCCAGTATTTGTATACTTCATGAAGCGCCGCTTTTGTTTCATCGGAAATTCTAAAAGGATCGGCACTTCTTGTGGCTACTGTTTCAAATTCACTTTCAAGCCAGTCGAAGGAATATTCGGGGAACACCTGACATCCTCTGGGACTTTTTGTTGCACTTCCAACAATCAGTTCACGGTCACGAATTGTGATGGGAATGTTTTTGCATATGTGCATAAAAGCTTTTGCTCGACGTGTAATAATAGGAAGCGATTCTGTCTGCTTGTAAGATTCTGTAAGAAGTATCGCTCTGTCAGCCTCAATTACCGGCATATCTGCATAAAGAGCATCGATAAGATGCTTTATTCTGTCGGTACGAGGAATATCCACTACGGTGTAGTTGTTCATGTTATCGCCTCTCAATGTTAAAGTAGTGTTGAAATCTTTTTAGAGTCACAAAGATGTATCGTTGTGCCTATAACATCTCTGGTGTGGTTGTGGGTAAGTGAAAAAACGGATCTGTCTGCGCAGTATGTGGTGTATGAAACGCCACTTTTGGTTATAAGCTCGGCATCGTTTTTTCCGTCTCCGTAATACAGGATTTCGGATAAATCCAGATTCTGTTTTCGGAGTATGCTTGTTACTGCGTTATGTTTTGATGCGTTTCTGTTGATAAATTCTGCGATTCCTTTTGAGCTGTAGCATAAACTTGTGGCTTCGTGCGGTACAAAGGAATCGATATTGCCGTACAAAGAAATTTTGTATATGCTGTCGGGCAATTCGGTAAAGTTGTGTATCACATGCACGTTTTTTATGCGTGTGGTTTCTTTTGAAAGTGTAAGATGTGACGCACCGAGAAGATATGCGGCATCGTGCGAATAGAATTCCGCACATACATTTGTGCCGGCGAAAGTTTCAAAAAAGTTTTTTACGGAAATTTTAGGAATAGGCAGAGAATAGACAAGCTCGTTGCCGTTTACGGCGTATGCACCGTCGCAACAGATTGATGTGAACCGGGATAAGGTACTGCCGAAAATTGTTTTAAGCTCGTTATAATGCCTGCCGGTTGCAACAGCAAAACGAATTTTTTGCTCCGTGAGTTTTGACAGCATAAGAGGGAAACGTGCGCTGTTGAAGTGAGATCCCTTATATATCAAAGTGCCGTCGACGTCACTAATTACGATTTTTATCAATGTTTTCACCATCAAAGATATAGTTGTACACTGTATTACAATATAATGATACATCATCTTTTTGTTTATGTCAATAAGTTAAACGTACTATTTTGAGTAAAAAACTCAAAAATACCGTCTTTTTTTCAAAAAAATCTCAAATTTAAAATTTAGTGTGAATAAATGTCGCCTAAAAACATAGTACATTTATATGATTTGGAATTTGGCTTGCAATCATTGTTAAATCTTGCGATTATTTTATTATAGATTTTTGCATTTTCATTTTTTGCTTTTCTGGCATAAATGTGTATTACGGTCAAATCATATCAATGTGATATGGAAATAAAATAATGTTTGTGTTGATATTTTTACACTTTTATGGTAATATAATAACAATGAGAGGTGTTTTGATGAATCTTAATATATTGAAGATTGCCGTTACCTTTGCCGGATGCTTTCTTGGAGCTGGGTATGTTTCGGGTCAGGAGCTATGGCAGTTTTTTATTACTTTCGGTAAAAGCGGTATTTTAGGTCTGATATGTGCAATGATTCTGATTTTTGTTTTCGGAGTTTTGCTTATGAAGCTTGCTTCTACATCGGGAATATCAGGTGCAGACGCCATTATTATCAGAAAAAATAATTCTTTTTTGCGTTCTTTTGTGGGAATAAGCGAGATATTTTTTCTTATTGGTATTGCTGTCATAATGTCGGCGGGCGCAGGTGCCCTGTTCAAACAGCTTTTTGATATTTCCGAGTATATCTCCTCTTTTATATTTTGTGCTGTTGTATTGTTGTTTTCCGCAGGCGGATATAAGAGAATGATAAATGTTTTTTCCTTTACTGTTCCATTGCTTGTTTTATTTACTTTAATCATTGCCATTGTATCTTTTATCGGATTTAGCGGAAGTTTTGATTCCGTTCCGATGGCAACCGAAAAAAACCCCTTGCTTGGAAAATGGTGGATATCTGCAATTGCGTTTGTTGCTTACAATATATTTTCATCTGTTCAGATCCTTGCGCCTGTGGGCGTAAATATTCAATCCAATAAAAGAATATT
>JAZSGA010000270.1:0-28843 GCA_045532495.1 Eubacteriales bacterium | reverse complement strand
ATCAATAAAACTTGTAAGTGACTTTATATTGACGCTGTTGCCTATGGCGGCGTATCCCCCTGCGGCACCGGCAAGGGCACGCAGGCGTGTGCTGGTGGTCCGCTGTGCGCCTATGTGCAACTGCATAACAAAGCCGCATTTCGCATATTCCGCACCCAAAAATGTAAGTATGTACGATGCAAGGGCTGCTTTTTCGCACTCATCTGCAGTACCGTCAAGCATCTTTAAAAATCTGTCGCCGTTTTTACCGTCATCGGGCAGATACTCAAAGCCGTTATCAAGGGCATGGTCGGAAAAAGCACAGCCTGCTTTTTTAAAGCTTTCAAGGCGCACGGTTATGGCTTTTTCATAATCGCCAAGGCTGTTTATTTTTGTATCCGCCGCAAGCTCAAGCTTTTTTACAAAATCCGATGTTACGTTTACGGCATCATCGCCACGCAATGACGGTGCAAAAAGACCGCTGTTTTCAAACCCCGAAACATCATCGGAAAGCGATGCACATGGGCAGGAATAGCGCACATTGAATTTTTCCATAAGCCACGCAGGCGTTACTTCGTTTTGTGCAAGGAATGTGTTGCAGCTTTCGTATATATCCCGTGCGTTGTTTTTGTCCGGCACGGTATCTATGCCAAACACGGTTTTAAGCTCCATAAGCGACCAATGGTACATCTGATTGCCAAGCAAAAGGGGCAATGTGCTGCACCAGCAGCTGAATTTTTCAAAGCTGTCCGCATCGCCCGTTATGTATTTTTCGGGCACCCCACACATGCGCATGGCGCGGTGCTTATACGGATCGGGCTTTATCCACATATCGTAAATATCGGTAAACCTGTGGTTACCGCATACAGCATCAAGCGGCAGATGGTTGTGATAATCCACCACGGGCAAGGTGCGCGCATAGCTGTAAAGTGTGTGTGCTATTTCACTATTCAGCAAAAAACTTTCGTTCATTTGTTTTCACTCCATTTTTGTTGCGGAAGCTTTTATTATTGACAACCGCCTGATTTAAGTATACAATAAAAGCAGTACAAATACAATTCATTATCCGATAATGATGTATGGTATTCGCCAATTTTTTAGGAGGTTTTTGCTTGGAAGATATCCGTTTTGATATAACCCCCGATACAAAAATCGAAAACATAAGCTATGTAAGCGTTTTGCGAAACGAAAACTATGTTTTTGAATACAAAAACGGCAAGGAAAAACATTCGTTTATTTATGTGCAAAGCGGCATGCTTGATTATTTTTTCCCCAATGATCAAAAACAATATACCGTAAACGCGGGGTCGGTTATTTTTATCCCGTGCGCACTGCCGTACAAGGTAATATACCGCAAAAACGGCACCGTTATAAAAATAATAACCTTTGACACCTCCTGCGTGCAGGCGGCTTCATTCTTTTCCGCACCGTCTGCAGAGCTTTCGCAGGATTGCGCAGATATTTTCGGGCAGATAACCGAAAAAAACATGCGCAACACGCTTTTTCTGACCTCTGCCGTGTACATGCTCATGTACCGTCTTCAGCAGGAAGCATATCCCGTGGATAAAAAATACAAAAAAATACTTCCTGCCATAAAAGAGCTTGACCGCAGATTTTACAAAAACGAAAAAACGTCTTTTTATGCAAATATGTGCGGCATGTGCGAATCCAACTTCCGCAGGCTTTTTAAGGAATATACCGGCAAATCCGTTATTGAGTACCGCAACAGCATACGCATTGCGGAGGTTAAAAAAATGCTGGGCAGCGGCGAATTTACCGTTGCCCAGGCGGCATATGAGGCAGGCTTTAACAATATGTCGTTTTTTTACAGCGTGTATAACAAAAAACGGCAATGAGAAAACATGCCGCAACGCATTAAAATATTCTCAATTATGTTGAAATCTGCGGCGTTTTGTGCTATCATATAGTGTATGATAATTGTAAAATCCCATTATGAAAGGACAAAGCAATGACAACTGTTTTACTGGTGCGCCACGGACAAAGCCGCGCCAATCTTTACCACATTTTTGCAGGCCATTCGCATTTTCCGCTTTCCGAGCTTGGCAAGGTGCAAACACAGCTTACGGCAAAATACATAGCCAAAAACTACAAGGTTGATAAAATATACTCCAGCGACCTTTTGCGTGCCTTTGATACAGCATGTTCGGTGTCCGAGGAGCTTGGAATTATGCCCATCATAACCCACCCGGATCTGCGTGAAATCAATGCGGGCGACTGGGAGGGCGTACGCAACGGAGAGCTTGAAGCCATTTCTCCCGAAAACTTTGCAAAATGGAAGGATGATGTGGCAAACTGCGCCTGCCCCAACGGCGAAACAGTGGCGCATATGGCAGAACGCTTTTACAACAAGGTTGCGGAGCTTGCGCGTGAAAACGACGGAAAAACCATTGTTATTGCCACCCACGCCACCCCCGTGCGTGCCATGACAACTCTTGTAAAGCACGGCACCATTGAAAAAATGAACGAGGTTGCCTGGGCAACCAATGCGTCTGTTACGGAACTGTGCTTTGAAAACGGCACTTTTACCCTCAAGGACGAATCCCACGATGCCCACCTTGCAAATCTTTCCACATCCCTCTGGAAAATGTAACGGAGGGGCGCCAAATGATAAAAGATCTTTGCGAAAAGCTTGGTTTTCCGCAGGATTGCCACGATGAGCTTGAAAAAGCTCTTGCAACACTTCTGGCAGACAAACATACTGCAGAGCTTATAATGCAAAGCGAGGAAAGCCTTTTTGAAGGTGACTTCCGCCACGATGATCTGCTAAAGCAGGCATCGGATATAAGCGGCATACACCGCTACACGGTGGATCTTGTTTTTATTCTGTACTGCGCAAGATCGCTTAAATATGTTTATGCAAACAAGGGCTTTTCGGACGAGCTTTTTTACAACACCATGCGTGATCTTAAATGCAAACTCAACGAGTGCCGCACGGTACACGGCATAAACGGAATTTTTACGCTTAAGTGGTACAGAAGGTTCTTTTTGTGCCGTCTGTTTGCCCTGGGCAGACTTGAATACGGCATAAACGAATTTATATACGACGACTGGAAAAACGGCACGCTTAAGCGGGGAGATCTTGTTTTTGACTGCCACATACCGTCCTCGGGCGAGCCCTTTACCCCCGATGCCGTTATGGATTCGTTGCGTACGGCATATAAATTTTTCAAGCAGACAGGGCACCTAAAGGGCGATATAATGACGGTTGTTTGCCATTCATACCTGCTTTATCCAAAAACTCTGCTGTTGTTTCCCGAAAACGGAAACGTACGCAAATTTGCCGCACTTTTTGATCCCGTAAACTCCGTTGAGGAGCCCGATAATCCAAACTTTTGGCGTATTTTCGGCAGGGATTTTCCCGCAGACCGCAATTTTGACGGCATAGAGCTTAATACCACCCTGCGCCGCAATTTTGCAAAATACCTTGCAGACGGCAAAAATATGGGCCTATCCTACGGTGTTATGCAGTTTGACGGCGAAAAAATAGTCGCAACCGACTGATTTTTACACTTTTATCATTGACAATTATTTTAAATACATATATCATATTGTAAACGAAAAACTTTTTTCAAAAAATAAATTCCCGAAAGGAACAAAAGCCATGAGTACAATCAAGGAATTATACTCCAAAAACCCCGTGTATGCGGCACGTGCCGACAAGGACGAGCTTTTTATTCTGCCCCAGGGCAGTGCAAAGTTCGGCGGGGTACTTAACGAAGCCATCCGCTTTGTAGCCGAAAATCAGTGCAAAAACAAGCACAACTGGATTCTTTTTGCCGAACAGTTCAAGAGCAATGTTGATGACCCCAACAATGCATGGCGCTGTGAATACTGGGGCAAAATGATGCGCGGTGCGGCATTTACATATGCCTACACCCAGGACCAAGAGCTTTACGATATGCTTACAGATACCGTAAAGGATCTGCTTACCACCCAGGATAAGCTTGGCAGAATATCCTCCTACAGCGTTGAAAACGAGTTTAACGGCTGGGATATGTGGGGAAGAAAATACGTGCTTCTCGGTTTGCAGTATTACATGGACATCTGCAAGGATGAAGAACTTAAAAAGCAGATAACCACCGCAATGTGCCGCACCCTTGATTACATAATCACAAAAATCGGCCCCGAATCCGAGGGCAAGCTGCCCATCACCAAAACCAGCAATTTCTGGAAAGGCCTTGCGGCAAGCTCCATTCTTGAACCCGTTGTGCGCCTTTACAATATCACCGGCAAAAAGGAATACCTTGAATTTGCCGATTACATTGTGGATAACGGCGGTATCGAGGACGGCAATGTTTTTGAACTGGCATACGAGGGCAAGCTTTACCCCTACCAGTACCCCGTAACCAAGGCTTACGAAATGATGTCCAACTTTGAAGGACTTATGGAATACTACCGAGTTACAGGCATCGAAAAGTGGCGCGTGGCATCCTGCAACTTCGGCAAGCTGGTGGCAGAATCCGACCTTACCATAATCGGCAGCTCCGGCTGTACCCACGAGCTGTTTGACCACTCCACCGTAAAGCAGGCAAACACCCAAAACCTTATTATCATGCAGGAAACCTGCGTAACCGTAACATGGATCAAATTCATCACCCAGGTGCTTTTGCTTTGCGGCGATGCATACCTTGTGGATCAGCTTGAAACCTCCATTTACAACGCATTGCTTGGCGCTGTAAACACCGAACACAGCGATGCTTTGGCAGGCTTTACCTTTGACAGCTACAGCCCTCTGCTTATGGGCACACGCGCACGTCAGCTGGGCGGCACACAGCGTATGAGAAATGATACCGAAGTATACGGCTGCTGCGTTGCCATCGGTGCCGCAGGTACAGGCCACATACCTTCCATTGCTGTTATGTCAAGCCGCAAGGGTGTTGTTGTTAACCTTTACGAAAAGGGCGAGGTTTGCGCAATTACTCCCACCGGCAAAAACGTTAAGCTTACTTTTGATACCGAATACCCCTATGACGGCAAAATAAAAATAACCGTTGCTCCTGCAAAGGCAGAAAAGTTTACCCTGGCTGTACGTGTACCCGGATGGAGCCAAAAGTCCTCCGTAAAGGTAAACGGCAAGAGCATAAAGGCAAAGATCGGTTATACCGAAATCACCCGTGAATGGGCAAAGGGCGACACCATTGAACTCAGCTTTGATATGCGTGTACGCATAATTGATGCCCCCGTGGACAAGGACGACAAAAACTCCAAGTTCCACAAGGCACTTGTGCGCGGACCTATTGTGCTTGCCCGTGATGCAAGACTTGGCGAAGAAATTGACAGCGTTGTTGATTTTGCCACCGACAAAAACGGCTTTGCCGTGGTTAAACCCGCCGAAAAAGCAAAGTTTGTACGCCATCTTGAGTATGCGGTAAAGCAGGCAGACAGCAGCTACATACACATGGTGGATTACGCTTCCGCAGGCAAGACCTGGCGCCGTGATTCCCGCATGACTGCGTGGATGCCCACCAAAAACTACTGGAAGTTCAACGAAGAAAAGGCCGTAAGCTTCTACATGGGCGAAGCAAAGAAATATCTTGCCGACATTGACGGCACCCCCGGCATGTCCCCCGATATCCAGAAATGGAAGATCGAGCGTGACGGCTTCTATATCCGCCTCAAGAGCTGCGAAAGCGGCAAATACCTTGCCATGACAAAGCACGACGATGTTTGCAGACTCGAAATGAAGGAAAAGAGCGAATGTGATTGCCTTAAGTGGACTCTTACCAAAGCGGCTCTCAACAGATACTCTCTTGAAAACAAGCTGTTTGGTCTGCAATTGTTCTACGACAGAGCAACGGGAGATATTATCCTTGAAGCTCCTTTCTCCGAACACTTTGTTTACGATACCTGCATCTGGAGAGAATTTGCTCTTAAAAACTGATGACAAAATAAAAATCACGGGCGTTCCCAAAAAGGAACGCCCGATTTTTTGTTATGCCGTATTTATACTCTGAACTTTGTTATTTTTCCGCTGTAATCCGCCGCCACTATGTAATTGTCGCTGACAATGGGGGAGGCTGTTATCGGTGCACCAGCGCACAAGCGTTTAATAAGCTTTGCGTTGGTTTTATCGTAAACATAAACGCTGCCGTCAGACGAGCCGAAAATAATGCGGTTGCCCCATATAACGGGTGTGCCCTCCACGGTGCTTATATCGCCGTGGATATAGGGGGATGAAAACAGCTTTGCCCTGCCTGCAGGGAAGAACAAAGATACTTTGAAATCCTTTTCTTCCACCGCCACAACGCCGCTGTTGCCCGTGGGGAAATAAAGCTTTCCGTCGGAAAGCACAGGCGCTCCGCCCACATCCACACGTGCCGCAATATATTCGGTAAAGACGGTTTTCCCGCTTTCCGCATCAAGCCTTGCCGCATTTGCCATGCCTGCAACGTAAATTTCGTTGCCGCTCACCAGGGGCGTTGCTGTACGGTACCAGCAATGAACACGGTCAAAATTCTGCCATTTAATTTCGCCGGTTTTAACATCCAGCGCAGTAAGGCATTTCCAATGCTGACTTACAATTATGTTTCCGCATGCTTTATCGTATACAAAACGAGCAGGTGTGGTTTCGCACCGTGATATGTTGTTGTGCCACACAAGGCTTCCGTCTGCCGCATTATAGGCATAAACATGGGCAGGAGTGCCGGCTATAACAAGATCTTCTGCCATAAGCACGCCGCTGCGAGTGTAATTTGCCCGCGAGATTTCGGAATAAGCACTCCATATAACACTTCCGTCCGCGGCATCAAGGCAATAAAGCTTGCAGGTACAATCCTGCGCATACACTTTGCCATTGCAAAGGGCTATATCACCCTTAACGCTGCCGCTTGTTGCAAAGTGCCACTTGATTTTTCCGTTTGTGCCGTCAACACGCCACACTCCGCACTTTTTGGGGTATCCGTCATCCGCCGTGCCCACAAAAATATCGCCGTCCTGCTCCACGGGGGTGCAATATTCCACATTGCCGCAAAGCTGTGTGCTCCATACGCACGCCGACGGTGCATCGCACTGCGGTATGTTGTATATCATTTCTGTGGAAACCTCGGTTCCAGTAACGTTTATTTTGCGTATACCTGCCGGGGAGGAATCTATGCCGCCGCTGTCGGGGCGCGCGGTGGTAATATCAAGCACACCGTTATAATCATGGGCAAAATTGATGTGATAATGACCGAACACCCATGCCGCAAGACCGTTTTCGCGCAGGTTTATATGTGCATTGCCCACGGTGCAGTCAAAGCCCGTTTCATCGGCGCAGCAAAGGTCATGACAGCAAACAATAACTTTTTTATCTCCCCTGAGCTTTTTGAGATCTTCTATAAGCCAATGCCACTGGTCATCACGCTCATAACCCGACGGATTATCTCCGCAGCCTATGGAAAGCACAACAAAATGGATATTGCCGCAGTCGAAGGAATACCAGGTGGGGCCGTAAAGCTTTTCGTAAATGCTTTCGCCGTAATCCTTGCCTATAAAATCGTGGTTGCCTATGGCATAGCGCACAGGGCAGCCCAATGTTTCGCAGTTCATGGCAAGGTAATGACGTTTAACACCGTCATCACGGCAAAGATCACCCGTGTTTATAAAAAACGCAGGATTATGCTTTGCCACCTCGTCACGCATGAAGGATATAAAATCCGCAAAGGGGCGTTCTTCTATTTCGGTATCGGAGGTATGCATAAAGCTGAAAATTTCGGAAGTATCTGCTTTATCGATAAAAAAGTCATAATCGCCTTCTCTATCGTCGATGCTTATGTACCAGTCGCTTTGACGGCGTGTAAGCACGCCGGCGTTTATAATGCGTGCACGCTCCCAGCCATCAAGGGTATATCTTCCCTCGGCATCGGTAAGCACGGTGTTTCTGCCGTCGGATACGGGTATGTTTTCCATGGGTTCACCCGTGCGGCGATTCAATACTCTTCCTGTGTAAGCCATTTCTGTTCTCCTTGTTTTATAAACTGAAAAAGCCGATACCGGATTCGCGGCATCGGCTGTAAATTGCTTTAGTTTGCCGGGAAAATCACCAAAATCGCTTGCAATTTCATAAACAATTATAACAGTAACACATTCAAAAGTCAACCGCAAGTATGATATTTAATATATATAATTATAATTCGAAGAAATAAATAAAAAAATCAAAATTTCCTCTTGATTTTATTGAAAATAAGTAGTATACTACGTAAGGTTGCGAAAAAACGGTTTTCGCAATAATACTTTAAAGAAGGTAAAATAATGAACACTCTTTTATCAGTTTCAATAGCTCTGCTTGCAGGTCTTTTGATGACAAGACTTTTCAAGCCGCTCAAGCTTCCGTCGGTTACAGCCTACCTTATTGCAGGTGTACTTGTAGGCCCCTACTGCCTCGGCATGCTGGGCATACCCGGTCTTGGCTTTACAAGCTCCGATGCTGTATCAAGTCTTGCGCTTATTTCCGAAGTGGCGCTGGGTTTTATTGCCTTTTCCATAGGCAACGAATTCCGTGTTTCCGATCTTAAAAAGACAGGCCATCAGGCGCTTATAATCGGTATATTCCAGGCACTTACCGCCACACTTTTTGTTGACCTTGCGCTGGTGGGACTGTGTGCCCTTATGCCCGGAAAGATCAACACCGCACAGGCAATAACCCTGGGTGCCATTGCCACAGCCACCGCTCCTGCCGCAACCCTTATGGTGGTGCGTCAGTACAAGGCAAAGGGCCCGCTTACAAGTCTGTTGCTGCCCATAGTAGCGCTTGACGATGCCATCGGTCTTATTGTTTTTGCCGTTTCCTTTGGTATTGCAAAAACCCTTGTTACAGGTACGGCAGACCTTATATCCATTTTTGTAAATCCCCTGGTGGAAATTATCTGCTCGCTTTTGCTGGGTGCTGTTATGGGTTGGGTTCTTACACAGCTCGAAAAGCTGTTCAACTCAAACACAAACCGTCTTAACCTTACCATTGCGGCGGTGTTCCTTACAGCTTCGCTTTCCATGCTGGATTTCCACATAGGCTCCATACATATAAGCTTTTCTTCGCTGCTTGTGTGCATGATGCTGGGCACGGTATTCTGCAACATATGCGAACTTTCCCACGATCTTATGGCGGCATCCGACAAATGGACATCTCCCCTGTTTGCCGTATTCTTTGTTATAAGCGGTGCCGAGCTTGAGCTTTCGGTGTTTACCGACTGGGCAATAGTTGTTATCGGCATAGTTTACATTATCTTCCGCTCGCTGGGCAAATACTTTGGCACCTATGCAAGCGCAAAAATTGCAAAATGTCCTCCGCAGATATGCAAATATCTTGGTATTACACTTTTGCCCCAGGCAGGTGTGGCACTGGGTATGTGCACCACAGCCATGCAGCTGGGGGATGCCGGTAAGCTTATCCGCAACATCACCCTTTTTGCAGTGCTTATTTACGAGCTGTTCGGCCCCATGTTCACCAAGATGGCACTTACCGCCGCAGGCGATATAAAGCCCATGTCCGACGAAGTAAAGCAGCGCCGTCAGAAAAAGCTGGAAGCGGCAAATTCTTCCAAAAACTGATAAATACGCATATATACAAATTATCCCCGTTTGCCCTTAAGCAAACGGGGTATTTTTTAGCCTATAAACTGTTGCTGAGGTACGGGATCTTCAAGCCCAAAGCTTACTGTTATGGCGTTGTTTACACGGTTCATCACATCGTCGTCCAGGTGTCCCATTTTTTCCTTAAGGCGCTTTTTGTCTATGGTGCGCACCTGCTCCAGCAGTATAACAGAATCCTTTGCAAGGCCGTACTTTTCGGCAAAAACATCTATATGGGTAGGTAGCTTGCTTTTATCCGTTCTGCTGGTTATTGCCGCCGCTATTACCGTGGGACTGAACTTATTCCCCACATCGTTTTGGATAATAAGTACCGGTCGGGTTCCGCCCTGTTCGGAGCCTATAACCGGACTCAGATCGGCGTAATATATATCCCCACGCTTTACACTCACGTTTGTTCATTCCTTTCGCTGTGTTGTGTTTTTATTGTTGCCGTTTTTTGTTTGTTTATTCTGATGAGGATAAATTTTGAAGGCAGAGTTTTGCCTCCATAATCATTTTATTCAAAAGGTTACTTTTTTGACTGCCGCCTGTTGCGTCATATTACCCAAAACATATATCCTGCAAACAAAACTTTTATATACAATAACCACCCTTCGGTGCTTGCATTTTTTTGCGCTGTGTGATATAATGTTATTTAACTATAAGATATGATAATATGCAGTTTTATATACTTTTTTGCAAAAAAGCTGCTTTTTATACAAAATCGACGGTGTTTTTGCCGTATGCCCAAAGCAAAGGACGTTTACTATGATCAACATTACCATGGATGAACAGCAAATATTACAAAAAATATCTCAGCTCAAAAAAGAAAAGGGCGCGCTTATTCTTGCCCACTACTATCAAAATCTCGATATACAGCACGCCGCAGATTTTTGCGGTGACAGCTTTGAGCTGGCAAAACGTGCACGTGAATCGGGCAAAAATCTGATAATTTTCTGCGGCGTAAGCTTTATGGCCGAAAGCGCAAAGATTATGAATCCCGAAAAGCGGGTGTTTATACCCCGTGCGGATGCCGGATGCCAGATGGCGGATATGGTTACGCCCGAAATCGTAACCGAAATGAAAAAACAGCATCCCAACGCCGCTGTGGTATGCTACATAAACTCATCCGCCGCCACAAAAGCCGTAAGCGACATATGCGTTACATCATCCAATGCACTTAAAATAATTTCAACCCTAAAGGAATCCGAAATTATTTTTGTGCCAGATAAAAATCTGGGCTCCTTTGTGGCAAAGCGTTTTCCCGATAAAACCTTCTACTTCATGGACGGCTGGTGCCCCGTGCACAACGATCTTTCGGGGGATGATCTGCGCCGTGCAAAGGCAGAGCATCCCGAAGCATCCGTGGCAATTCACCCCGAAGCCCGTGCAAAGATCATTGAAAAGTGCGATTACATAGGCAGCACCTCAGGCATACTGGAATTCTGCCGTTTCAGCGACAACAAGGAATTCATCATCGCCACCGAGCGTGCCATTGTGGAACGCCTTGCCGAAGAAATGCCCAAAAAGAGCTTTTATCTTATGTCACCCTGCCTTGAATGTCCGGACATGAAAAAAACAAGTCTTTCCGACTTGCTTTACTGTCTTGAAAACCTCAACAACGAAGTATTTATGACCGATGAAGAAATGAGCGCCGCAAGACTTCCGCTGGAAAGAATGTTGGAAGCGGCAAAGGATTGATTTTTAATGAGAAGATACATTTTTAACAGCCGTCTTTATTCGCAAAGCCCCGAAAAAGCCCCTTGTTTTGATGTGGCGGTAATCGGCGGCGGCATGGCAGGCCTTTTTGCCGCCCTTGAGCTTTCGCAAAGCCTTTCTGTTGCCCTTATTTACAAGGGAGATGAAAAAAGCGGTTCTTCCTGGCTTGCCCAGGGGGGGATTTGCTGCGTGCTTGATAAAGACGATACCTTTGAAGATCACATAACCGACACCTTGAACGCAGGCGCAGGCCACTGCAACCGTGAGGCTGTTGAAATAATGGTAAGGGAAGGCCCCGAAAACATCCGCCGCATGGTGGAATACGGTGTTCCCTTTGATATGGAGCCCGATGGAAGCTTTCATCTTACCCGTGAAGGCGGTCACCACAAAAACCGCATACTGCATTGCGGAGGCGACGCCACGGGCAGAGAAATAACAAAAGCCCTTGGCAAATGCGCCACGGAGAGATCAAACATAACCCTGTTCCGTGATCACAGCCTGGTGGATATTATCACCAATGACAGCGGCGTTTGCGGCATTGCGGTTAATGACGGAACAAAAGATATTATTATAAAGTGCCCTCAGGTAATAGTTGCCACCGGCGGCGCAGGTCAGCTTTACAGCCGCTCCACCACTCCCGAAGGCAACACGGGCGAAGGCATTGCCGCATGTCTGCGTGCAGGCTGCAAGCTTTGTGATATGGAATTTGTTCAATTCCATCCCACCGCCTTTGCCATCCACAACGAGGGCGAAAGGGTTTTTCTTATTTCCGAAGCTGTAAGAGGCGAAGGTGCAATACTTAAAAACAGGCACGGCGAAGCTTTTATGTCACGCAAAGGTCAGCATGTGCTGGCGGATCTTGCCCCCAGAGATGTGGTTACCCGTGCGGTGCTTGATGAAATGAAAAAAACCGACGACACAAAGGTTTATCTTGATGCATCCTGCATGACAAAAGAGTTTTTCCACAGCCGTTTCCCCACCATCACGGCAAAGTGCCTTGAACACGGCATAAACCCTCCGCAGGATCTTATTCCCGTACACCCCACACAGCATTACCTGATGGGCGGTGTTAAAACCGATGTAAACGGCGCAACGGATATAAAAGGTCTTTTTGTGTGCGGAGAAGCCGCATGCACAGGGGTTCATGGTGCAAACCGCCTGGCGTCCAACTCCACCCTTGAATGTGTGGTGTTTGCAAAACGTGCGGCAAATTATATAAACGAAAACCCCATAAAACCCACCGGCAAATTTAAAATGCCTGACGTAAAATACCGCACCGTATGTCCGGGAGAAACCGAGCTTTTGCAGGATATGCAGCTTATAAAACAAACCATGACACAAAAGGTAGGCGCAGAACGCAAGCTTTCCGAGCTTAACGAGGCGCATGGTGTGCTGCTTGAGCTTATGCGCAAATATGCCGACTGCGATCTTGAAGACCGTTGCGGTTATGCACTTTTCAGCGCAATACAAACGGCAGCTGTTATTGTGGAAAGCGCTTGTGCACGCAAAGAAAGCTTGGGATCGCACCATATCACCTTATAAAATCAAAAAGAAAGGCACATTCATATGGAGCTTATTTACAACAGCCAGATAGATAAAATTATAGAGCTTGCCCTTTCCGAAGACATCGGATCCGGCGATATAACCACAATTTCCACCATTCCCGCCCAAACCGGTGCCCACGGCAGATTTATTGCCAAGCAGGATACCGTTATATGCGGTTTGGAAATTGCAAAAAAGGTTTTTTGCATTATAGATCCCGCAACGGTTTTTACAGCTCATTTCAATGACGGTGACAAAGTAAAAACAGGTGATGTTATTGCCGAAGTTTCGGGCAATGCACGCAGTATGCTCACCGCCGAGCGCACAGCGCTTAACATTATGCAGCGTCTTTCGGGAGTTGCGCAAAGAACAGCCGAGTGCGTGGAAATGGTAAGCGGCACAAAGGCAAAAATTGCCGATACCCGCAAAACCACCCCCGGCATGCGTGCTCTGGAAAAATATGCCGTAAGAACAGGCGGCGGCACAAACCACCGCTTTAACCTTGCCGACGGTGTTCTTATAAAGGATAACCACATTGCCGCCGCAGGCAGTATTACAGCCGCAGTTGCAAACGCAAGAAAAATCATCCCCCACACCCTAAAAATTGAGGTTGAGGTTGAAACCTTTGATCAGCTTAACGAAGCGTTGGCGGCAGGTGCGGATATTATTATGCTGGATAACATGTCCAATTCGGACATGGCGGAATGTGTTAAAATAACCGCCGGCAGAGCTTTGCTTGAGGCATCCGGCAATATGGATAAACGCAACCTGCGTGAGGTTGCCGAAACAGGTGTGGATATAATCTCCATCGGCGCCCTTACACATACCATCAAGGCGGCGGATATTAGCCTTAAGTTTACTCTTAATAAATAA
Source organism: Eubacteriales bacterium (assembly GCA_045532495.1). Classification (GTDB taxonomy): domain Bacteria; phylum Bacillota; class Clostridia; order Oscillospirales; family CAG-382; genus UMGS1052. The sequence continues at coordinate 15,163 of JAZSGA010000270.1, read as the reverse complement.
AATACAGTAAGATAAAAGGAGTTGTGGCTTTTAAACCGCAACTCCTTTAATTTTTATTCCATTTCTATAACAGCCGCATTTGCCGTTCCCACAATCTGTTTTTCACGCTCATGGCAGGTAAACACAAATATCTGATATTCTTTTGCCAGCTCTTTTAGCGCGGATAATGCCGCACAAAGGCGATCGTTATCAAAATATGCAAACACCTCGTCAAAGATAAGCACGGGCTTTTCACGGAACAAGGTCTCACACAAAGCCACGCGCATGGCAAGGTATGCCGCATCCTTTGTTCCCGTGCTGAGATATGCAATATCCCTTAACATGCCGCGGTCCACAACGTAAAGACCTGCCTCGCGGGATATTTCAAGTCCCGAATACTTTCCGCCGGTAAATGCCGCAAAAAGCTCGCCCGCCTTTTTTTCGATAAGCGGTGATATTCCGCCCTTAAGGTCTTCGCATGCACCCTCAAGTGCCTGCAGGGCAAATTCTGCGGCGTTTGCCTTTTCGGTACATTCGGCAAGCTGTGCTTCCAGCGCCTGCTTTTCGGCAAGGATCTCCGATGGCTTGCGCACGGTGGATGCAGGTGCCGCCGCCTGCTTTATATGCTGTTTTTCAAGCTCGGCAAGGTTTTCGTTTGCCCTTATCACAAACTCATATTCACGCTGAACGGTTTTTTTATCCCTTTCGGGGGTGTTTTTATATTGCTGCGCCTTTTCGTCAAGGCTGTGCAGATCATTTGCGGCAAGGTATGCCTCGTACGCACTTTCGCAACGTTTGTACTCATGCGCCGCAGCATCAAGTGTGTTGTGTCCGTTTTTAAGGCGTGTAATAAGCACAGGTGCTGCTGTTACATCCGCTCCGAACTGCGAAAGCTTTGCTGAAAGCTCGCGTTCCGCATCCGCAAATGCCGCTTTTTTTGTGTCGGCATCGGTGCCCAGCACCTTTTCCTTTGCGGCAAACTCTATAAGCTCACGGCGTGCATCGGGCAATTTTTGAGCAAACTCAAAAAGCTCCTTTACGTTTTTAAATTCATAGCTTTCAAGAAGCTCTGCCATTTTACCCCTGCGTGAGAAAGTTATTGCCGCACAAACCGCAAAAAGTCCCACAAAAACCGCACCTGCCACGGGCAAGGTAAGCGCAGGCAACGAAACACCGGGGGCAAACTCGTTTACGGCTTTTGTAAAATAAAGCACTCCACATGCCGCTGCAAGCAAAAGAAACAGCAAAGCAAAAATTGCGCTTGTACGTCGGGAAGACTGTATGGCACTTGCCTTTTCGGCAAGGGTAAGAAGTTCTTCATCGGGTTTGCCGCTGCACTTTTTGAGCATTTCATCGGTATCTTCCTCGGTTTTGTTTTTTGCTCTTGCGGTTTCCAGTGCATTTTTGCTTTGAACATACTGTTCTTTGCACAGCAGGTATTTTTCATAACATGCCGAAAGGTCGGAAATTTTATCTGCGGTGCACAAAGCTCCGTCAAAGGTCATTGCCTCTTTTGCCGCTATAAGCGCTTGTTCTGCGGCATCATGCGCCTGCTTTGCGGAAAGAATTTTATCAAGCAGCTGCTTTGCCTCATAGCCTTCGATGTTTTCAAGCTCGGCTTTAAGCTCCAGCGCCTTTGCAGCATTGCTTTGTATTTTGCGTCGGGTTTCGGCAAGCTTGGCTTCGGATGAAAGCAAAGCCTTATGGCGCTCGGAGTTTTCATCAAAAGCATATTTAAGCTCGCGGATTTTTGTTTCAAGTTCCAGGCACTTTCCCGTTTTTCGCGTGGTGCGGAAAAAGTTGCGGTAATCCGTAAGCTTTTTGCGTGCCTTTTCTATATCAACGGTTTCATCGGCGGCAAAAACAATATTCTGTATTATATCCGAAAGATCGTTCATACCATCGGCGGCTATATTTGCCTGACCGATATACGCCATTTTTGAAAAAGCCTGCTCATCCACACCCATAAGCTCTTCGCCGGGCTCTTTGCCAAAAAGACATTCCTTACCGCCGCCAAAAACCTTAAGGGTACTTTTTGCGCCTGCGGTACGCTGGATATGAAAAGCTCCGCGTTCACTTGTAACATCCGCCGTGCCCGAAACAGCCTCGCCGTTCCAGGGCATATATTTAAGCTTATCGTTGGATGCAACGGCACGGGTTTTGCTTCCGCCAAAGCCGTAAAGCATATACTTCATAAAGGACGAAAGTGTGCTTTTTCCCGCTTCGTTGTTGCCGCAAACTATATTTATGCCATCGGAAAAAGTATATTCCTTATCGGAAAGCTTGCCGAAAGCACCTATGTTTATTTTTTCAAACTTCATTTTTCTCCTTCACTTCCGTGGGTTACTCCCGGTCCTTCAAGAAAATCTTCAAATCTGAATGCCGCCATACTGCTGTCGCCGCCGTCAAAGGGTTTATCGCCCTCAAGCTGTTCGGGGCTTGTTATGCCCTTTGAAAGCCAGTTTTCGATTATTTTTGACATGTACGAAAGCGACGGCTTTGATATGCTGTTTATGGTGCGGTCATACGCCGCCTCTATAAGCTCATCGCTTACGTTTTTGCTTGCAAATTCTGCAATTATGGCACTTTCCTTTTTGGTGAATCCTCTGTCATGGGCGCCTATAATGCGGCGGATCTTTTGCTCGTAGGTGTTCTGCTCCGCCTTGCGCTCCATGTATTCTTCAAACTTTGCATAGGTATCTATGCCGTCCTCGTCACGCATTTTTGCGGCGGTGCGTTCAATATATTTAACGCTTTTTTTATCCATGGAAACGCAGTATTCGATTATACCCATAACAAGGTCACATTCCAATCCCAGCGAATCCACCAGGGAATAAATGCCCGCCTGCTCGTTGGGGGTAAGCAATTTGCCCAGCTTTTGCGATGCAAAGTTTAAAAGTGAACGGACATCCTCGCTGCCGTTTATGGCATCGGCAATTTCTGCCGAGGAATACGAAACACTACGTTGCGAAGCGGGAGTTTCGGAAACAACGCTTATGGCAGGCTGTTCCTTTGAATAGGTTATAATGCCTGCACCACGCCAAAAAGCCAAAGCTTCATACACTTGACTTTCGGTAATACCCGTTGCCTGCGCTATCCGCGCTTCGTTTTCTGTAACCCCCGAACACGCAAAAATATGCAGCAAAACACGCAATTCCGCAGCACCTGCGTTTTTAAGATGTTTTTCGACATCCCGCGGCAAAACAAACACCGACGATGTTGCGGCGTTTTGAAATTTTATCATAATTTCAGTTTCCTTCCGAAATTTTTTGTGCGGCAAGCAAAATGCCCAGCTTTCCGCTTTCATATGTAAGTCCGCCCTGAAGATATGCGGTGTACGGCGGTTTTACGGGCCCGTCGGCAGAAAGCTCAATGGATGCTCCCGATGTAAACGCACCTGCCGCCATTACAACGGGATCGGCATATCCGGGCATATCCCATGCCTCGGGGGTAACGTGCGAATCCACGGGCGAACCGCTTTGTATGCCTGCGCAAAAATCAAGCATGGCTTTTTCCGAACCCAAGGTTACTGTCTGGATAATATCATGACGCGCTTCCTCTGCAACGGGGTATATGTTGTAGCCCAGCTTTTCAAAAAGCTTTGCGGCAAAAACCGCAGTTTTAAGCGCCTGACAAACGGTATGGGGTGCATAAAACAGACCTTTGTACATGTTTTTTGTCTGCCCAAGGCTTGCGCCTGCTTCTTTTCCTATGCCGGGAGTTGTAAGACGGTAGGATATAAGTTCCACCGCTTTTTTTGTGCCCGCAATATATCCGCCGGTTTCGGCCATGCCGCCGCCTGCATTTTTTATAAGCGATCCCACGGCAATATCTGCACCGTAGTAGGTGGGCTCGTGCTCATCGCAGAATTCGCCGTAGCAGTTATCCACAAAAACATAAACGTCGGGTTTTGCTGCATGGGCAGCCTGTGCCGCCTCGCCTATTTCCTGCGCCGAAAGAGTTGGGCGCACGGAATATCCCTTTGAACGCTGAAGGTATACCATTTTTATGCTGTCATCCTCGGCAAGCGCTTTATTGAGGGCGGAAATATCCACTTTTCCGTCATCGCCAAGGGGTATCTCACGGTATTTAACACCGTAATCGCGCAGGGAGCCCATGCCCTCACCGCGCAAACCTATAACCTCGTCCAAAGTATCATAGGGCTTGCCCGTTACGGAAAGCATGGTGTCGCCGGGACGCAGAATTCCGAAAAGACCTATGCACAGCGCCTGGGTGCCGGAAATTATGCTGTGGCGCACAATGGCATCCTCGGTTTCAAACACCCTTGCAAAAATCTCCTCAAGGGTATCTCTGCCACGGTCATCGTAGCCATAGCCCGTGGTGGGGCAAAAATGCGATTCCGATACCTGAAATTCACGGAAGGCATCCATCACACGCATCTGGTTGAGAAATGCAATTTTTTCAAGCTTGGCAAACGATTGTGCCAATTCTTTTTCTGTTTCGTCGGCAATTTGCAGCCATTTTTCCATATTATTCATTTATAATTTCCTCTTTTTCATCACGGAATATAAGATAAGCGCAGGCAATTGCCGCCGCGCTGCGTACATCACGCAGGTCACATATATTTGCACCGCAGTTGCTGTTGCACGGCACACCGATTACGGCAACCTCTGAGTTTTCGGCAAGGAAAGGTGCAACAAAGGACGGTTTTTCCTTGCAGATATCCGCATACATGCGGCAGTTTACTCCGATGGATTCTGCCGCCTCACTAAGCTGTGTACACAGCGTGCGGTTGCATTTTCCGCCGCTGTCTGCTGTGCATATAACCGCACCTTCGCCGATTTTTTTATCGGCAACGCAGGTAAGGGCAATAACGGTATCCGCCTTTATGTTATATGCGGCACATTTTTCGCCACGGGCTCCCAGAAGATGCTGGGAAACAAACACAAAGCAAAGATCAAAGCAGTAATCACCGCAGTATTTTGCAATATCAATAATGGCGGAAGCAAAGGCTTTTTCGCCCATAACGCCAAGGCTTATTCTGTTTTTGCCAAGGAACACGGGGGGCATGTCCACATGCACAAAAGCTCCTTCGGAAAGTGTTATATCATCCGCATCGGCGGCACCTGTTTCGAAATAAAAATCATCGGCGGATATTTTTGAAGCATCCGAAACATCCGTAAGCAGAATACCCTGTGTTCCGTCCTCCGCTGTGGCTTTTGCACCTGCATAGCTCTGCCATGCCTTTGTGCCTATTCCGTGCAAACGCACTTTTCCGTCGGGCTCCACACAGGTTACAACAAATCCGGGCTCATCCACCGCACAAACCACGGCAACCGTGCTGCGCTGTTTACCTCTGCCCTTTTTTAAAGCATACACGTTTCCTATGCTGTCGTTATATATCTCGTCACAAAAATCTCCGAGCTGTTCTTTGATAAAGCCCGTAAAACCGTGCTCCGCTCCCGAAACGGTGCGGACGGAATAGATTGAATTTATTATATCGCTCATTTAAAAATACCGCCTTTCATCAATACTGCAAAGCTCGGTCATGTTATCGGAAATTGCAAAAAGCAACTGTTCGGTGGCCTCTATATCGCTTTTTTGCGCCACGCAAAAAGCTGAATGGATGTACCTTGTGGGTACGGCAAGTCCCACCACGGGGCAACCGCCTGCCACACGGGTATAAGCACCCGCATCGGTGCCGCCTGCAATGCGTGTTTTGGTCTGGCAGGGTATTAGGAGCTCATCTGCAAGCTTGCGCACATATTTATAAAGTGACGGTGCGTATACCGCCGATCCGTCCATAAACGGCACAGTTGCGCCTCCGCCAAGGAAGCAGGTTTTTTGTGCCCCCTCGGCACCAAAAACATCGCCTGCCGTGGTACACTCAAGGTTTATGCATATATCAGGCTTTATTCTTTCGCTCACGGGGGTGGAACCTCTTAAACCAAGCTCCTCACCCACACAAAAGGCAAAGTAAGCATCGTGCTTTATGCCTCGCTGCAAAAGGGAAATAAGCATGGCACATCCCACACGGTCATCAAGAGCCTTTGTTTTTATCATACCCTCGCCAAAATTTTCGTATCGGGTATCAAAAACGGCATAATCCGCAAAAACTTCAAGCTTTTGCGCCTGCTCACGGCTTGTGGCGCCTATATCTATAAACAGCGATTCTGTCTGCGGTTCGGCAACTTTTTCAGCAGACTCCAGAAGATGCACGGGTTTTACGGAAATTATTCCGGGTATACGGTTTTTACCCACCAGCACACGTCTGCCTGCAAAAACACGGGGCATCATTCCGATCTGATCAAAAAGCAATCTGCCCTGCTCGTCTATATGGTTAATAACAAAGCCCACTTCATCCGCATGGCAGGAATAAAGTATTCTTTTGCCGCATGAGCCTTGTGTGCCCTTTTTAAAGGCAATAAGGTTGCCTGCACGGTCATATTCAAGCCCGTCGCAGGTGTCTTTTATAAGGTCTGCAATAAGCTCCAGCACCTGAGTTTCGTAACCCGAAACCCCGTGGGCATTGCAGAGTTTTTTCAATAATGAGTAATTCATGATGGGCACTGCACCTCCGCAGGAAGCTTTTTTATAATGCGGTCCTTTTTAAGGTCTTCGCTGATTTCCGCAAAATCCTGTGCCACGGCGCAAAGAGTCTGTGCGCAGGAGTAAACATCTTTAAGGCTAACGGTTTCGTTTGCCTGATGCATGTACTTTTCGGGCACGGAAAGCACTGCGCAAGGGGTGGCAAGATGTGCGTTTGCAAGATAATGGGCGTTGGTGCCCGTGTGTTTTGCCTCCACCATGGTGCAAAGGGGAATGTTGCGTTTTTTTGCGGCATTTACCACCGCATCGGTAAACCTGCGTGATGTGGTGCAGGAATAGGAAACTCCGCAACCTTCACCAAGCACATAGCTTATATTTTCGGGGATATCCTTATCACGTCCGAAATTTACATCCAGCACCACGGCGGCATCGGCACACAGCTTGCCAAGCAATGCTCCGCCCGTGCCGTTTACTTCCTCAGCAGACGAAAACGAGAATATTATATCGCAGTCATCACGGTAGCTTTTGTCCTGCGAAAGCATTATGGCGGCAAGCACTATTGCCACCGCACATATGCGGTCGTCCATGCTTCTGCCGCAAAGGATATCGTTCAAAAGCATGCAGGGCTCAAACACAAAGCCTGCATAATCGCCCACAGAAACAAGCTTTTCAAAGTTTTTTTGCGAATAACCCGTATCCACAAGTATTTCCGAAAGGGCAGGCAGCTCATTGCCATCGCCTTTGCTGAGATGGGGAGGCGTGGATATAAAAACGCCTTTGACTGTTTTTTTGCCGTATATTTCAACCTCCGAAGCAAAAAGCAATCGGGCATCTATGCCTCCGCTTTGCGCCACGCGCACAAAACCGTTTCCGCAAAGCTCTGTTACGGTAAAGCCCACGGTATCAAGATGGGCATCAAACAAAAGCTTTGGGGCATCCGTCTTTTTGCTGCGGTGGGTAAACACCATGCCGCCTGCGGGAAGGATATCACATTCCGTAAAGAAATCTGTTAAATTTTCCACGGTGCTTTTTATTTTTTCGCAGCATGACGGCTCATCACCGCTTACGGCAGGTATTTGCGCCAGAGCGTTATATAGCTTTATAATTAGTTTTTTTGACTGTTCAAAGGTCATTTTACGGTTCTCTTTCCTGATAAATTATTTTCCGCAAAGCTCGTGCACTATGGCTTTGTAAATCTTTCCGCGTTCATCAAAATTGCGGAACATATCAAAGCTGGCAGAAGCGGGTGTAAGAATAACTTTATCGCCGCACTTGGCTTTTTCCTTTGCCGCACAAACCGCCTCGCGGAAATCGGTAAAGGTGAAAATTTCGGTGGTTTCGTCATAATTTTCGGCTTCCATTATCGCCTGCTTTATTTTTTGTGATGTGGCGCCGCAAAGGAACACTGCCTTTGCCATGCGGCAAACAGGCTCGCCTATGGGTGCATAGGGAATATTTTTATCGTAACCGCCCATTATAAGCACCAGCTTTTTACGGCAATCTTCGGGGAAGCAGGTTACCGCCGCAATGGTACGGCTGGGGGATGAATCTATGGAGCTGTTGTAAAACATTACCCCATCCGACTCGGCAACAAATTCCAGGCGGTGTTCCACTCCGCCAAAGGTCTGCGCCACACTTTTAACGTCCTCCACAGCAACAAAATCTTCGGTGGCGCCCATTGCCGCCATGTAGTTTTCGGCATTGTGAATACCGGGAAGCTTTATATCGGAGCGCAAAAGCAGCTCGTTGCCGTTTTTATAAACACTGCTTTCATCGGCAAAGTAACCGTTTGTTTTTACATAAGCCGAAAACAGGGTTATATCCGTTCCACATTCTGCAAGCTCTTGTGCATATGCCTTTGTAATTTCATTTGCGGCATTAAGCACCACCTTGCCGCCACGGCGCAGATATTTGTATATTATTTTTTTGGACTGAGCGTATTCGTCATAATCGGTGTGCCAATCCAGATGGTTGGGGCTTGTGTTGGTTATAACGGCCACATCGGGGAAGCTTACATGGTCCGCTTTTTCCGTGCCGTCGGGGTTATAGCCGATGGAATGGAGCTGGAAGCTTGAAAGCTCAAGCACGGCAAAATCGTCCGGTGTCATTTCTGCCACGTTATAAAGCAGAGGTTTGCCTATATTGCCGCCCAAAAACACCTTTTTGCCTGCGGCTTCAAGTATTTTTGCCGTAAGGGTTGTGGTGGTGGTTTTTCCGTCACTGCCCGTTATTGCAATTATCTTTGCAGGGCAAAGCGACAAAAACACTTCCATTTCGCTTGTTACCACCGAGCCGTTTTTGTATGCTTCAAGAATTTTTGGGTTGTCACAGCGGATACCGGGAGTTTTGAAAACTATCTGCTCGGTTATGTTGTCAAGATAACCTTCGCCCGTTATAAAATCCACGCCCGAAGCTTTGAGCGAAGCAATATCAATATCGGAATTGCGCGAAATTTCCTGCTGAGATTTTTTATCACGGGCAACCACCTTTGCTCCGCGTTCAAGCAGAAAATTTATCAAAGGTATGTTACTTACACCAACGCCTATAACAGCGCAAGTTTTTCCGTTTATATATTCGGAATATTCGCAAAGCTTATGATTTGTGTATTTTTCCATTGTATGTTATCGCCTTTCGGTTGAAAAGATCAGATTTTCCGTGCCACGGTTATTTTGTAATCGGGCTGATCGGTGGCGCCTATATCAAGCCGCATAAATCCCGCATGCACCAGGGCTGCGGCTTCGTTTTCCACGGCAAGGGGGGTATCGCAATGGGCGCAAACATCCTTGTTTTTATAATAAAAATCCAGCGCTTGCTGCTCCTGCTCTATGGTATCGGCGGTTTTATCGGAATTTATAAACACACCGCCTGCGGCAAGGCAATTATATATCTTTTTGTAAAGCCGTTTTTTATCCGGCAGCAAAAAGTGGTGAAGGGAGGATGTTGAAATAACGGCATCATAACCGCTGCCAAAATCCACATCGAAAAAGTTGCCGCATATGCAGGTTATTTTATCAAAAAAAGGCCTTTTTGAAAGCATATCGAGCATACCTTTGGATATATCCACCACGGTAACGCAGGCATCGGGATATTTTTCAAAAACCGCAAAAAGCTCAAGCCCCGTGCCGCCGCCAAGATCCAGTATGTTTTTTATGTCTCCGCAAAGATTTTGAGCAATAAGGTTTTTGGTTGCCATGAATTTTTGGTGGACTTCATCGTAGCCGTCTGCCTTTCTGTCAAAAAAGTCACGCATGCTTTTGTTACGCTCGTTTATATCCATAAAAACCTCGCTGTTGGCATAACCACCCATTTTAAATGTACTATATATAATTATATTCCAAACCGACAAAATAATCAATGCCTTTTTATGTTAAAATACCGTTACATAACACAGTTTTTGTACAAAGCAAAAAGGCCCATCCGCAAAAACGGATGGACCATGTGTTTATTATAAAATTCAACCCTGTATCGAGTCGATATATCTGCAAGCCGCAATAGCCGCCACGGCACCGTCGGCAGTAGCTGTTGCCACCTGACGCACACCCTTTGCACGGCAATCGCCTGCCACAAAAATACCCGGAGTTTTTGTGGTGCAATCCTCACCGGAGGCAAAGTAGCCTGCACTGTCGAGCTCGCAAAGCTCGCTGAACATGCCGTTTTCGGGCACAAGGCCTATGGCAACAAACATGCCGTCAAGCTCAAGGTCGGTTTTTTCGCCGGTAGAAGTTTTTTCCACGGTGATTCCCGAAAATTCTTCGGTGTCGGCAATGGCATTTACCACCGTGCCGGTGATTATTTCCACATTTCCGCGCTTGCGGAGAATTTCTTCAAGGCGTTTTTCGCCGGTGAGAAAATCAAGATTCTGTATAACATAAACCTTTTTGCAGCTTTCGGAAAGCAGTATTGCTTCCTGCAGGGCAGAGTTTCCGCCGCCGATAAGAGCTACGGTTTTGTTCTGATAAAAAGCTCCGTCGCACACGGCGCAGAAAGATATGCCCTCGCCTATAAAGCGTTCTTCGTTGGGAAGCCCCAGATGGCGGTGTTTTGCGCCGCAGGCAAGTATAACACTGTGGCACTGATACTCGCCGCCTTCCTCGGTTATAACGGTTTTTACATCGCCGTCACGCACCTCGGTTACGGTTTCAACCTCAACATCTGCGCCCTGCTCCAGCACCTGCTCCACCATTTTATCGGCAAGCTGACTGCCGCTTATGGATTCAAAGCCGGGGTAGTTTTCCACCTTTGGCGAATAGGTGATCTGTCCGCCAAAGGCTGCTTTATCGAGAATAAGAACACTTTTGTTTGCGCGGCGTGCATATATTGCCGCACACAAACCTGCCGGGCCTGCGCCCACAATTACTATATCGTACATATAAAACTCCGTATCAGTTTGCTGTCTTTACGGCGGAAATGAACTTTTTGATATTGGGAACCGAAACGAACTTTTCGGTGTTGCCGTCGGTTACAACCACAAGGGTGGGTGCCTGACGGATGCCCAGAGATTCGGAAAGGGAGATGTTTTCTTCGGCAAGGATCTTTGTATAAGCCACGCCTGCTTTTGCCAGCAGAGTTTCGGCTATCTTACAGTTGGGGCAGGTTGCGGAAGCAAACAGATAGATGCCGTCGGAAAGCACATCTGCACATTCGCATGCAGCTTCAGCTCCGGCTTCTGCCTTGGGGCCCTTGTGTGTAAGCACGGATGTGGCGATATTGTAAGTCTTGCGCTCTTTGTATTCCTGGGACTTACCGTCGTTCCAGTTTTTAACGGGACGGTAGTAGCCTGTTATGCGGCTGTAAACTTCGGTTTCTCTGCCGCACTTGGGACAGCTGTACTGCTCGCCTGCAATATAACCGTGATCCTTACATACGGAGTATGTGGGAGAAAGGGTGTAATAGGGCAGACGGTAGTTTTCGGATATCTTGCGTACTATGGATGCTGCAGCCTTCCAATCGGGAAGCTTTTCGCCAAGGAACGCATGGAAAACGGTACCGGAGGTGTAAAGAGTCTGGAGCTCGTCCTGAACATCAAGAGCTGTAAATATATCGTCGGTGTAGCCAACGGGAAGGTGCGAGCTGTTGGTGTAGTAAGGAGTTTCGCCATCGGAAGCGCAAATAATATCGGGGTAACGCTTGCGGTCGTGCTTTGCAAGACGGAAAGCTGTGGATTCTGCAGGAGTTGCTTCCACGTTGTAAAGATCTCCGTACATTTCCTGATAGTCGGAAAGACGTTCGCGCATGTGGTTAAGAACTTCCTTGGAGAATTCCTGAGTTCTCTTATCTGTCATATCGCATCTCAGCCACTTTGCATTGAGGCCTGCTTCGTTAAGACCAACAAGGCCGATGGTGGAGAAGTGGTTGTTGAATGTGCCGAGGTAACGCTTGGTGTAAGGATAAAGACCTTCATCAAGCAGCTTTGTGATGATGGTACGCTTGATCTTGAGGGAGCGTGCGGAAATATCCATCATGCGGTCAAGACGCTTGAAGAAATCTTCTTTGTTTTCGGCAAGGTAAGCTATTCTGGGGATGTTTATGGTAACAACGCCAACGGAGCCTGTGCTTTCGCCGCTGCCAAAGAAACCACCGGACTTTTTGCGGAGCTCACGCAGGTCAAGGCGCAAACGGCAGCACATGCTGCGCACGTCGGAGGGTTCCATATCGCTGTTTACATAGTTGGAGAAGTAAGGTGTGCCGTATTTGGAGGTCATTTCAAACAGAAGCTTGTTATTTTCTGTTTCGGACCAGTCAAAATCACGGGTGATGGAATATGTGGGGATAGGATACTGGAAGCCTCTGCCGTGGGCATCGCCTTCGATCATTATTTCGATAAACGCGCGGTTTACCATATCCATTTCCTTTTTGCAATCGCCGTATTTGAAATCAACGCGCTTGCCGCCGATGATGGCATATTCATCTTCAAGGTCGTGGGGAACTGTCCAGTCAAGTGTTATGTTGGAGAAAGGAGCCTGTGTACCCCAGCGGCTGGGTGTGTTTACGCCGTAGATAAAGGATTCGATGCACTTTTTAACTGCGTCGTAGGAAAGATTGTCAATCTTTACAAAGGGCGCAAGGTAGGTATCAAAGGAGGAAAAAGCCTGAGCGCCTGCCCACTCGTTCTGCATGATACCAAGGAAATTTACCATCTGGTTGCAAAGGGTTGCAAGGTGCTTTGCGGGTGCGGATGTGATTTTACCGGGAACTCCGCCAAGGCCTTCTTCAATAAGCTGCTTGAGCGACCAGCCTGCACAGTAGCCTGTGAGCATGGAAAGGTCATGCAGGTGGATATCCGCATTTTTGTGAGCCTGAGCTATTTCGTCATCATAGATTTCGGAAAGCCAGTAGTTTGCGGTGATGGCACCGGAGTTGTTGAGGATAAGACCGCCCACGGAGTATGTTACTGTGGAGTTTTCCTTTACACGCCAGTCGATGTTTTTAACGTACTGGTCAACCAGATCCTTGTAGTCAAGGATGGTGGATTTCATGTTACGAAGCTTTTCGCGCTGACGGCGGTAAAGGATGTATGCCTTTGCCACATCGGCATAACCTGCCTGTACAAGAACGGTTTCCACGCTGTCCTGGATATCTTCCACGGCAACAAGGTTGTTTTCGATTTTGGGTTCAAAATCGGATGTTACCTTGAGGGCAAGGAAATCAATGATATTGTCATTATACTGACGTGTGCAGGCTTCAAAAGCTTTTTTAATGGCTTCGGATATTTTCGCAATGTCAAAATCGGCAACTTTGCCGTCTCGTTTGTTAACTCGATACATGGTGTTCTCCTTTTTATGTTGATTTTTTAATTTCCGTTATCAGCCACGGAGGCTTGCTTTGATGTTTTTGCTTGTGAACTTTTGCAGTATGCACTGCGTTTCCTCGGGAGTAAACGCCTGCATGGGTTTGCTTTGATCGATAAGGTTGCCTGAATCCGCAAAGCGCTGAATAAAATATTTTTCACCGGGCTTTATTACCTGTGCAAGATCATCAAAATCCTCCATGGTATGAATTCCCTTTACGGCGGTGGTGCGGAATTCGTAATCCACGCCGCTGCGGCGAAGTATTTCCATGCTTTGCGCAAATGTTTCAAAGGGATATTCCGAGCATGTGGCATCGGGGTAACCGCCGGGCGAGGATTTTACATCCATTGCCACGTAATCCACAATACCGCAGTTTAGAATCTCCTTTAATTTTTCGGGTAGCGAACCATTGGTATCCAGCTTTACGGCATAGCCCATGGATTTTATCTCGCAAATAAAATCTTTTATATGGGGCTGTAAAAGAGGCTCGCCTCCGCTTATGCACACACCGTCTATTATACCCTTGCGGCGGTCAAGATAAGTCATTACCTCGTCGTACATATCCTCGCCGCCTATGGCTTTTACAAGATCTGCATTGTGGCAGAAAGGGCAACGAAGATTACAGCCGCCGGTAAACACCGTGCATGCAACCCTGCCGGGAAAATCCAGCAAAGTCATCTTCATAAAGCCGCGGATCTTAACCGATTTGTTGTTTGCCATTTTTAAAATTCCGTTCCTTTCGTGAAGATGCGTTGTAAGTATAACATATAAATTGCATCTTGTCAATAGCAAATTTCCATATCTTGTGTTTATTTTTTGTTTTTTTACAAGATATTGGGGATTGGCAAAAAATGCCAAAGTCATTGACAGGTAAGGGTTGCAGCGTTTTTTTGGCAGTTTTTAGTACAAAAATGCCTCGAAAAAAATATTTTTCAAGGCAAAAAAATTTTTTCGAAATACAATATGTTGTGCGCCGTAACACAATATATAGATTACAAAAAAATCCCCCGATCATACATATGACCGGGGGAAACTTGCAGAAATTTTATTTATCTGAGACTTTCGTTAAGGTAAACGTTTACATAACCGCCGTTGGTGAAAATAAGGTAATCGCCGTGGGTTATAATACCGCTTATGGCACCGGTATATGTGCTGCCGCCAACTGTCATGTACTTGTGATACTCTTCACGCTTGATGCTTCCGTCGCTGTCAAGGCGGCATCTCCAGAAGTAAATACCGTCATGGCCGCAGGTAAGGTACAGTGTGCCGTCGGAATAATCGGTACCCTGGTTACACTGGTCATAGCCCTGACCGCGGTAGCCCGATGCCTGGGCGTTATCGTAGTTATCTGCCATTTCGTAGGATTTTATTATATCCCATGTGCCGTTGAATTCGCCCTCTTTTACATCAAGAGCGGTGCCGTATTTAAGCACACGGCTGCCCGTGCCCAACGCTACTTTGTAAACATAGCCGTTGTTGTTTGCACCCACAAAGCAGGAATTGTTGCCGTACCAGCAGGTGTTGAGCTTTGTCATATAGCTTATGCCGCAATCTGCCCAGGTATAGGTTATGCAGTTTGCATCGGAAATTTCAAGCGCCTCCTCACCTGCGTTGGCAAGCTCATAGGGGTTTTTGTAAACATAGAAGAAGTTGTTGGTATTTGTAAAGCTTCCGCTGCCGTTTCCTATAACAATGCACTTGTTTTCGCTGTTATAGTCCACGGAATTTGCGTGGCCGAAATTGTGGCCGATGTGGCCCACATATTCGGCGGTTTTGTTTTCGTAATCCATCTTGTAACGAAGAATTACGCCGTAGCCATCGCCTGCAGTGCCCTTATCGGATGTGGAAAACAGCCATATTTCGTCCTCAACCTCGCACATACCCGA
>JAZSGA010000086.1:0-6124 GCA_045532495.1 Eubacteriales bacterium | reverse complement strand
GCCATGAAAGGTCACCCGTTGTTTTGGCATGAATTTATTCCGGAATGGCTGCCCGAAAACTGGGATAGCCTTTTGCCGCTTATAGAAAAGCGCTTTGCGGAAATATCCGAAAGATATGCGGATAAAATACCTGTATTTGATCTGGTTAATGAACCCGCGCGGCTGTGGGATCTTTGGTATGAGACCCGTAACAGCGGTCATAAATGCGTTTTTCCGCCGGATGATTATCTCGATACCATTTTTGCCCTTGGGAAAAAGTATTTTCCAAACAATCAGCTTATTCTCAATGAGGCTGTAAGCGGATCCTTTTGCGATTTCAGGGGCATATACGGCGGTTATTATCAGCTTTTGGAAAAATGCTTTGAAAAAGGGTTTAAACTTGACCGCATTGGTCTGCAGTGCCATGTGTACGATTCTGAAATGTTCAAAAATATTTTTAATGCCGAAAGACTTTACGGTGTTCTCGATATTTACGGCAGGTTTGGAAAACCTTTGGTGCTTTCAGAAATAGGCCTTAGCTGTGATGATGAAGAACTGCAGGCAAGGGCTGCCGAGCAGCTTTATAAGGTGTGCTTTTCTCATCGCAGCATGAGTGGCATTTTCTGGTGGAATCTTGATGATAACGCTGTGCTTTGCACACCAAACCGAAATGCCCTTGGCGAAAATTTGCCCACATCGGGTATCACTCGCAACGGAGTACCCAAGGCAGCTTACAAGGCGCTTAAAAGGCTTATAAAGGACGAATGGCATACCTGTGGAACAAGTTCTGTACATAACGGTAAGTGCTGTATAAACGGATTTTACGGCACCTACGAGGTGACAATAGAATCCGAAGGACTGTACCATAATGCTGAAATTGCTTTTTTGAATGATTCTAAAACAGCAGTTATAAAACTTTAATGTAAAGGAGAAATGCTTTTATGTCAAGAAGAGAAGATGTTCTTAAATATTTCTACCGCAATAAGGATTATACCGATTCCCGAGTAAAAAGCGGTATCGAGCTTTACCGCAAGGGGAATGCATGCATAAAGATAACCGATTCGGACGGCAAACCTGCCGCAGGAGCAAAAATAATTGCGAAGCAGAAAAAGCATGAATTCAAGTACGGCGCAAACATTTTTATGCTGGATGAATTTGAAAATGCCGAAAAGAACGCCGAATATCGCAAATGCTTTAAGGAGCTTTTTAACCTTGCCACAGTCCCTTTTTACTGGAGCGATCTTGAGCCCGAGCAGGGAAAACCGAGATTTGCAGTTGACAGCCCCCATGTTTACCGTCGTCCGGCGCCGGATCTTTGTATTGATTATTGTACAGAAAATGGCATTGAACCCAAATGCCATTGCCTTAATTACGATAACTTTTTGCCCACATGGCTGCATGATGCGGAAGTGGGTTATCACAAGGAGATGCTTGAAAAGCGTTTTTATGAGCTTTCCGAGCGTTATGCAAAGGTCATACCGTCGTGGGAGGTTACAAACGAAACATTCTGCTATTATATGCAGGCTCCGGAGCGAGGCAGAGATTATTCCAAATTCTACAGAAGTGATGATTTTGTGGAATGGAGTTTTCTTACAGCAGATAAATATTTCCACAACAACCGCCTTATTATAAACGATTATAATGTGTGGGGCCCAGCGTATTACGGCAACCGAAGCCCGTATTTTATGCAGATAGAGCGGCTGTTGCAAAACAAGAGCATTCATCTTGATTCCATCGGTATCCAACAACATGTTTTCTGCAACAGAGAAAACGAGCCAGAGGTGGCTTTTGAACGTTACAACCCTGATTTTGTGTTTAAAGTTCTTGATACTTATGCAACCCTTGGCAGAAAAGTTCAAATAACCGAAATGACACTTTCGGCGTACTCTAACGATCCCGAGGACGAGGATATTCAGGCAGAAATCGTAAAAAACCTTTATCCTGTATACTTCAGCCATCCTGCAATGGAAGCTGTTATTTACTGGAATCTGGTGGATGGCTATGCCGCATTTGCACCTCAGGGAGATATGACAGCCGGCGAAAACAGTTTCCATGGCGGTCTTATGAGATATGATATGAGCAAAAAACCTGCGTATTATGCACTCAGGGATTTGTTTACAAAAACCTGGATCACCAATACCGAAACCGCAACTGATGACGGCGGATGCGCGTATCTTCGCGGGTTTTACGGAGATTATGATATTAAGGTCGTATATAACGGCAGGGAATACGATATGGATCTTAATATATCTTCCAACCGTGAAAACATAAATAATGTAGTGTTGAAATAAAATTGTGAATTTTTTGACAAAGTTATTATTTACCACTTTACAAATACTGTGATATGTGTTATAATATTACCGAAGAATCCTGACACTAAGAGTAAATATCTTCTCTGCGTGAAAGGTGCATAAAGCATAAAACGGTAACACAGTTATATATTTATCCGCTTTGCCGCACCTTTTTTCGGGTGCGGCATTATTTTTTGGAGGAATCACATGGAAACAAGAGTTGCGGTGATGAGCATAATAGTAGAAAACGCCGAAACGGTAGAAAAGCTTAATTCTATTCTGCACCAGTATGGCGATTATATTATAGGCCGAATGGGAATCCCTTACAGACAGCGCAAGATCAATATAATAAGCATTGCCATAGATGCTCCGCAGGATGTTATATCTGCCATGTCGGGCAAGATAGGGAATCTTGAGGGTATAAGTGTAAAAACCGCTTTTTCGGGTGTGGTGAGCCATGAATGAAAAACTGTCCGCTATCATAACAGATCTTAAAAACGGGAAAAAGCTTTTGGCTGATGAATACGTATATCTTATAGAAAACCGCTGCGAAGCGGCGGCAAAAGCTTTGGCCGATGCGGCTGTTGAAAAGCGCAAGGAAGTTTACGGCAATACAGTTTATATACGCGGTCTTATCGAAATAAGCAACATTTGCAAAAATAACTGTCTTTATTGCGGCATACGTGCAGGTAACAAATGTGCCCAGCGTTACAGAATTACCCCCGATGAAATACTTGAATGTTGCGATGAAGGGTATGAGCTTGGCATACGTACTTTTGTAATGCAGGGCGGTGAGGATGCTTATTTTTCGGATGAAGTGGTTTGCAAGCTGATTTCTGATATAAAAAGCCGCTACAGCGACTGCGCTGTAACATTATCCTTGGGTGAAAAAAACCGTGAAAGCTACAAAATGCTGAAAGATGCCGGTGCCGACAGATACCTTCTGCGGCATGAAACGGCAAATGCGCAGCACTACGCCATGCTTCATCCGCAAAGCATGTTGTTTGATAACAGAATGAGATGTCTTTACGATCTTAAAGATCTGGGATATCAGGTGGGATGCGGCTTTATGGTGGGTTCGCCCGGGCAGACTGCCGGTATGCTGGCGCAGGATCTTGGCTTTGTTGCGGAGTTTTCTCCCGATATGTGCGGAATCGGCCCTTTTATTCCTCACAAGGATACGCCTTTTGCAAATGAACCTGCAGGAACAGTGGAGCTTACCTGCTATTTGCTTTCCATAATAAGGCTGATAAAACCAAATATTCTGTTGCCTGCCACAACGGCTCTTGGCACTTTATCTCAGGATGGACGCCAAAAGGGAATACTGTCGGGTGCAAATGTGGTTATGCCCAATCTTTCGCCGCCATCGGTGAGAAAAAAATATATGCTTTACAACAATAAGGTGTCGGACGGTGCTGAATCGGCACAGAGCCTTGATACTTTGAAAAAACTTATAAATGATATTGGCTACGAGGTGGTAACAGCCCGTGGCGACATTATAAAATAATAAATGTGGATTATACTGCCTTTTATGTTGTGGGTACTGTTTGTGTTGTTTTATTAGTAGCAGTAGCTATAGGTCAATTATGTATTGCTACCTTAGCAGCGGCTTAGGAGGAAAATAATGTATTATAGAGATAGGATATATTTCTCTGTTGCTACAAAAACAGATTTGAGAGAAAACAAGGATCTTGCTGAAGAAATGTTAAACTTAGTGATAAGTTTCTGTAATGCTGAAATTTCAAAAAAGCTAATGATTACTTACGATGATGAAAAAGGACATAAGAAACCAGCATTGACAGAAAAAAGCCTTAACAAATTCTTGGTAAAGTTTCGTGAAGATAAAATTGGTTTGTTAACTATAACAGATTACCTGTCCTCTGAGACTTACTATGAGGATTACGGTTTTGATTTAGACAATATTGAGTTTGAGTGTAACCTTACCTTCAAAAAGCAATTAACCGCTGAATATAAAAGCGAATGTAACGTAGTTTGTATGTCAATAAAGTATATAGATGAATCGAAAACAAAGAATTTTATAAATTTGTTTTTTCAAATTCACCGTATGCTTAATGGAATTGGTTCTTTTATAAATCGAGGAACGGATGAACAGCATTCGGCTGGCATTTTTGATTGGCAGTATTATCAAGGTCAAACCTCGTTTTCAATGTTTTGGGACGAACAATTGCGAGGATATTTCTGGCTTATGTTCTTAACTGACAAGCAAGTTGATACTCTTGGCGGAATTGAAAAGATAGAAGAGCAAGGATTTTACAGTATTAAAAAAACAGATAATGGTGTGTTCATTCAATGTACAGAAAACATACTTGATTACACAATTGATGATGCGTTAAAACTAAGAGCTTTTCTAAAACCGATATTCCCACCTTTGAAGAAAAAGACAGGAAAATTCTTTCCAAACCGTGAGTATATGGAGGAAAAAATGAAAAAAGGTTTATACTTGTTTGATGAAAAGGATATGCTTTGATTAGGTGAAAAGATGAATACAAGTGTAAATAGCATAGTAAAAAGTATAATTAAAGACAATATGAAACAACTTGGCTTCAAATCATATTCTAATCTCTATTATCGGCAAATTCATATTGAACAATAAAGTTCAGAAAGGAAACTGTTATGGCAATATACGACCCCAAATCTTTAAAAGCCGAAGAATTTATAAATGACGGTGAAATACTTGACACTCTGGCATACGCCGAGGCAAACAAAAACAACATTGAACTTATAGACAGTATTCTCGAAAAAGCAAAACCCAAAAAGACAGAAACCGGCTATGTGTGCAGCGGTCTTACCCACCGTGAGGCATCTGTTTTGCTTGCCTGCGATATTCCCGAAAAGATCGAACAGATATATAAGATAGCCGAGGAAATAAAGCTGGCATTTTACGGCAACCGTATTGTTATTTTTGCACCGCTTTATTTGTCAAACTATTGCGTAAACGGCTGCGTTTACTGCCCTTACCACATTAAAAACAAGACAATTCCGCGCAAAAAGCTTACTCAGGAAGAAGTAAAGGCGGAGGTTATTGCTTTGCAGGATATGGGACACAAGCGCCTTGCCATAGAATCCGGCGAGGATCCCGTTAACAACCCCATAGAATATATCCTTGAATGTATTAAAACCATATACAGCGTTCACCACAAAAACGGCGATATAAGACGTGTAAATGTAAACATTGCCGCCACAACCGTTGAAAACTACCGTAAGCTCAAGGAAGCCGGTATTGGCACATACATTCTGTTCCAGGAAACTTACCACAAAAAGAGCTACGAGGAGCTTCATCCCACAGGCCCCAAACACAATTACGATTACCATACCGAAGCCATGGACAGAGCTATGGAGGGCGGTATTGATGACGTTGGTCTGGGTGTGCTGTTTGGACTTGAACTTTACAAGTACGAATTTGCGGGTCTTCTTATGCATGCCGAACACCTCGAAGCGGTACACGGGGTGGGCCCTCACACCATAAGCGTGCCTCGTCTTAAGCGTGCCGATGATATTGATCCCGATCAGTTTGACAACGGTATCGACGATGATACGTTCGCAAAGATCACCGCGTGTATCCGTCTGGCTGTTCCGTATACCGGCATTATTATTTCCACGCGTGAAAACGAGCAGGTTCGCGGCAGACTTCTGAGCATGGGTGTTTCGCAGGTATCGGGCGGCTCCAGAACCTCCGTCGGCGGCTATGCGGGCTATTCTGCTGACGAACGTCCGCACGACACCGAGCAGTTTGACGTTTCCGACCAGCGATCCCTTGATGAGGTCATTGCATGGCTGATGGATTACGGTCACATTCCGTCGTTCTGTACTGCATGTTACCGCGAGGGCAGAAC
>JAZSGA010000114.1:0-2222 GCA_045532495.1 Eubacteriales bacterium | reverse complement strand
TCTGTCGGCGTACACAAAAAAGCCAAGATCATTGGGATGCAGTCTTTTGTCACTGAAATGATCTTCAGGACGGGCAACCATGTCCACGCCCTCAAGCAAAGTAACAAGCTTATACTTTGATGCAATATCGCACAGTTTTTGTGTGGCATCGGGATAGGTGCCTGATGCTGTTGTTCTGTCGCCATCCCTGCGCCATACGGGAGTTATGGCGAAAATGGGAGTTGAAGGATAAATTGCACTCAATCTTTCAAAATATCCGTCAATGTTTTTGCAGAATTCTTCCGAGGAAGGTCTGCCGTTCCAGTCGTTGGTGCCGTATGCCGTAAAAACAGCATCGGGAACAAAACCGTCGGCATACAGCACATCGGGATTATGCTTATCGCCGCCTATGCCTTTATTTACAAAATCAAGTCCAAATCTTCGTGACACTATGGCAGGATAAGTGTATGACGGATGCAAAGCATCGTACCCCTGGGTAATTGAATCGCCATAAAATACCGCCTTCAAAGTGTTATCTGCAACAGGGCTCCAGTTGCATCCGTTATCGGTTACAGATACTCCGCCGATAATCACATCCTCAACCGTGGCACATGCCATCTGAGGAAAATAAATTTCAACGGTTTTGCTGCTGTGATCCTTGTTATCGCAATAATCAAGCGAGTTTATATCCGCACGGTATTCGTAAGAAAATCCGTCCTCGACAAAATCGCTTCCACCGTGATGATACAACACACCGTTTACATATGTATCAAAATAATAAAATCTGCGCGACGAGCCTTTATTTATTTTGCCCTTTATAACAACGTCAGATGCGGTTGTTTTAAATCTCATTATTATGCCGGAGGTTGCCGCGGTTTTCATATGAAAGTCCGCCGAATACTCATAAGCTTTTCGCTGATCGCATGAGAATCTTGATAAAACTGCCAAAGCCCCACACGAGGTTATTTCCACAGCACCGCTGCAAACCTCTTTTAAAAAGCTTATAAGTTTTTCTGTTTTATCCATCTTGCTTCTCCTTTTCAGGCAAAAAGCCCCACCAAAGTGGGGCTTTTTGTTATATCGCTTTTAAGATATCGGAATCAAATCAGCCTCTTGCAACGATGATAAGTGTTGCATATCTGAATTCTTCGCCGGATCTGCTTTCGGTAATAACAGCGATTGTCTTATCGGTTACACCGTCGGTGTGGTATTCAAGAGAAGCGTCTTCTGCGTAAGTGATGTTGAGGATGGAAGAATCTTCAATTCTTACTTCGGAAGTTTCTCTGTCAAAAACAGCTACGATAGCCTTTTCATCCACAAGAACGGGATCGGTTACACCGTTGAGAACAAGCAATCCGCTATCAGCATCAAATTCTGTGATAGTGTGGAGCGCCGAACCGCCGGCATTGAGGTCGCCCTTAAGTCCGCCGGAGTTCTTGATCTTGCCTTCATCGGTGAGTTCGTAAAGAACAAACTTGGAAAGATCAGCTGTTGCCTTTGTATGAGTTTCAACGTTTTCCTTGATTTCGCCTGTCTTAGGATCAACGATTGTGTAATATGTTGTTACAGCGCCGTCTTCGTCTGCCTTCTTTGTGCTGGCAATAACGATACCGTAATCAGCATCAAGATCGCTGTCAACGATGATTTCGCCGCCGATTTCACAGTAGAGGAACTTGAGGTATTCGGTTGCAGTACCGCCGGTGTTGTTGCGGATAACAGCTACTGTCTTTGTGAATTCAACTGCTGTGGGATCGAAATCGGGCTGCTTGGAATAGTCGTAAATTTCGTATTCGGAATAGCCTTCTTCGTCGATGTAGTTTACAACCATCTTGAACTCTTCATCAAGAGCAAGATACTTCATTCCGTTGGGAGCAAGAGCTGCAGGAACGGAAGTTGCACCGGAGGAAGCACCGGGAACGAACTGATACAGACCTTCGCGGAACTTATCAAGTCCGATGGGATCGGTGATAGATACGCTGTATGTAAGTGTATCGTCATCTTCATCCTTAAGGTTTGCTATAGAAGGATTTGTAACAAGCTTTTCGAATGTGTAGTAGCCCTTGCTGTCTACAGAGTAGATACAGAGGTTATTAACAAGCTGAGTATCGGATTCTTTACCTGCGATAAAGTAGTCGTTATCCTGGGTAACCTTTGTGCCGTTGGTAAGAGTTGCGTTCTTCTTAAGCTTAACCATTTCAAAGCCTTCACCAATGAATGCCTGAACATAGTTTTCGGGCTTGAGA
>JAZSGA010000119.1:0-14600 GCA_045532495.1 Eubacteriales bacterium | reverse complement strand
TGTTACTTTGCTTGAGGGCGTGGACATGGTTGCCCGTCCTGAAGATCATTTCAGTGACAAAAGACTGCATCCCAATGATCTTGGCTTTTTTGTGTACGCCGACAGACTGTGTGATGCTTTGTTGAAATGCCAAAATGGTTTTTGTCGGGAACTGGCTGCACGTTTTTCGTTTTGCAGATAAATCTTGTTAAGTTTTATAGTTGAAATTATAATCATGCGACACACCAAAAATGTGTGTCGCTTTTGCTTTTTGTACATTTTCCGCAAACACTTATATACTTGACAATGCGGCAAAATATGTGTACTATATATATTGTAATCACAAAAAATAGGAGGAGCAATGGAAGGCAAAAACAAAATACCTGCCGAAATCATTCGGCTTTTTGAATCCAAAGGGCTTTTTGAAAAAGATATAGTAATATTCTTTAAAAGCGATATAGATATGGATTTCCACTATGCGGACGTTTATTGCGTTGCAACTGCGGATACATTTGCGGTTTTGTCGGGAAAAAACATTGTTTCTTCCCGTAAAAAGCTGTTTTCAAATCCCCGTGCAGTGGTGCATTTTGAAGAATATTCCTATTGCGAATATGAGCTTTCGCAGCTTTCGGATTTTTCATGTGATATGAATATATCCTCCGGCTTGTTTTCTGCAGTATATCAGGATGAGCGTGTGGGTATAACAAGATTTTCCATGACCACCAAAAACAAAGTATATACATTTATGGATAATCTGCGCAAGCTTTCGGAAAACGGATCGCTTTCGCCCGATGAACTGAAAACCGATGATGAGGAGCTTTGCTGCCCCAAGTGCGGAAACCGCTATACCGATCCCAAACGCAAGCTGTGTCCTAAGTGTATGGACAAAGCAAAGCTTATGAAGCGCCTTTCGGTGTTCTTTTCAAAGTACAAGCTTTACATGGCAATTTCACTTATAAGCCTGGTGTTTACCACAGCATTGGCGGCGTGCTTGCCTTATATAAAAGGTTCGGTGCTTTACGATGATGTGCTGGCGGAGGATGGCAAGCTTTACGGAAAAATACTTTATGTTGTGCTTTTGGTGGTGGCAACAAAGGTGCTCAGCGTGATTGCTTCGGTGGTCAACGGCATTGTTACATCCAAAATATCCGCCAAGGTAGTATATGATATAAAAAAGACAGTTTTTTCATCAATATCGCGGCTTTCCTACGGTTTTTTCACTTCGCGGCAAACGGGCGGCCTTATGACATCTGTAAACGGTGATGCCAATTCCATCTATTACTTTTTCTGCGATGGTCTGCCTTATTTGCTCATAAACATAGTTCAGTTTATAGCAGTAACCGCCATAATGATAAGTATTCATCCGCTGCTTACTCTTTCGGCTTTTGTTTCGGTGCCGGTGTTTTTGGCACTTTACAGAGGTGTTCTTTTGCTTTTTGACAAGCTGTATGCACGCAATTTTTCAAAGCGCCGTTCATTTAACTCGCTGGTTACAGACGTTTTATCTGGTATGCGTGTGGTTAAGGCTTTTGCCCGTGAGCAGGATGAGGTTAAGCGTTTTGATAAAAAAAGTGCGGATTTTGCCGAGTCGGATAAGCGCATCGGCATGATGAATTCCGGCATTTTCCCGTTTATAAACTATATTATCCATATCGGTAATTTTGTTGTTTGGGCATACGGCGGCTGGCTTGTAATGCAGGGCAGTATGGAGCTTGGTACCCTTATGACATTTGTTGGATTTTTGGGAACAATATATTCTCCCCTTGCGTTCTTTTCCGAAGTATCACGCTGGTGGGCAGAATGTATGAACGCCGTTCAGCGCATATTCGAAATACTCGATTCCATTCCCGAAGTGGAGGAAAGCGAAAATCCCGTTCCGCTTGAAAAAGTGGCAGGAGGCATTGAATTTTCTCATGTCAGCTTTGGTTATGATAAAACAAGAAAGACTCTTGAAGACATAGATTTTACTGTTGAACCCGGCGAAACCATTGGCATTGTGGGCGAAACAGGTGCAGGCAAAAGCACCCTTGTTAATTTGCTTATACGCCTTTATGACGTTAATGAGGGAAAGATTGCAATAGACGGTGTGGATGTACGGGATCTTTCGTTTGACGATCTGCACAGAGCTGTGGCAATTGTATCCCAGGAAACATACATGTTCGAAGGCACCATAATGGAAAACATACGGTATGCCAAGCCGGATGCTACGGATGAGGAAGTGTTTGAGGCGGCAAAAATAGCCGACGCCCACAGCTTTATAATCAAGTATCCCGATGCTTATGAAACTTTGGTGGGCAGGGGACACAAGGCTTTGTCGGGCGGTGAATGTCAGCGCATATCCATTGCCCGTGCCATACTTAAAAATCCGTCAATACTTATTCTCGACGAGGCTACAAGTGCCATGGACACGGCAACCGAGCGCCGTATACAGCGTGCACTTAACAAGCTGTCAAAGGGGCGCACCACGCTTATGATAGCGCACAGACTTTCTACTTTGCGTGATGCCGACAGAATAGTGGTTATTGAGCACGGAAAAATGCCCGAATACGGCACCCACCGTGAGCTGCTTGACAAAAAAGGAGTATATTACGGCCTTTATAAAATGCAGGCAGAGGCTCTTAAAACCATCGGAATAGAATAGTTTTTAACGAAAGGCCATAAGATGGACGAAAAACTCAGTAATAAAAAAATAGAAAGCAATACTTCGTTTACAGATATTGTGGATGTGGTGTATCTTACTCCCGAAAATTCGTGGTTTTCCACCACAAAAAACGGTTTTCTTACCCTGATATCCACCATGGATGTAAAACCCGAAAAGCTTTTTGATGATGAATCCGAAAAATCACCTGCGCCCGATATGCCAAAACACGGCCACGACGGCGTTAAAGGCCCTCATGGTGGACATGGGGGAGGCAGGGGCAGAAAAAAACCGGCAGAAATCAGATATACCGATGACGGAAAACGGGATTACGGCAGAGTTATACTGCACCGTGCTTTTCCTTTCAACCGTCCCGACAGTATGATATCCGTTCAATGCGAGGACGGGTTTGAAATCGGCATAATCAAAAATATAAACGATTTTGATGCAGATATGGCTAAAATTCTTAAGGAAAATCTTGAGAAAAAGTACTATATCCCCGAGATCATCCGCATAAGCTCTGCCAGGGAACGTTTTGGATTTGTATATTTCAGCTGCACCACCAACAGCGGAGATTGCGAATTTGTTGTCCGCAACCCATTCGGAAGTATAATTCATGTAAGCGATAAGCACATATACATAATAGATATTGACGGTAACCGCTACTCAATACCCGATGTTATGGCGCTTGACCGCAAAAGCTACCGCAAAATTGAACTGTATATATGATAAGACAGGATATAAAATAAAATGTTTTTAAAAAAACTGCTTTTCAGAAAAAATAACAGCCGCTCCCGTGATAAAAAGCTGATGCTTGATTTGAAAGAAAAAATCAAAACTGTCATCGGCGAAGAAGTGCCTGTTTATAATTTCCGTTACAGCCTTACTGCGGATAACATTAAAACCGTGGGACTTTGCGCCATTACACAAAGTCAGATACTTTTTGCCAATTACGCAAAAGACGGCGAAATTAAGCTTCAGGTGCTGGAAATTAAAGATTATAGCGATTTTCAGTATACAAAAAACTACTGCAGCACTTCGCTGGAATGTAGGGACCGTGATGGCGAGCTTTGCGAGCTTTGCCGAGCCGATGCTCGTTATGAAGAAGGTATTATGAATGCGGCGGAATACCTTGATGATATATGCAGTGGCAAGCAAGTAAAGCTTCGGGAGGATAAAAACAACCGACTTTGCCCCAAATGTGGCAGACCTTACCGCAGAAATTCAAATATTTGTCTGCATTGCGGCGGTGCAAAAAAAGTGTTGCGGCGTTTACTTTCGGTGGCACGCCCTTATCTGCCGCTTTTTGCGGTATCCATGGTGCTGTTTTTTGCGGTAAGCGGACTGAATCTTCTTATCCCCGAAATAAACCGCATACTGATAGATGAGCGAATAAAAGCTCCCAATGCGGCACAGCTTACCTTTAGCTCGCTGCTTGTAGTGGTAATTGCCCTTGCGGTAACACAACTCGCAGTAAATATACTTTCGGTATTGCGCAGTACGGTAATGCTTAAAATCAGCAGCAAAATGCTGGTAAAAATACGCTCTATGCTGTTTGATAAGGTGCAGAAAATGTCTATCGGAAAGATCTCCGAGCACACGGCGGGCGACCTTATAACCCGTATAACATCGGACACGCAGGCTCTTAACGACTTTCTCACATATGATTTCCCTCAGTGCATACAGCAGGGAATATTGCTTGTGGGTATAGTTGTTTTTATGGCTCTTAAAGATCCTTTGATGACATTCCTTGCAATTTTGCCTTGCCCGCTGGTTATGCTGATGTTTGCGCTTATTAACCGCTTTATGCATCGCATATACCGACGTCAGTGGTTTATCGGATCCCATGCCAACACAATAATGCACGATATTTTTCAGGGTATACGTGTGGTAAAAGTGTTTGGTATGGAACAAAACGAAATAGCAAAATATGATGATACCGTGCGCAAGGAACGTATTATCCGTGAAAAAAACGAAACCTTGTGGAATTTTATAATCCCCTCTGCCAACCTGCTTATGGAGCTGGGCGAGTTTGTTATATTGTATTATGTGGGCATGAAAATACTCGGCCATGAAATGACATTGGGCGAGCTTACCCAAATGACAAGTTACATAACCCTTATCTACGGACCGTTGCGTTATTTTTCCCATTTGCCCCGTAAGCTTGTGCGCACGGGCACATCCGTTGCCAAGATATTTGAAATAATAGACGAAGAAGATGATGTGCCGGATGCCGTGGGAGCACGCAGCCTTGACATTGAAGGCACGGTGGAATTCAAAAACGTATCTTTTGGCTACAATCAACACGAACCCGTTCTTGAAAACATATCCTTCAAGGCAGGTAAAGGCGAAATGATAGGCATTGTGGGCCATTCGGGTGCGGGCAAAAGCACACTTATAAACCTTATAATGCGCCTTTACGATGCGGAATCCGGCGAAATACTTATCGACGGTGTAAATATAAAGGAAATATCCCAGGAATCCCTGCGCAGTCAGATAGGCGTTGTGCTTCAGGAAACATTTTTGTTTAAGGGTACGGTATATGATAACATTGCCTATGCCAAACCCGGTGCCACCCGTGATGAGGTGGTAAGAGCGGCAAAAATATCGGGAGCGCATAAGTTTATAATAAAGCTTCCCGATGCCTATAACACTGTTGTGGGTGAGAGGGGATATACCCTTTCCGGCGGTGAGCGGCAGCGCATTGCCATAGCCCGTGCCATATTGGGCAACCCCAGAATACTTATTCTGGATGAGGCAACAAGTGCTTTGGATACAAAAACCGAAAAGCTTATTCAGGATGCGTTGGCTTTGCTTATACAAAACCGCACAACCTTTGCCATTGCTCACCGACTTTCCACTTTGCGCAACGCCACAAGGCTTATTGTGCTGGATAAAGGCGAAATTGCCGAGGTGGGTACCCATGATGAGCTTATACGCAAAAAAGGCATATATTACGGCCTGGTAATGGCACAGCGCCAAATGGCAAAAGGTACAACAGAAAAATGAGGTGCAGCATGAAAAAAGTAATACTTTTATCCGTACTTTTGCTTGTTTTGTGCTCCTGCGGCGAGCAGGTGCAGGAACAGCAGGAAATTGTTGAAGAAATCGTTACGGAAGAAAATGTACTGCCTCAGGAAAATCAGGAACACAAAGAACCGGTATACGTTTCTCCCATGGCAAAGGAGCATTTTCTTGAGCCGCTTGAAGATTATTCATGGGAGCGTGAATATCCCGCCGAAAAGGTGGTTTTGCATTTCACAAGTGCAGTAATGCTTTCAAGGGACGATCCGTATAACATGGAAGCTGTGCGAAGCATTTTTGAAGATAATTCTTTAAGCATACATTACATAATCGACCGTGACGGAGTTGTTTACTGCTATATGCCCGAATCCCGATGCGCATGGCATGCAGGTGTGGGCACCTTTGGCAATGATGAAAAATATACAAATTCCATGAATAAATATTCCATCGGAATAGAGATCGTGGCTATGGGTTCGCAAAAAGATATGGCGCAGTATCTTACAAAAGAAGAATACAGCGCCATAGACAGTAATTTATTCGGTTTTACGGATGCCCAGTACACATCGCTT
This sequence comes from Eubacteriales bacterium, assembly GCA_045532495.1. Classification (GTDB taxonomy): domain Bacteria; phylum Bacillota; class Clostridia; order Oscillospirales; family CAG-382; genus UMGS1052. Next base: position 8,390 of record JAZSGA010000119.1, on the reverse strand, counting down.
GATTTGTTGCTTGAGGATATTTGTACCCGTAACGGAATACCCATGGACAGGGATCACATTATAGGTCATGACGAATACAACCCCGCAAAAAGCGATCCGGGCGAGCTTTTTGACTGGAACAGAGTTTTACCTGATGCCGGCTGAAAGCATGGAACGCAGCTTTTCAATATCGGAGATCATATCGCTCTGAGCACATAATTCATCAGCAATATCGCTGTCCGCTAAAAGTATGCGGACAGCTTTTTTTGCGTTACGTAAAAATTCAACATGGGTTTTGCGTGCCCTGAAATCGAGAAAAATGGGACACAAACGTGCACATCTCGTATCGGGCTTTATTTTTATAGTGTAACGATCGCTGGTTTTTTCGATGTGAGGGTAAAAGGGGAATATTCTGCAGGCAAAGGGGCGAAGCTCACGCAGGCAACGGGAATTGCACACAAGCATATCTCCCTCTCCGCTTTTGACAAACTCAAAACCGGGTGCGCCGTCAATAAGCGCCTTTTCGCCGGGCAAAAGCAACATTCCGCATTGTCCGTCATCGCCGTGGGCACAGTTTTCGTTACAGCATGCGGCATTGCACAGCCTGCCGCAATCGTATTTTTTGGGTGTGGTGTTATCAAGCAGGCTGTATGCTTTAAGCAAAAGCTCCTGCTTGCTGGTGATTTCTGTCATTTCTGCAAAAGGTGCAGGGACATACCGCATATATCGCCATCGATATATACTGCGGCATAGTTGCCCTTGGCGTCGATGTTTTTGCTTTCTTCGATAAACTTAACACCCTTTGTTTTAAGGTATGCTTCGGCACGCTTGATGTTGTTGGTTTCTATGCATATGTGACCAACCTTGCCGTACCAGGGCTTTGTCATGATTTCCACATCGTGGTTGAGGAACACGCCGCTGTTACCGCGCTTTACATTAAAGCCGAAGGGGGCAAATGCGGATATAACCTCTTCGCCTGCTTCGGGGGAACCTGCATTAAGACCAACGTGTTCAACCTTAAAGCCGTGCATAAGGGTAACTGCGTTGCGTGTGGCTTCGGTTATCTTTGCAAAATCCTTTTCCTTTACCCACTTTTTGTTTACCATAAAGCTGCCGCCACAGGCAATAACTTTATCAAAAGCAAGGTATTCAAGGATGTTTTTATCGTCAATACCACCGGTGGGCATGAATTTGATGTCACCGTAAGGAGCGCTCATGGCTTTGATCATGGCAAGTCCGCCTGCTGCTTCTGCGGGGAAGAACTTTACCACTTTAAGGCCAAGGCGAAGAGCCGCTTCTATATCAGTGGGGCGCGAACAACCGGGGATAACGGTAACGTTCTTTTCCTGGCAGTATTTAACTATGTTTTCGGAAAAACCGGGGCTTACAATAAATTGTGCGCCCGCATTTACCGCAGCATCAACCTGAGCTTCGGTAAGCACGGTGCCTGCACCGACAAGGATCTTGTCGCCGTAGGCTTCGCTTATGCGCTTTATTGCGCCTTCTGCCGCCGCTGTGCGGAAAGTGATCTCTGCCGCAGGCAGACCGCCTTCAATAAGAGCTTCGGCGATGGGCAGGGCATCGTTTTCGTCATCGATAACAACAACGGGGATTATACCTGTGTTAAAAATTTTTGTGTAAATGTCGTTCATGGTAATATCCTTTCTGAAAAGTATATATAAAATTTTTATGCACGGAAATTATGATTCCTTGGGCGGAATTGAGATTATTTCAATATCATCAGCTGTATAAGGAAGCTTTGGCGCAGGGCTTAACTTTAAAAGGTCAAACCTGAAATGGCGGCAGGAATCGGTATCCTCTACCACAAGACAGCGGTTTTTGTATTTGCAAAGATATTTGCCGTCATATTCCACATAGCAGGAATGTTCGCAAATACCGCAGGCTTTTTCGTAATCGTTGTGTTTTTTCATGGTTTAAATTCCTTTCAGTTGATGCGGAATGCAATCTGATAAACAAATCAGATTATTTTTATTATATCATATAGGGATAAAAATTTCAACACAAACAAAAAAACAACTCGGATATGGCAATATCGAAGATATTATGTATCCGAGCCGTTTGGTTTTTTATTCTGTTATTCCGATGCTTTCAAGGTATTTGTCCATTCTCTCGTTGGTTTCGGCGTTGTAGCCTGCGCCCTCAAGGGTAATACCGGCAAATTCGTGTTCAAGACCTTTAGCAAGGGGCATAAGATCTTGTTGCTTCATGCCGCAAAGCTCAAGTATTTTGGAGTTGTCAACTATTCTGTTAAAGCATCTGTCGTAGGCAAGCTGCTGCTTTACATAAGCGTTGTCGGGCGATATCATATCGCAATAAATGTTGTCGGGTGCGGTTATGTATTTAAGGTTGCCTATTTTTTTGTAGATTTCCGCAACCTCGCGCCATGTCATGTGCTCGGCGGTGGCAACGTTGTATGTTTCGCACATGGCTTTGGGATTAAGGATGATTCCTGCTATCATTTTTGCCACATCACCTGCCCAGCTCATGGTTGCCTGCTTATCCATTGCACCTTCGGGCAGAACCACGGTTTTGCCCTTGAGCATACGGTATATAAGAACATTTGCTTCCAGTGTGGTAAGCTGGAAACGGCGCTTGGAATAGGTTATGGCAGGACGTATGATGGTGTAGTTTTTGTATGAAGTGGAACGCAAAAAGTCTTCTTCCTGCGCTTTGTAAATGCTGTATTCGCGGAATGTAACAAAATCATCGGGCAAAACTGTATCCAGAATACGCTTTGCACCCTCATGCAGCGGACTGTCATCCGCATATACACGGTAGGTGGAAAGGAATATGTAATGCTTTGTGTTATCAAGGAAAAGCTTGTGATATTGCTCATAAAGCTCAACCTCGTTGTATATCATAAAGTCAACTATGGCATCGTAGCCGTTTTTGATGATAGAGGACAAAAAATCCATGTCCTTGGCATTTGCCTTTATGTATGTGAGGTTGGGATTGTCGCTTGTAACATCGTCCAGCGAAACGCCGTCCACAACGTAGCCTTTTGCAAGCAGTTCGGGTATAAGATAAACTGCCATGGCACCTGTGGCACCGAGAATGAGTATTTTTTTGTTTTCCATTTTTATGCCTCCAATTGCCTTTTTTGTTATTATATACCGCAAGGGGATCAAATACAATAGTAAAACCGATAAATATTTAAGTTTCTCGATACTATTTTGCTTTAATAGTTGATTGTTTTTGGCTTTTATGATATTATTGTGTTGGTGATTAAAATGGATATACTTAACAGACTAACGGTTTTGGAAGTTTACAACGTATCTGTTGCATGCTTTGAGAGCGGCAAGGTGATCCATGCGGCAAAAAGAAAATGGCATGGCATCGCTTTTTCGCTGGGCGGCAGGTTGTATTATACCCATAACGGCAAAAACATTCCCTTATATGCAAACCGCATCGTGTATTTGCCAAAAGGGGAGGAATATACAGTAACATGTACCAAAGGCGGAGATTTTGCCGTGGTTAATTTTCTCATTGCCGACGATTCCTGCGGTGATACCCAATTTATATGTGCCGAAGCTCAGAGCATTGAAAGCTGCAAAAAGGAATTCTTCCATTTGTTTGGCATGTTTGCGGCAGATAATTGCAATAAAAAATGTGCATTTATGTCGGCTGTATATAACCTGTTTGCCGAGGCGGTAAGCATGTGTGAGGCAACAAATTTGCCTGCTGTGTTGCTCAACGCCAAAAGGTATGTTGACGATAGCTTTTCATCGACAGAAATTACCAATAAAGTCATAGCACAGCAATGCGGCATAAGCGAGGTTTATCTGCGCAAGCTTTTTACGGAAAAGCTCGGTGTTTCGGTAAAACAATATATAAAGGAAAAGCGTGTTGAAAAGGCAAAAATGCTTTTGCTGGAAACAGCAAATACCGTTACAGAAATATCATCATTGTGCGGTTATTCATGCATTTATCATTTTTGCCGCAACTTTAAGCAGGTTACGGGGTATACTCCCACAGAATATAAAAACATGCACAAAACAACAATGCTTTGATTAAAATTGTTGACATAAAAGTGATGTGTGTGGTAAAATTATCATATAAATAAGTGTTATGGAGGAACAATGGGACTTCTTTATTGGTTTGAGTCGATACGTACTCCGCTGCTGGATAAATTTTTTCTTGCGGTAACAACCATGGGCGATGAGCTGTTTTTTATCGCCCTTGCCCTGTGTATTTTTTGGTGCATAAATAAAAATACGGGGTATTATCTTATAACGGTCTGCTTTTTCGGGCTGGTGCTTAATCAGACGCTTAAGATGACTTTCAAAACTCCAAGGCCGTGGCAAAAGGATCCTCTGTTTACAATTGTGGAGGCGGCACGGGAGGCATCAAAGGGATATTCTTTCCCCAGCGGACATACGCAGAATGCCGTAAGTATTTTCAGCTGCATCTGCATGGATGCGGGGTATATGATCAAAAGGCGCAGAAACGTAAACATATTCCGCGCGGTGTGTATATTTGTTGCAGCCATGGTGGCGGTTTCCCGCATGTACCTTGGCGTGCATACCCCTGCGGATGTGCTTTTTTCGGCATTGGTTGCCCTGATTATAGTGCTTGCATTCCGCCCGTTTTTCAAAAAGTTTGATGCACACCCCGGTAGATTTTATTATATAATAGCCGCAATGCTTTTGCTGTCGGCAGGTTATCTTGTTTTTTCCTGTACCCATGCGGCGGATAATGCGGATCATAACATATCATCGGGTATAGAGCATGCGTGGTATATGCTTGGCGGCATATGCGGTGTTGCGGTGGCGTATCCGCTGGAGCGCAGGTATGTGAATTTTAACACCAAGGCAGGTTTTGTCGGTCAGGCGCTAAAGCTTGTGCTGGGATGCGCTGCGGTGCTTGTTATAAAATCTTCGCTTAAAGCCCCCTTGCTTTTGCTGTTTAACGGAAATCCTGCAGTGCATGCAATACGCTATTTTGTAACCGTTGTTTTTGCGGTCTTTGTATGGCCGATGACATTTAAATTCTTTGCAAAGATCAATTCAAAGGAGGCGTGAAAGTTATGAAAAAATTATTGGCTTTGTGCTTGCCGCTTTGTGTATTAATGTCGGGATGCACCCTTCTTACCACCGAGCTCAATGAGGAAATACGTGATGCACAAGAGGAGCTTGAAGAGATCCGCAACGAGGTTGAGCACATGGCAGAAGCAATCGACGGATCGGGCACTGAAAATGCATTTATACCCGAAGATATTACCGAGCAGGAGCTTTTATCGGCGGTAATGCCGCACATTGAGGCTTATAATGAAGTGATGACCGAAGGATTCGGCGCCGAGGCGGATTATAACAATGCCTATTATGGCGTATATCCCGAAATACTGTTTGCGCAAACAGATTACCCGGTACTTGGTGAGGATGATGGAATAGTGCTTGTTTCCGGAGATGAGGATGTTCCGCAGGGATACGTTATGGATCCCGCATGGACAAGCTATTTCCCCGTAACCAATTACAGTACCGAGGATGAAATAGAGCACCGTTACGAATCTTTTATGGATGAGGATTTGTTTGAGGATTCGCTGGATGACAGATTTTTTGAATATAAAGACAAACTTTATCTTGTAAGCTTTGCCAGGGGTTACGGTGCCGAGGAACTGGTTATGTCATCGGCGCAGGTGGTTTCCAAAAACAACATAAGCTTTTCCGTAAAGGTGGATAAAATGCTGTTTGAAGAACCTGCCGACGATTATGTTGTGCTTAACTTTGTAAAAACTCCGGACGGTTACCGTATTGTGTCGGTTCAGAATAATTATGTGGCAGATTACGGAGCGCAGTGAGCTTAATAAATAAAAAAAAGAGATTCCTTTTGGAGTGTTTTGCAAAGGGAATCTCTTTTAGTTTTCCGATAAGCCTTCGATATATGCGATGGCTTTTTCTTTTTTCGAATCGTTGAGCTTGGAAAGCAGCATCAGGATCAATTCATCCTGATCGTTTTTTGATTTTTCACTGTAGCGGTTTTCGGATAGCCCCATGATATAATCAATTCCGCATCCGAATATTTCGGCAAGCTTCAATAAGGTCTGAAAAGACGGATAATACTTGCCTTTTTCGTAGGCGCTTACGCTTTCCTGAGAAACGGAAAGCTCAATGCTAAGCCGTAGTTGAGTCATGTGTCGCTCTTCACGCAGCTGCTTTATTCTGTTTATAAAAATCACTCCTTTGTACCATTATACAATTTGTACTTGTATTTTTCAGAAGATTGTGTTATAATTGATACAAGTATAACTTGTATCATTTACTGTTTTAAATTATTTTTCTCGTTGGGGAGGGGTTTTATTAAATAACGGAACATAAATGGCATGACTCGCAAATGTCGCTTTTTGTGCGACCATTTAATTGCGTGGAATGGCTATAATTTGATTGTCGATGGACAGAAGTAAGGAGGAAAAGAAATAAAAACGATTTTAAGCAGCGATATATTTACATTTCAGGTTTTAAAAAGATAATAATTTAGTGTTTTTTTTATTTGTTTGAATCCGAGTTAAACTTTAAAGAAATGTAAAAAATCTATTACTTATGAAAGGAAACAGATAAAATGAAAAAATTTATAAACATTATTTTGACAGTATTGATGCTTATTACTTGTTATCCTGTCTTTACTGTATCCGCTAACGTATATCCTCAATATCAAACCATCGACGGAATAACTACTGTTAGATGTACTTATTATGCATGGCAACAAGTATATGATAATTTGGGAATTGAATTGCCAAATTGGGGAAATGCAAAAAACTGGTTAAGCCAAGCACAATCCGCAGGTTATTCTACAGGAACCATTGCCAAACCAAATTCATTATGTGTTTTATCTGGAACTGCATACGGTCATGTTGCGTATGTAGTGTCTGTTGATGGAAATAAAATGACCGTTAATCATGGCGGTCGAGTGAACGGAAACTCAAAAGCAGTTAATGGTAATGGCGTTGTAAATGGAGAAAGAGTAAATAGCACTGTCGGCAAATCATTTTACTCTGGATCATCAAATAAAATAATAGGATTTATATATTTTGATAATTTTGATGATTCCGGTCATGATGGCTGGCTTTATCTCAGCAAAGATAATGATACAAGCGGTGCATATCCTGGGAAATGGATAAATGAAACTGCTTCGACAGGCGGCAATGTGGTTGGAGGAATACCATACGGCGAGTATGCGGTTGTAACAAAATACAGTGCTGATAATAAATTTGGCTTTGTTAACTACAAGGGGACCGTTGGATGGGTATATATTTATGAAAAACTTTTTCCATATCAAGGACCATATACTTGCCCTAAAGTATACTTCGATGCAGCCGGCGGCAGTGTTTCCGTTGATAGCAAAAAGGTATATATAAATACCCCATACGGTGGATTGCCTACTCCTACAAAAGAAAACTGCGTTTTCGATGGATGGTATACATCTCCAACAGGTGGTACAAGAATATACAGTGATACTAATGTTACGCTGACAAATGATCAGACGCTTTATGCTCATTGGACTGAAATACATTCTCATAATTATGTTACAGGTAACGACAAATCACATCCTCACAAGGAATACAAAAAGTGTTCCGACTGTGGTGAAAAATATTACACCGGTAACACCACAAAGGTGAGCGGATGTGAGGAATGTTATCCTCATGAGCACAGCTATTATACAGGAAACGATAAATCACATCCCCACAAGGAGTATAAAAAGTGTTCTGATTGTGGTGAAAAATATTACACCGGTAACACCACAAAGGTGAGCGGCTGTGAGGAATGTTATCCCCATGAGCACAGCTATTATACAGGTAATGACAAATCACACCCCCACAAGGAATACAAAAAGTGTTCCGACTGTGGTGACAAATATTATACCGGCAGCACCAAAAAAGTGAGCGGCTGTGAGGAGTGTTATCCTGTAACCAAAACATACACCATCACCTACAACGCCAACGGCGGAGAAAAAGCACCTGCATCGCAGACAAAAAATGCGGGCGAAAGCATAAAGCTTTATAATGCTGTACCGTACAAACAAGGGTATGTGTTTGCCGGATGGGCAGAATCGTCATACGGTAACGTCAAATATTATCCCAACGACACATACAGCGCAGATAAAAGCATAACTCTTTATGCTGTATGGAACCCATATGGAGTACCTGTCACAATCCCCACATTTAAAGTAACCCTCAGCGGCAGAACAATAAACAACACCTACCGCCAGTATCCGCTTATAGTATACAACGATATAACCTATTTCCCCATGACATATTATGATTCACGTCTTATGGGACTTGAAACAGGCTATTCGCAGGAGGAAGGTCTTTCCATCTGGCAGACAAGCGGCAACTTCAGCTATCAGGAAACCAACAGCTGCGCCGCAAACAGCGGCACATATACCGCAACGGTGGC
>JAZSGA010000132.1:0-3292 GCA_045532495.1 Eubacteriales bacterium | reverse complement strand
ATCCCCGACTTAGTAAAAGTCGGGGATATGTTTTGTGTTTCGGAGATAAAGAAAAACTGACAAGAAAAACTTGTCAGTTCCTGGCGGAGAAGGAGGGATTCGAACCCTCGAACCGCTGTTAACGGTTACACGATTTCCAATCGTGCGCGCTCGACCAGCTACGCGACTTCTCCATCGATATAGCGTTGCGAGGTGTCATCTTCGCAACGAATATATATTACCACATTATTTTACTTTTGTCAAGTGTTTTTGCGATTTTTTTTGATCTTTTTTGAAAAAGCATAAGCAGAAAAATATCTGCTTATGCTTTGTTGTATTTACGCAAGAGCCTTTACAAAATCCTTAACTCGCTGTGTGATTATTTCAAAATCTTTTTGAGTTTCAAAATTCTGAACTTCTGCTCCTTTGGCAACATTTGACCCCACACCTATGCCGCATGCGCCTGCTTTTATAACATCATTTGCGTTATTAACACTTACTCCACCCACGGCAAGTACAGGAATGTGTTTCAGCGGAGCTTTGATTGCCTTGAGGTATTCAACCGGGTTACCGGTCATGGGGAATATCTTTACAAAATCTGCACCCCATGCGTATGCGTTGCAAATTTCTGTGGGGGTATAAGCTCCGGGAATAGAAACCAGGCGGAACTTTTTGGTTATCTCAATAACGTCCTTGCTTGTGTTAGGTGAAATCATAAAAGTAGCACCTGCATTTTTCGCCATAATAACGTCGTTAACATCTATAACGGTTCCGGCTCCTATCTCAACATTGTCGCCAAAGTGATCTTTTACTGTTTTTATCTGTCTGGCTGTTGATTCAAGTGTTTCGGCATTTGTGTGATCAAAAGTTATCTCCACAAGGCTTATTCCGCCCGCAATTATTGCACCTACTGTGTCTATGATTTTCTCTTCGGGGATTCCTCTGAGAATAACAATCATTTTCTGATCGCTAATTTTTTGTATAACATTTTTCTGCAGTTCAGTCATTTGTTGTTTCCTCCGTGTATTTCCATTCCACAATATCTTTAAAGAAATTCATGATGTTTGAATAATCTTTGTCGCTGTCATCCTGTATTGTGCCTACACGTTGCAAACGTATGCACAATATGGCATCGGAAGGGAGATATTTCATATCTGTTTTTTTGTAACATTCAAGCTGCGAAAGCGGTATGCCGTATTCGTCGATGGCATTTTCGGGCATGTATCCCAAAGCATCGGGAAGAGGAACCAAGTGATCTGTCATTGAGGGATAGATCTTTTTATCTATAAGGTAAATTATAGACGGCCCTGTTGTGCGCTCGATATAAAAGCGTTCGCGGTTGGTTGTTTGATGCTGCATGGTTTGTATTGCCACCTGAGTTGCTGTTTCGGCTTTTTCGGTGGCAAGCGTTAGTTCCAGAATATCCGCTGTTTTGTATCCGTCACCATTGTAATCCTCTTGCATAACAAGAGAAAGAGCAGAATTAATGTATTGGTAATAATTTGAGGATACAGGTTGAGGACCTGCATACATCAACACTGCATCGGGTTCTTTTTTGTTGGAGCATTGTACCATGCATACAAGCAGAAAGCCTGTTACAATAAGTCCGACAACTATAAACCATTTGTAATAATACCATATATGACGAATTCGTTCGGTAAATGAAAGGTTTTTTATGCTTTGTTTGATTCTTTCGTTTTCATCCATTTATATTATTCCTCCTGTACGGAATTTTGAATATTATCGCTGTTGAAATCGAATACCGTAAGGTATTCCACATTGCCGTCGCCGCCGGTTATGGGGGAGGTGATAACAGAGCGTGACGTGAGCCCAAACAGCTTTGCGTTTTCGATAACTTTTTGAATTGCGGCTTTTCTGTCCTTTTCGCTTTTTACTATACCGTTTTTACCTATAGCTGAGCGTCCACATTCAAACTGCGGTTTGATAAGTGAAACGAGAACACCGCCGTTTTTGAGTATTCGGGTTACGGCAGGGAAAATAAGCGTTTGCGAAATAAAAGAAAGATCCATAACTGCAATATCTGCTTTTACACCAAAAAGGGAGCTGTCTATAAATCTGGCATTTGTGTTTTCAAATGATATAACTCTGCTGTCATTGCGTATTTTTGCAGCAAGTTGACCGCTTCCGCAATCTACAGCATATATTTTTTTGATTCCACGTTGCAGAAGACAATCACAAAAACCGCCTGATGATGCACCAAGGTCAATGGCGGTCAAACCTGCAACACTGATTCCAAATTCGTCAAGCGCTGCCTCAAGCTTGTATCCGCCGCGGCTTACATATTCATAATGCAGCGGCTGTGCAACTTCAACTATGTCGCTGTCTGAAATATCAAAGGCAGCCTTTTGCACTTTTTTTCCGTTAACTGTCAATCTTCCGTCTTCAATTATGTTTTTAGCCCTTTGTCTGCTTTCTGCAAGCTTTTTGTCAACAAGATAAATATCGGCTCGCATCAGGAATTCCTCCTGAAAAATTCGCAAAGGTCGGAATGAGATACTCCACATTCTTTATAAAGAGTACTAAGTGATGCCTGTTCGGGTATGGTACCTCGAATTGCAAATATCTTGCAGCTTTTGCCGTTAAGCAGACCTTGCTCTCCCATTTTTTCGTGTAAAAGCATGGCCACTCCGCCTTCATAGATTCCTTCTTCAAGGAAAGCAATGTTTTGTGTTTTGTCACCAAACAGATGGGAAATCATTTTGATTTGTAGGTCAAGCGGTTTGAGAGTCTGCAACAGTACTATTCCCACTTTTTTGTTTTCGGCTTTAAGTATTTCTGCGCATTTAAGTGCTTCATTGGTAATGCGGCCGTAAGTGATTATAACGTTTTCGGGCATTTTTCCGTTTGTATCTGTACCGTAAGTACGAACATCAAAATTATCATTTTTGCCATCATTACAAAAAGCGGATACTATTTTGGTACATTCGCCGCCTTTGGGGTATCGTATAGCGTAAAGACCGCCGTCGCCTGTGGCCTTTTTTATCATTTCACGCATTGCGCAGTAGCTTATAGGCTCATATATGGTAATGCCGTCTGCCTGTGATAAAAATGCTGTATCGTATATGCCGTGGTGTGTGGCTCCGTCATCCGGTGCAAAGCCTGATCTGTCGATAAGAATCACGCCGCCAAGCTGCTGTAATGCCACATCATGCAGTATGTTGTCATATGCTCGTTGAAGAAAAGTAGAGTACACAGCAAATACAGGCTTCATACCTGCAGCGGAAAGGCCTGCAAAAAATGTTACAGCATGTCCTTCTGCAATGCCAACATCAAAACTGCGTTCCGGAAATGA
>JAZSGA010000262.1:0-3849 GCA_045532495.1 Eubacteriales bacterium | reverse complement strand
GTTATTTACGAAAAAATAGACCTTACGGCAATAGAAGCTTTTCTTGCGAAGAAAAACGCCGATTCCCCGGAATTCAAATACACGTTTTTCCATGTTATCTGTGCGGCTGTTGCAAAGATCATTTACCTGCGTCCCCGCATGAACCGCTACTATTCCGGATTCAGGCTTTATGACCGCAAGGACATTTCCCTTGCCTTTACCGCAAAGCGCAAATTCACCGATAATGCCGACGAAGCGCTTTGCATCCTCAAAATAGACAAGGAAAGCGATGAAGCTCCGTTAACCCAGGTTTACGAGCACATCAAAAAAATAGTATACGGCATCCGCACCGAAAACAAAACCGACGGTGCCACAGATGTTATGGCGGCACTTACAGTACTGCCCCGCCCTATCATGAAGCTGGTTGTGAAGATACTCGATAAGCTTGATTATCATGACAAATACCCCATGTCGCTTATGAAAGTAGACCCGTATTTTGCAACGGTGTTTTTATCCAACCTGGGCAGTATCAAAATGAAGGCAGGATATCACCATCTGGCAAACCGTGGCACAAACTCAATTTTTATCATTATCGGTGAAAAAAAGACCGAACCCTGGTTTAATGAAGACGGCACATACGAAATGAAGACCACCTTAAGCCTTGGTATTACCATCGACGAGCGTATAGCTGACGGATACTATTTTTCAAAAACAATAAAGCTTCTCAAGAAAATACTGCAAAACCCCGAACTTCTTGAAAATCCTTTATCCGAAGAAATTGAAGAATAATCCAACATAAAGGAGAATTTCAAAATGCAGACTGTTACAGACACCACCGATTCAAATATAACCCCCAAAGCTCCCTGGCTCAAAAACTACGGCGATATTCCGCACACGCTTGATTATCCCGAATGTACCATGTACGAGCAGGTGGAAGCAATTGCAAAAAAATATCCCGACAGCATAGCCCTTACTTTTATGGGCAAAAAAACCACCTATAAACAGTTGTGCCACAATGTGGAAATATGCGCACGTGCGCTTAAAGCCATCGGAACACGTCCGGGGGACAGAATAACCATTTGCATGCCAAACTGTCCGCAAACCGTATTTATGTTTTATGCGGCAAATGCTGTTGGCGCCATTGCCAACATGATCCATCCCCTTTCCGGTGAAAAAGAAATAGAATTTTACATCAAGGAATCTCAAAGCATAACAGCCATAACCCTTGATCAGTTCTATCACAAATTTGAAGCAATACGTCACAACGTTGACCTTACAAATGTTATCCTCGCCTCCATAAAAGATGAGCTTGCCCAGCCCATAAAGGCAGGATACATGCTTACCGAAGGAAGAAAAATCAAAAAGATCCCCAAGGACGCCCCCGTTACCATGTGGCGTGATTTTATCGGCTACGGTCAAAAATACCACTGGAAGTACCGCACTTCCACAGATAAAAACGACACCGCCGTTATTCTTTACAGTGGCGGCACTACAGGTGTTACCAAGGGTATTCAGCTTTCAAACCTCAATTTCAACGCCCTGGCAACCCAGGTCATTGCCACAAACCCCATGTTCCGTCCCGGAGATTCCATGCTGGCGGTTATGCCCATGTTCCACGGTTTCGGTCTTGGTGTAAGCATACATTCCATGCTTGCCAGCGGAGGACGTTGTATTCTTGTTCCACGTTTTACTGCAGAAAGCTACGCCAAGCTTATAAAAAAACACCGCTGCAACTTTATTGCAGGTGTTCCCACCCTTTATGAAGCGTTGCTCCGTCAGCCTTGTATGGAAGGCGTGGATCTTTCCTGCCTCAAAGGCGTATTTGCCGGCGGAGATTCCCTTTCGGTGGAGCTCAAAAAGCGTTTTGACAAATTCCTGTATGATCACCATGCCACCATTCAAGTGCGCGAGGGTTACGGAACAACCGAATGTGTAACAGCAAGTTGCCTTACCCCCACACACATGTACAAAGAGGGCAGTATAGGTCAGCCGTTCCCCGATACCTTCTACAAAATAGTCAAGCCCGATACAACCGAAGAACTTCCCTACGGTCAAGAAGGCGAAATATGTATTTCAGGACCCACAGTAATGCTTGGATATCTCAATCATCCCGAAGAAAACGCAAAAACTCTGCGTGTTCATGATGACGGCAGAACTTGGGTGCACACCGGCGATCTTGGTATGATGGATACCGACGGCTTTATCTATTTCAAACAGAGAATAAAGCGCATGATAATAACCAGCGGATACAACGTATACCCCTCTCAGCTTGAAAACATTCTTGACTCCCACGAGCTTGTGCAAATGAGCTGTGTTATAGGTATACCGGACTCCTTGAAAATGCAACGTGTAAAAGCGTTTATAATGCTTAAACCCGGCAATGCTCCTTCCGAAGAAAATAAAAAAATCCTCATAAATTTCTGTAAAAAGAACATGGCAAAATACGCCATTCCCTACGATATCGAATTCAGGGACGCCCTTCCCAAAACTCTTGTAGGTAAGGTTGCTTACCGCGAACTTGAGCAGGCAGAACTTGAAAAGATCAAAAAAGAATCCCAAACTCAACAATAACCGATAAAAACTCCCGAAAACACAGGTTTTCGGGAGTTTTATTTACAAAGTATATTCCAGCCTGTTTATTATGTGGTCCTGATATTCAAGCTCAAGCTCGTTGAAATAGCCGCTCCAGCCCCACACACGTACAATCAGATCGGGATAATTTTCGGGATGTCGCTGTGCATCCAAAAGAGTATCACGGTTTATGGAATTAAGCTGAAGCTGATGTCCGCCCAAAGCAATATACGCTTTTACAAGCTGCGCTGTTTTTTTGATGCCTATATCGTTCCGAAATACGGAATCATGTATTTCTATTGTAAGCGGTCCGCCGTTTATAATTTCGGTCATATCATATTTTGTAAATGATTGTATAACCGACAAAAGTCCGTTGGTTTTTACACCTATCGATGGCGAAAAGCTTGACGAATAAGGTTCGTAGTTCTTTCTTCCGTCAGCGGTTGCAGGGCATTTTTTGGCACTGCGCAGATATTCCTGAGCGCTGCCTGTTCCTGCTCTCCATATACCACCGATTCCGTTTGGCTTGTTGTTCATGGATACAGAAAAAGTTTTCATCAGTTCTATGGAAATGTTGTCTGCATAATCGTCGTTGTTACCCATTTTGGGGCTGTTTTTCAAAACATTGCGGAGTTCTTCATGTCCTTCAAAGTTGTCTTTCAAGGCTTTAAGCAGTTCTGCCGCAGTAAATGTTTTATCATCAAAAACATGTTTTTTTATTGCAGCAAGTGCATCGGTTGCAGTGGCTATACCCGCACCGTGGCTGCCCAGGTTTCGGTATTTTGTTCCGCCATGCCACATATCTGTAAGGGTTTGTGCGCATCCTTCTGTCATTGCAGACATAAGCGGATTTTTCCAGGGTACAAGACCGGGATTTTCAATAAGATTCCTTACTTCCGCCGCCACTTCTTCTTTGACATACCGCATAAACTCATCAAAATTTTCGCATTGGGCAAGCTTTGATTCGGTCACCCTCTGTACTACCAAAGGAAAGTTCATAACAGATATATTTGGAACATCCGCCGCGCAACCGGGGATTATAAATTCCCAGCAAGCAGCAACTGTATAATTGGCAGCATCGGCCGGGGCATAACCCAGCTTAATAAGTCCCGGGATAACCACATCGTCATTGCAATATTGCGGAAAGCCAAGACCTTGCTTTGTAAGTAAAGTACCGTATTCAAACAGCTCATCGGGAGTTTTTTTGTTTACACGCAGATTGATTTTGGGATCTATCAGCGAAAGCTCCAGCGATGCCTGCATACACATGCGCGAAAGCTCGTTGTACATACTGTTTCC
>JAZSGA010000049.1:0-8195 GCA_045532495.1 Eubacteriales bacterium | reverse complement strand
CACAATACTTTGATACATAAACATTTTGCCGTAATTGACATATTCAAATTTTTATGATAGAATAATGTGATAGAATGAATAATTATATGTATAAGGTCCGTGAAAATGAATATGTTTTTTGATTTGCACTGCCATGCCCTTCCAGGGGTGGATGACGGCGCAAAAGATACCGAAACGGCATTGAAAATGCTGGAAACTGCATACAATGACGGCATACGGCATGTTTGCCTTACTCCGCATTGCAATCCTTACAGCAAATGCCGCAACCAATTAAATATTCACGAAAAATACGAGGAATTTTTATCTGCCGTTGCATCTGCGGGAATTCAGATAGAGTTATCTTTGGGTTCGGAGATAATGTATTACAACGATTTTTACCGTGATATAGAAAACGGCACATGCTGCACCATGGGCAACAGCAAATACGTTCTGCTTGAATTCAACGAAGGAACAGAATTTTCCGAGATCTGCGAATCCGCAGGACATGCCGCATCACTTGGCTTTGTGCCCATAATTGCACATCCCGAACGTTACAGCTGTATCGAAAAGGATCCCTCTCTGCTTGATGTTTTCAACAACGAAGGTTTTTTGATCCAGTTTAATTCGGGACTTTTCGGTTCTTCGAAGGGAAAAGACATAAAAACAAAACTTGCTAGAATACGCATAAGAAAATATATTTACACTCACCAACCCAACTGCATTGTAGCAACAGATGCGCACGACCTTACCAAAAGAAAGCCCCTGTTGTCCGAAGCATACAACACCGTGTTTAAAAAATGCGGCAGGGATTATGCACGCAGGATCTTTTTTGATACCCCCGCATCTGTTTTTTACGGAAACTGACACATATTAACATATTTTGAGGTGAACACATGAATCAGGATTTTGAACTCGATCTTCAGGAGCTTGCAAAGTACCTCCTTAAACGCATATGGAGCTCTGTATTGCTGGCAATTATAGCCGGTGCCTTGTTTTTATCACACTCTGTGTTTTTTACAACTCCCACATACACTTCTTATGCCACTCTTTACGTAATAAACCGCCAGTCCGGCAACGTATCGTCGTCAGAGCTGATGGGATACGAAAGCCTTCTTAATGACTACATGTACATTATTTCCAGCCGCGCTGTTTTGGAGTCGGTTATAGAAGAATCGGGCACAGATATGACATACGCTCAGCTAAAAACAGCCCTGAGCTTATCTCACAAGATCGATACCCGTATTATAACCGTGGGCATCACCCATTCGGACCCTGCGGAAGCTGTGCGCCTTGTAAACCTTGTGTGTACCGAAACCAGGGAATATATAACCGATCTTATGAAATCCGAACAGATTAAAATTATTGATTACGGCAACCAGCCAACCTCGCCATCTTCCCCCGGTGCAATACGCAATCTTGCCATAGGCATTGTGCTCGGTTTTATGGTTCCCCTGATTATAAACATAATTGTTTATGTGGTATCCGATAAAATAATTACTGCCGAAGATCTCGAGCGCCGATTGGGAGTAAATGTTATAGGACGTATACCCTATTCCACTCAGCTTGATCAAAAATCCTCCGTCAAAAAAAGAAAAGACCGAAAGTAATTATCTGAAAGGACGTTCTTTTAGCCGCCATGAAAAGTATTGAAATAAAAACTGTTTATCAAAACGAATATGCGCTTGATGAAGCCTTCAAAATGGTGCGTACAAACATCATGTTCAGCAGCCATGATACAAAAGTCATATCCATGACAAGCTGTAACCCCCACGACGGAAAAAGCACTGTTTCCTTTGAGGTTGCAAAAAATCTTGCACAAGCCTCCAAACGTGTTTTATATATTGATGCAGATATGCGCAAATCGGTGTTTGCCTCAAAACTCACCAACGAAACCGATCTTTTGGGGCTCAGTCATTTCCTTTCGGGTCAAAACGGAATAGGCGAAGTGATGTACAAAACCAACATCGAAAACCTTTTTGTTATTTTCTCCGGCATATATCCGCCAAATCCCGCAGAACTTCTTGCAGGATCGCTGTTTAAAGGGCTGATAGACGATGCGCGTGAAAATTTTGATTATGTTATAATCGATACCCCGCCCCTCGGTCTTGTATCCGATGCTGCATCCTGCATTGCTTACAGCGACGGCGCCATAATGCTTGTTACCAGCGAACAAACCAGATTCAGCGAAGCCCGTGAACTTAAAAAATATATTGAAAACACGGGCACAAAACTGTTGGGATGCGTTATAAACAAGCTGCGTCGCAGCAACAACAAATACTATTATTACCGCAACTACAAATAATAACCGGCAGTATCCCGCAATGCAAAGCGGGATACTGTTTTTTGTTCTCATTTTTAGAACAAATTTTCTAAAAACTATTGACATTTGTTCCCATTGCTGTTATAATGTATATGCATTGTTTGTTTCCCCTTTTACGCAAAGCACATTGCCTTGCGGAATCGGCTTTATGCCGGGAAAGAGATTATAAATATGTCAATGCTTTCGCCTTTCAAAGGCAAATTCCGTCTTACCTGCACCCGCGGCTACAGAACCCTCTGGGGCACGCGTGAGTTTCACAAGGGTATTGACCTTGTGGGGCAGGATGACATCACCGTTTACGCCATTGCGGACGGAACCGTTTATACCCTTTTTGAAAAAAACGGTTTCGGTAATTACATACGTCAGCATACCGCCGACGGGAAACGTATTTATTACGGTCACTTAAAAAGCTTTAAGGTTGGTAACGGCGCCACAGTTCATGCCGGAGATGCCATAGGAATAATGGGAGCCACGGGAAAAGTAACCGGTGCTCATTTACATCTTGAGCTGCGCCCTGCGGGAACAGGCGCAGACTCCATTGATATCTGCAAGTTTACAGGTATTCCCAATCAAGTCGGTACATACTCAAACACTTCAAAACCGTACAGCAGCGACAAAACCGTGGATATGCTGATGCAATGCGGTATAGTTGACGAAAAAAACCGCCAGAATTGGGAATTGATGCTTGGCGGAAATGCTCCGCTTAAAACAGAATATGTGCGCACACTCCTTGAACGCTGCTGCAGCAGATTGCTTGAAAAAGGAGGCGGTACTGCATGACTTCAGGATATAAAGAAGCTTTAAAAGCCTTTATTGCCGCAATTTTTGCAGGTGCCGCCGCATATGTAAAAATACTTGCGTTGCCCGTTGCCGTGCTATGGTGTGCCATGCTTGCCGATTATGCCACCGGCATTGCCCGTGCATATTTTTCAGGAACACTTTCAAGCAAAACTGGCATTGCAGGCATTGTAAAAAAGCTGTGCTACATGTTCGGTGTGGTGTGCGGAGTAATAGTGGATTATGTGTGCTCGTCCGCTCTTGTTCAGATCGGGATAACCGAAAACAACGTGACTTTTTTCGGAACTCTTGTATCGGTATGGCTTATACTGAACGAAGTGGTAAGCATACTTGAAAACCTTTCACACATAGGCATACCCCTGCCTTCTTTTCTTAAAAACATCGCAGAAAAGCTTAAAAAGGATATCGAAGAACGGTAAAACTCAGGAATCCCCCTTAAAAAAGGGGGATTTTTATACTATCATTTCCTTGCGGAGTTTTTCTATTATCTTTTTTTCTCTTCTCGATACCTTTACCTGTGTCATCCCCAGTCTTTTGGCACTTTCGCATTGAGTAAGCCCGCGGTAATACCGCAGATATATAAGATTTCTGTCCTCACCGGACAGTTTTTTTATTGCCTCGTTCAAAGCAATTATATCGGTTATTTCGTCATTGTGATCCTCGCCCACAATATCTTCCAATGAAGTGGAATCGTCGTCACCCATTTTTTCCTGAAGTGATACGGCGGGAGTCATGGCTTCAAGCGATGTTACAACCTCTTCATAGCTCATGGAGCAAAGCTCACACAGCTCAGAAATTCTGGGTTCCCTGCCGTTTTTTGCCGCAAAATCCTCGCCTGCACGGTAAAGCAGATATCCGCGCCGTTTTATATCACGGCTTACTTTTATAAGACCGTCATCACGCAAAAATCGCCGCAGCTCTCCTGATACCATGTGCACCGCATATGTGGAAAACGCTGTCCCAAAGCTTTCGTCAAACCCACGCACAGCCTTCATCATACCTATGCTCCCGATTTGCATAAGATCCTCGGTGTCCTGCCCCCGTCCCTGAAACCTCTGTGCCACACTGCGTATAAGCCCCGAGTTTTCACGCATTAACTTGTCCAGCGCATCGGCATCCCCTTGCTTTGCAAGGCGCACCAGTCTTATGTTGTTTTCGTTATCATACATTGTTTTCCGCCCCGGTTGCATTGGATATTACGGTAAACAAAGACTTTTTAGGCAGTAGTTTTTTGCACATGGTGACCTTTGTGCCATGCCCCGGTTTTGATGTGACCTTAAGTTTATCCGAAAAGCTTTCCATTATGGAAAAGCCCATTCCGCTGCGCTCGTTTGCTGCATCGGTGGTAAAAAGCGGTTCCATTGCCTGTTTTATGTTGTCGATTCCGCATCCGCAGTCCTTTATCGAAACGGTAAACATACCGTCTGCATCGTAACGGGCATCTATGTATATTTTTTTCTTTTTCTCATCCTGCTCGCCCCGGTATGCATGCACTATGCAGTTTGTAACAGCCTCGGATACGGCGGTTTTTATATCTGCTATTTCCTCCACCGTTGGGTCAAGCTGTGATGCAAACGCCGCCACCATTATGCGTGAGTATGACTCGTTTACCGAAGAAGCATACAATGTGGTTTTAAAATAGTTTACACATTTTTTCATTTTAAAAATCCTTTCAAAGTAACAGTCTTTATATATCAGTGCCATCGGAATGTACTATGCGCACCAGCTTGTCCGCACCTGCCATTTTAAGCATTTCCTCTGCCCTTCGTGCAGGGTTTAGCACCATTAGCTTTCCACCCATATCATTGATTTTGCGCAATCTTCCCAAAACAAAACCAAGGCCCGATGAATCCATAAAATCTATTGACGAAAGATCCATTATAAGCTGCATAGGACGGTTTCGTATTATAAGATCATCCACCTCACATCGTGCATCCTTTACGGCATGATGATCCACCTCGCCCGACAGTTTTATATAAAGTCTGTCATTTTCATTCCATACAGTAAGGTCCATTTACACATTTCCACCTCCGTTGATTTTATTTTATTATAATGTTTTGAATTTAAAAAACAGGTCTGCTTATGGTGTCGAAAAAAGCAGACCTGTGCATTATTTATTTATTATTCCCCACATTCTGAATTTTGGGGATGTTTTTTATTGCTTTGTACAAAACAATGCCGACAAAAACCGCCGACATAAGAATCCCCTCGGACGGCATAACGGAGTTTTTGCGGAATACCGCATAAAATATATATGCCGCAAGTGATGTAGAAGCATAATTTATCCACTCCGGCATTTTTATTCTTTTTGCTGCCCCGTTAAAAAACAGCCGCGCTGCCGTACAAAAAACCGTTACCCGTAATATAAACGCAAAATAAAAGCTGAAGATGAATATTTCCTGCACATTTACAAAAGGCACCGATGCAAGCATGGTTCGGTCAGGACGTGACACAAACCCCAGCCCGTCTGCCCCAAACCATATAATATATTTTACACACTCCGCCACACATGTGATGGCAAAAAGAATAAAACCGCTGTTACACGCCGCCGATGCTTTTTTACCGCGGGCACACATTATAAAATACACACCCGCAGCAGAGCCGAACCCACGTGCAAAAAATTCCGGGCGCAGATCAAAAGATATTTCAGGCATCAGCGGCACACCTGCACTTTTATAACCGATAAAATCAAACCAGGTAAGCATATACGGCAATACGGTAAGCGGCAAAACAAGTATACATATTCTTGAATACGAAACAGTTTCACGTTTCCCCGCATACAAAGCAAGCATTGCCGACAGCAACACAAACAAATGCGTAAAACGTGCATCGGAATAATCGGGGGAAATCCACGGCAACGCACCCGCAAAGCTGTTCGCATATATGCCAAAAAGCGCACAGCATATAAAAAAACCAAACAGACAAAACGCAAAAGACAAATTGCAAGTTTTCATCCCGCCTGCAAAAGGAACAAGCTTTATAAACATCCATGCCGCAAAAACACCAGCCATATAAAACAGCAAAGACGAAAAGCTGTACGCACCGTCCACAGGCGCTCCGTTAAGAACAATACCGCTGATCAGGTATGCATAGCAGGCGGCAACATCAAGCAGATAATGGCTTTTGTTCATCTTTTTCCTCCATTGAATACGCTTCGGTAATACTCTGTCAGCGTGCCGCAGTTTTTGCCGCCATGTATAACATTGCACTTAAGTTGAAACTCGTCATTGTTTATAAAACCGATAAGGATATCTCTCTGCGTTTTTTCATCTATACCGTCACCCAATACAAGTTTGTTCATGGATTTATACATAACGTCCCCCGAAAGAAGAATCTGCACTGCAGTGCCTGCATCGGGTGCGGTAAAACTGCTTGTTATACCCTCACCGCTGCCCGGTGAGGAATACTCCACCGTAACCGCAAGCTTTCCGTCGTACAAATCAAACCCCACGGTTTTGCATATCATCATATTGCGGCTGTTATCGGCAGAGCAGGAACACATAAAAACTGTTACCGCAACCAGCACCAAAGCAATGCTTATCAGGCTTTTTTTCATTTCAGTTCTTCCTCCTCACCTGCCAATGCCATGTCGGGAATAAGCAGTATTCCGTCGGCAAGTCCACGTATTTTAACAGGAGCAAACGGATAAAGATAAGGTCTTCCGCAGGATGTTTTTACACACAAAGCGGTGCCCAGCACAACCATAAAGAAAGCCACTCCAAAAAGACCGAATATTCTTGCAAGTGCAAGATTAACAAGCCTCAAAAGCGGCATGGAATTCATAATCGGCGGATCAATAAAACTGCATGTGGCGCTTATTGCCGCCACCATTATCACAGGGGCGCTGGCAATGCCTGCTTTTATTGCCGCATCTCCAAGAATAATACCTGCGACTATGGAAACCGCATCACCCACAGCGCGAGGCATACGCACACCGACTTCACGGATTATTTCAAAAACCACAAGTATCACGGTAAGCTCGGTAAACGTGGTAAAAGGTATGTCTTTGCGCGCCTGGGCTATTGTGGTATACAGCGTGTGTGGGATCGCAGATGTGTCAAACTCCAAAAGTGCAACGTATATTCCCGGCAAAAACAAAGCTATCAGCATACCCAGAATACGCAGTATGCGCAAAAAAGTGGCATAATACGGTGATTTTGTGTAATCCTCCGCCGACTGTATGCTTTCTACAAAAAGATATGGCAAAGTAAGCACGCACGGACTGCCGTCACATATTACCGCCACTCTGCCGCCCATAAGCTTTGCGGCAACCTTATCCGGCTTTTCGGAATTTCCCACATCGGGGAAAAGCGGATATCTGCTGTCGCCAAGTGAATGTTCAATATATCCCGAATCCATTATCCCGGGCAAGGTTATTTTTGTTATCCTTTGTTTTATCCTCTCCACATCCGCCTGCCTTGCACAGCCGTTTATATAAACAATAAAAACATCTGTCGGCGCAAGTTTGCCGCAGGTCATTTTTTCCACACACAAATCCGGAGTTTTAAGCCTTTTACGCAAAAGAGCCACATTTACATCCGCACTTTCCACAAAGCCCTCACGGGGACCGCGTATCACCACTTCGCCGTCCGGCTCGGTTATACTGCGCGAATTTTTGCCCTTTGCCTCCGCAGCATATGCGATAAAAGTACCCTGAACATCAAAAAACACCACCGCACATCCGCCGTAAATTGCCTGTGCAGCAGAGACCGCATCGGATATCGGCATAAGTTTTGATGCGCTGACAGACGATGACAAAAGAATGGCATCATTAACCGCATATAACGGACGTATTATCGTTTCGGATATATACTCCTTATCGCAAAACCCCGTAAGCGAGGCAACAAATACTGTAACTCCGCAAGGGAGATCTATCTGCCGCAATGCAAAATCGCAACTTTTTTCAAATATTTTTGTAAGTTCACCCGAAAAAGCTTCGGCGTTCAATGCCATATAAACCACTCCGCATATAAATTGTTTTATGTATTTTTTGTAAAATTCAAAAAAATATTCGTTTTTAATTGCGGCATATATAAAATGATTGTAAAAAAAATAACAATATTTGCCGTGGGACTTGAAACCGACGAAAAATTGTGAT
>JAZSGA010000053.1:0-2000 GCA_045532495.1 Eubacteriales bacterium | reverse complement strand
TTTCTTGTTGCTGTTCATTTTAAATTCTCCTAAAATGTTTTAAAAATATCTATACGATTAATAGGGCAGAGAAGATTTTTTCAAATTCTTCGCGGCTCTGATATTATTATGGTTTTGGTTGAGGAAATTATGATTTGTAATTTTTGGAAGTTTGTCGATAAAATCTGCATTGATTTTTGATTATCTAATAGTCAGCTTTGGGGGAATTGATATATGTAGTATTAAAATGCTGAACTTTAATCTGACATTAAAAATATCCCGAACATTTGCGTGTCCGGGATAATTCAGCACCACCCATATTGCCCGCAACTTTATAAACCGGGCGGAACAACAGGGCAATAAATATTTTTAACAGCATGCATGTGCAGTTAATTAAATATTGTGTTCTGTTCGCAAAATAACTTCCTGCTGCATATGTGACGAAAGCCTGGTGAAATAATCGCTGTAACCGCCGATGCGCACCACAAGATCGCGATAGTTTCCGGGGTGCTTTACGGCATCCTCAAGGGTAGCTTTATCCACAACGTTTATCTGCATTTCAAAGCCGCCACGGGCAATGTATGTTTTAACAATATTTTTCATTGTCGTAACCGAATTTTCGCCCAGCGAGCTTTTTGAAAACTTCATGTTAACGGCAACTACGCCTATCAGCTCGTGGTGTGCCCATTTTGTTGACGAAAGAATTGATGCGGTGGGGCCGTACATTTCTCGTCCGAATCGGGATAAATCCTATGTGACAACGGTGTTGGCAAGACCTTTTCTCAGCTGTGAAATCATTTCCTGAAACGCAGGTCTTTCTTGGCTTTCGGAAGCCTTGTGCCACAAGGGTTTCAGAGGGGTGGAGGTGGAGAAGTCGGTGTTTTTTCGAGGTGAAAATTCCAAAAGTTTTATAAAAAAGCTCCTGGTAATATTATACTTTATATCTCATACATATTCATTCCCGCAGAAACGCCTAATGTGATTTCTCCGATTCTGATAACCGAAGAAGCTGTGAGATTCGTGTGCAGATGCGTTACTTCTTCATACGGGGTAACGGTGATAACGCCGTCGCACTTTTCAACCTTTGCACCGTATGCATATATGCTTTTATCGTCCCGTTCTATAACAAATACTTTTTTAAGAACAGTTTCCTCAAGGCATTTGAATATCTCATGAACGTCATTATCACAGCATCCGCCTTGCCCGTCTACGTTTATCCGCTCGTCCTTTGTAATCAGCGGACAACCGGCAAATCCACCGGTTATCTTTTGCTCACCGTTTCTGTACCAGCCGGATATCATATCTATATACTGCTCGCCAACAGTAACATCGACAAATTTTCCTCTGTATGCCGACTCATCGAGCTTCACACACGAAAGACCGTCGGCTACAGGTCTTTCCATATCGGGCACAAATCTTTTTGCGGAAATATACGGATCGCAGGCAAAGCCCCAGCGAAGATCTCCATCGAGCGACATAAGCTGACAACACGAACCCATGATGTTATACAACTGTTTTATATACTTTTCATTGCCGGTGAGCAGATAAAGGTAATACTTGGCATATGCCGACCACGCTGTCCATCCGTGAGGACTGCAGACAACATTAGACATAAGCATCACATCATACTGAGCCTCCCAGAATCTGAGTGATCCGCCGTTCATACGGCAATCGGGGATAAGATTCTGTTCAAGGCAGGCGTGCTTTTTGTCCATATATACTGCGGCATCGATATACTTTTTGCGTTTTTCCCCGGAAAGAGTCAGAGCGAACATGCCTATCTGCAAAGCCGAGCAGGATATCATACCGTCCTCAAAGGTCTGTTCTCCCTCGGTTTCGAGGTCATCGAGATGCAAAACAAGATGCTCGATCGCTCTTGATGCCGAATCGTAATACTTGCGATATTTTTCGCATCTTCCCGCTTGCTTTTCCGTTTCGGCAAGCTCAAGCATAGATTTTGCAATATATATAACACAGGTGTAGACGATTTTGTTGCGGTAATATGCACCGTCGTCCTTTTG
>JAZSGA010000168.1:0-16442 GCA_045532495.1 Eubacteriales bacterium | reverse complement strand
TATTGACATTATTATACTTTTATGTTAGAATTAGTATGCGTACTAAAAGCGTTATAAATGCATTGGAGGCGATAAAGTGATAAACAGCATCGTAAAAAGGCATGACAGGTTACATCCGTTCACGGAAGTGCAGATAAACATAATCCGTGCAACAACAAAGCTTTTTTTGCAAAACGGATATACAAGGACTTCTTTAAAAATGATCGAAAAGGATTCGGGCGTTAAGGTTGGTAACATTACCTACTATTTCCACTCGAAAGAAGATTTGCTGAAAGTTCTTGTTGAGGAGCTTATGGATTATCACGCAAAAATGCTTGATGATATTCACGAAAAAAACAACGACAGTCTTTTTTCCTACGCCATGGAGGTTACGGTACAAATTGCCCTTTGCGAGAATAACAGAAGTGCGTGGGATTTATATTCTTCCGCATACAATCTTCCGCAAACCTATGAGGTAATAAAGACCTGGGCGGCAGAAAAGAATTACAATCTTTTCCATGACAGACTTCCCGATTGGACAGAACATGACTTTAAGGATATAGAAGAAGTGGCAAGCGGTATTGAGCTTGCAGCGCTGAAATCTGTTTGCAACAGAAATTTCACGCTTGATAAAAAAATTTCTATTTTCCTCAACTCGCTTTTGATGCTATACAAGGTGTCGGAGGAGGAACGCGAAAAAGTTATTGAAAAGGTGCTTGGACTTGACTATGAGAATATGGCAAAGGCTATGTTTGAAAGCTTTGTTAAAAGGCTGGACAGCACCGAAAAACAAAACGAATAATAAATTTGCAACGGGATACATCCCTTTATGTTGTATTTCCGATGCTGCATAAGCAAAAACCATTACACCCTTTATGTTAACTGACAAAATACACATTGAAAGGAAGGGAATCGCAATATGAAAACAAAAAAACAATTTAACAAATTAACAGCTTGGCTTTTAACTTTTGTTATGCTGATTACATTTATACCGAGTTTCTCGCTGACTGCGGCTGCAAGTATTACTATTGACGGAGCAACTGCAAGCGAGGAATTCAGTATTGCTTCTGATCCTGTTGTAACCGAAATAAAATTTGACCGTAACAGCCCTGCATACGATGAAGACAAAAACACCTTCTATGTAAGTGATGATTTTCCGTTTGTTCTTGAAATAATCGGCGAAAATCTTGAACAGCTCATAAACAAGGGCGGACTCAGAGCTTTGTTTGAACGTGAAAAAAGTATAGACGGTTGGGCTGTGGTAGGTGTTACTATCGAATCTGATACCTACGCAAAGGTTAGTCTCAATACTTCCTCTATGTATCAATATATCCTTGCCAGCGGTAGTTCAAAGAAAACCACGGCTGTGATGATTGAAAATGAAATTACAGGCAAACAATACGGTACAACACTATATGTTATACTTGAGCCTGCGACTACATACAAGCTTACAATAGACGAATCCACACACGGAGAAGTAAACCACAGCCACTTCTGGAGTAGCTATATTGCAAAAGGTGTTGCTGTTACACTCACCGCGGAGCCTGAAAACGGTTATGAGCTTGATAAGCTTATTGTTGACGGTGTTGATGTAACCGAAGATGTTGTAAATAATGAATACACATTTACAATGCCCGAAAAAAATGTGACAGTTAGTGCCACATTCAAGCAGGCGCCCGTCGTTTTCTACGACGTTAATGTTATAAAAGGCACAGGCAGCGGCACATATCAGGCGGGCGAAATTGTTACCGTTACGGCAAACGTTTCGGAAGGTCAGCGATTTATAAGCTGGAGCAGCAATGACCGTGTAAACTTTACCGATGCAGCTGCGGCAACCACCACCTTTGTTATGCCTGCAAACGATGTAACCGTACAGGCTGATGTCAGATATACTGTTACATTAACATCAAATTCCGCAAGTGTGGTATACAGCGGCAAAGCTTTTGCTCCTGCGGATATGAACGCTTTTAAAGCAGGTGTGGGCAGCAGCGTAAAGCCTATTACCATTGCTTACAGTTGGCCTTCGGGTGGTATTGTGGTAGAAAGAACCAACAATATTGTCCCCGGGAAATTTGAATTCAGCAGAGGCAGCGATTCAATCACCGTGGGAATTGACTGGAACAGTATAAATGTTACTAACGTGGGCGACACTTCTCCGCTGAAAATTGCTGTTTCTGCATTTGATGACAAAACAGGTTATCTTGATCTTAAAAAACCCATCATCCAAAACAGCGGTATTATCAGCGTTACACCGGCAGATCTGCATATAACAGTTAACGATACCGAGCTTTCATACACAGGTCAGCCACAGTATCCTACCTTCAATATCACTGCAGGCGGTAAGACCATTGCCTCCAATGCCGTAGTTGGGCAGGAATATCCTTTGCTGTCAGACGGAGAAAGCATTATCATAAATCCCCTTAACGGAGTTACCGCAGGCACACAGACCTTTGATCTGAGCCAAGATGACTACACTATTGAAGATAATGCCAAGAGCGGCAGTAACTATTCTGTTACCACCACTGCGGGAACCGTTACCGTTACCGCACCCACCACATACACAGTAACCTTTGTTGACTGGGACAACAAACCCTTGGGAACCGATACGGTTGCAATAGGCGAGGCTGCAACAGCACCTCAGGATCCCACAAGAGAAGGCTGGAAATTTATGGGCTGGGAT
This sequence comes from Eubacteriales bacterium, assembly GCA_045532495.1. Classification (GTDB taxonomy): domain Bacteria; phylum Bacillota; class Clostridia; order Oscillospirales; family CAG-382; genus UMGS1052. The sequence continues at coordinate 13,783 of JAZSGA010000168.1, read as the reverse complement.
AAGCCGTTTGACAGTGTAACAGGCGACATAACTGTTACGGCGATGTACCAAGAAAAGCAGACCATCGTAATTAATCTTACCGAACAGGAGCAAACCTACGACGGCACGCCCAAGCACTTTGAAATCAAGGGTGACGTGACCGACGGTTTTACGGTGCAATATGCAACACCTGACGGAAACCCACCTGTTAGCGGCAATATACGTTACGGAGTACGCATCACCCGACCAGAAGATGATACCTATAAGGCGTTTGACGCAAACAGTACTATAGCTATTTATCCCAAGCCGCTGAACGACAGTGATATTACTGTCACTATCAATGAGCACAGCTACGTCTATGACGGCAATGAGAAGGAACCCATCGTCACTGTCAAGCACGGTAACACCGTCCTGACAAGGGGAGAAGTCACAGATACTTTGGGCGACTTCGCAGTCACAGTTGGCACGGCCGCGACAGAGGTAGGCATGAACAAAATGGTTGTAACCGGCAGAAACAACTACATCGGCAGTGTGGGTTTGTTCTGGGAAATCCTGCCCACCTTTGAAACCGAGGCACCTGCCAAGCCCGGCGAGGATGGCAAGATAGTTCTTACTGCGACTATTTCTGCCGGCGCGTCTTTGGAATATGCCGACAACGAACAATTTACGGGTGCCAAGGACTTTGACGCAAGCGGAACACAGGCAGCCGCTCCCGGCACATACTACGTCCGCATCAAGTCGATTCCCAGAACTTACTTCCCGGGTGGTTATACCCCTGCTGTGCCCGCGTCGACTGCGGTAGAGGTGACAATCCCCGAAACCTATTCCATCACCTTTGATACCGACGGCGGAAGCGAAGTGGCTTCCATCTACGGTCCTGCCGGCAGCAATGTTGCCGCACCTGCCGATCCCAACAAAAACGGGTATACTTTCTTGGGATGGGATAAAGAAATCCCCTCCACCATGCCTGCACAAAATGTTACCATCAAGGCTTTGTGGAAAGTAAACCCGCACACCGTTACCTTTGACGCAAACGGAGGCTCTGTTACTCCTGCAAATGCCACAACAGAAGCAACCGGTAAATTGGCAACCTTGCCCACACCCACAAGAAACGGCAGCTACAGATTTAAGGGCTGGTTCACAGCTTCAAGCGGCGGTACACAGGTAACAACCGATACAGTATTTGATGCCGATACAACAATTTACGCACAGTGGAATTACACCGGCAGCACCGGCAGCACCGGCGGCGCAGGCGGCATGGTTGTAAGCGGCACCGAGAGCAGATACGCCGTTGAGTTTGTAACAAACGGCGGATCCGCTGTGGCAAAAGAGTCTGTAACAAGAAACGGTAAGGTGGCAGAGCCTAAAGAACCCGTAAAGGACGGCTTCACATTTGAAGGCTGGTACACAGACAAGAATCTCACAAACGCATACGATTTTGATACAAAGATCACAAAGAGCATTGTTCTCTACGCAAAGTGGAGCGAAGTACCCACCGAGGATGAAGATACTCACGGAACAGCGGGTCATAATTGTCCGTCGCGCAGATTCAACGATCTTGATATTACACAGTGGTATCACCTTGATACAGACTATGTGGTTGAAAATGATATTTTCAGAGGTACAACAGAAACCACATTCGAACCTTGCGGCAATATAACAAGAGCAATGATGATTACTGTGCTCTACCGCGCAGAGGGTGAGCCCGAGGTTACAGGCAAAGCCACATTCCTTGATGTTGCCGAAGACGCTTATTATGCAAAGGCTGTACTTTGGGGACAGCAAAACGGAATTATCAAAGGCTATTCTGATACTGAATATGCGCCCGAACAGTACATATTGAGAGAACAGATTGCAGCTATTATGCACCGCTACTCACAGTACAAGGGATATGATGTAAGCGTGGGAGAAAACACAAACATACTCTCGTATAACGATTTTGACAGTGTTTCCGAGTACGCAATAGCTTCTATGCAGTGGGCGATTGGCAGCGGCTTGATTAAGGGTAGATCCGAAAGCACACTTAATCCGCTTGACAATGCTACAAGAGCAGAAATTGCAGCTATTTTGCACAGATACATTGAAGCAAATAAGTAAGTAGCACAAAACCACAAGGGCATACCGCAGGTAAAAAAGCGGTATGCCCTTAACTTATGTATAACACATCTTTGAGGTATGGGCAACAATCTTATCTACGAGGGCGACGGAAACATATCCGACTACCTCGGAAAGTGCTATAACTACGGCTACGGTCTTATTTCGAGCCACGATAACAATGCATCTGCCCCAACGCTTTATGAAAAAGACGGTCACGGCAGCATGGTTATGACTCTTAACTCAGGCTACTCAAATATGAGTATGCCGAGATACGATGCGTTTGGCGTAAGCAGCTCTGCCATCTCATCCGCCACCGACCCCATGCGCTATTGCGGCGAGTATCAGGACTACGAATCCGGCTTGATTTACCTCCGAGCTCGCTATTATAGCCCGCAGATTGGTAGATTCGCAAGCGAGGATCCCCATTGGAAGACAGCCTTTATAATAGAGGCTTGGAGTTTGCGGAGAATTTCAGTTCTGCTTGATGCTTGTAAAGCAATCATTGAAAGCGTAGCAGTATCTTTGCAAAAATATTGCAAAAGCAAATTCGCAATATGGAAAAAAGGCTTGAAAACGATTCGCTTTTGTGTTAATATATGCAGTATAGAATTAATTCCTTTTAAAAGGAGAATGCATAATGGAAAAATATTTTGGTATAAAGCCATTTGGTGCGACACCGACACGCGAGCAGTTAAATCATTTAAAAATAGGGAAGAAGGCATTCTTCCATTTTGGCGTAAATACCTTTTCCGAAAAGGAGTGGGGGGATGGCACCGAGAGCGAAAGCCTTTTTAACCCCACCGGTATGAATGTCCGCGGTTGGATTCGTGATATAAAGAAGGCGGGGTTTGAGCTTGCGATTATAACAGCCAAGCATCACGACGGTTTCTGCCTCTGGCCATCAAAATACACAGAGCATTCGGTAAAGAACAGTCCGTACAAGAATGGCGAGGGGGATGTAATAAGAGAATTTGTCGAGGCCTGCCGCGAATATAATATTAAGGTAGGTATATATATTTCACCATGGGATAGAAATTCAGAGTACTGGGGAAAGGACGAGTACAGCATTTATTATGCCAAGCAGCTCGAGGAGCTTGTTACACAGTACGGAAAGATAGACGAAATATGGTGGGACGGCGCAGGCAGCAGCGAAACGAGATACGATTTTGGACTTTGGGCATACATAATCAAAACTCATCAGCCTGAGGCTTTGATATTCGGCTCCATGGGAGCGGCGCCGTACGTTGGTCTTCGTTGGGTAGGCAATGAAGCAGGCTTTGCCGGAAGGACTCACTATGCGTCAATTGACAAGTCCTCTATTTTGGTTGAAGAAGTCAGTGAGCTTAACACCGGTAAGCTTGGCGGCGAAAGGTATATTCCCGCCGAGGTTGACGTGTCAATAAGACCGGGTTGGTTTTATCACGAGTCGCAGAATGAGCTTGTAAAATCCTCCCGTGAACTTGATAAAATATGGTTTCGCTCAGTTGGTAACAATGCAATTATGCTACTCAATTTTCCACCCGACAGGAGCGGTAATCTTGCCCGCCTTGACGTTGAAAATGCAATAGAGTCAAGTAATAGGATCAAAAAGATGCTTAGCCTAAATCTTCTTGATAACGCAAAGGTAACAGCAGACTCAATGTATTGCGAAAAGGCGGATATATATAAGGCGACGATATTGGATGACGAGCTTTTCTATGCATCAGTCGGTGAATGTGATACAGCCGTAATTGATATTATAATGCCTGAAGGCACACCCGAATTTAACACTATTATTCTTGGCGAAAAGGTAGAGCTTGGTGAAAGAATAGAGTCCTTTACTCTTGAGTCGCTTGACGAAGGGGAGGCAAAAATACTTGTGTCAGGCACGTCGGTTGGTTATTTGCGAGCTCTGACGTTTGAATCCGGCGCATACAAAAGATTAAAGCTTACTTTAAAAGGAGCTGCCGCGCCTATAACCCTTCGCACACTTTCGTTCAATATATATGATGAGGACATGAGCGAGGAGGCAGCGTCACTCAAGCGTAAAAATCTCGCCACATTACCCGGAGCAGAGGTCATCTTCTCGGAGGATAACACGGCAGCCCGGGTCATGTTCGGTGGCATTTATCCATTTGATACAGTTGCGTTTAACGTACGCTTTATGGGTGGAGATTATAAGATTTCAGCCTTTGACGGCTCGAAGTTTTATACACTTGCCGAGGGATGCGCAAACAGTTATCAGGTCAAGGTAGATCTTCCTACGAGAGTCGAAGGCTCGTATCAAATAAAAATCGAATATTCAAAGACATTCTCGCAAGAGCCTGATATCATTGTATCAAGCAAATAATCAGAGATTATTTGCAATGAAATTCGTCAAATAAATTCACCTAACTAAGTCACTCGCATTTACAAAAGGAAAAAGTGTTCGAGATTGGCTTGCAGGACAAAGCTATGAAGTCCAATATGAATATGGAATAAAAATATTAAAAAAGTTTGGAGTGATAGAATGAAAAAGTACACTAAAGAAGATATTATACAGCGCTTTGAAACAAGCTGCGATATACTATATCGTTGCAGCGAGACCGGCGATTATAAGACCGGCAACAAAGAACAACCTAAATTGGTCAGAATATTCAAATATTTCGAAGAAAACAGAGAGTTTGCAATGGAGTGTTTAAAAGAGTTGTTGACGAAAGAAAGTGTTGTTGTCACAAATAAAGCCGCTGCGTGGTGTCTTGCACTCAATGAAAATGTTGATGAAGCAGAACGGATATTACTTTCAAATAGCAAAAAAGAGGAAGCGGGGATATTTCAACTAGAGGCAGAAATGACATTAAAGGTGTGGAAATCACAAGGATATTTGTGCGTATACGAAGGGCAGGAAATAAGAAGACACGAAACCGGTAACAATTAATAAAGAAAACTGTATACATATGATACCAACGGAAATATGCTCAGCGACGGTTCAAAAACATATACATATAATGTTTTGAATAGGCTCGTTTCCTTCACAAACGGTCCTGTAACAGCGAATTACGGTTATCTGCCAAACGGATTGAGGGCATATAAATCCGTAAATGACGGCACAAACAGCACTTATAACTCGTTTGTTTGGGATGGCGATACTTTGATTTATGAGTACAAGTCACAAATACGTCAAATCCTTCGTCGTATGTCGGCACAGTTTATAACTACGGATATGACTTGATTTCTCACTCCGATAATCTGAACGGAAACTATCTGCTGTATGTAAAGGACGCTCACGGTGACGTAACATCACTTCTCGATGCAACTGATCCCGACCTTTATAACGCAGTAGATACAAATGAGTTTGACGCTTTCGGCAACGGAGGTGCGATAGAATATTCTTCTCTCGGCTATACCGGGGAGTACCATGACCCCGAAACAGGATTTATCTACCTGAGGGCGAGATATTATGATCACACGATAGGTAGATTTGCAAGTGAGGATCCTGTCAGGGATGGACTGAATTGGTATGCTTATTGTAATAACAATCCTGTAGGTTTTGTGGATCCGAGTGGAAAATCAGCAGTAGTAGCTGCTACTTCGGGCATTATATATTTTATAGTTGAATATGGTTCCTATGTTATTATAGGTATTGCAGGTGCTATCACCGCTGCTTACGAATTCCTTCGCATTTCTTCGCATAAAATCAAAAGACTTTCAGAAACGCCTTTCCCCAAAGCCCTAAAATCGCCGTTTTTCGGGGTTTGTCAAACCTGAATACAGGGTACTTCATAGGAATACAAACCGATGCCTTTAACAGCAAGATTTATGCATTTGCAGACCTGTTTTGGAAGATTTTTATATATTTTTCGGATTATTTTTGAAAAATATGTGGAATTTATTAAAAAATATGGTATAATGGAGAAAACACTGCATACGCAGGAGGAATGAAATATGATTAAAATGATCACAGAGATCAACTCAACACTCAACGACTTTGTTTGGGGTGTGCCGGCAATGGTTCTTATTCTGGGTGTTGGCCTGTGGCTTAGCTGCCGCAGCGGATTTATCCAGATGACAAGATTCGGCAAAGCCATGAAATCCACCGTTGGCCGCATATTCCGCAAGGAAGATGCGCAGGCGGGTGCCGTAACTCCGTTCCAGGCTGTATGTACCGCATTGGCGGCAACCGTCGGCACCGGCAATATTGCAGGTGTTGCGGGTGCGATCGCTCTTGGCGGTCCCGGTGCAGTGTTCTGGATGTGGATCAGCGCATTGCTTGGCATGTGCACCAAATTTGCCGAAGTTACCCTTGCCGTTAATTTCCGCGAACGCAATGTTCACGGTGACTGGGTAGGCGGCCCCATGTATTACATTAAAAACGGTCTGAGCAAAAAGTGGCATTTTCTCGGTTACATATACGCCGCTTTGGGTGTACTTACCGTATTTGGTACCGGTAACGCAACGCAGGTAAACACCATTACCGCTTCCATAAATACCGCTCTGCAGAATTTCAATCTGCTCAATGAAGATTCTGTTTTTGGCGTTAATCTTGTAATAGGCATACTTATTGCCATTATGGTTGCCATGGTTCTGCTTGGCGGTGTAAAGCGCATTGGCAAATTCACCGAAAAGCTGGTTCCCTTTATGGCAGCTCTTTATGTGATTCTCGGTGTGGGTGTTATTGCTCTTAACATCACAAGGGTTCCCGCTGTTTTCCAGAGTATTTTTGCAGGTGCATTCACACCCGCAGGATTTACCGGCGGTTTGGTGGGCAGCATGTTTATCAGCATGAGACGCGGCGTTTCACGCGGTATTTTCTCCAACGAAGCAGGTCTTGGTACCGGCTCCATTGCCCATGCCGCATCTGATATAAAAAGCCCCGTAGAGCAGGGTTACTTTGGTATATTTGAAGTGTTCTGCGATACTATAATCATTTGTACACTTACCGGCCTCACAATACTTCTCGGTGCACCTTCCATCACTTACGGTGTAACCGCAGGTGCGGAGCTTACCATCAGCGGCTTTGTTAATACTTACGGCAGCTGGGTTTCCATTTTTACAGCAGTTGCACTGTGCTGCTTTGCTTTCTCCACCATTATCGGCTGGGGCTTGTATGGTGTGCGTTGTCTTGAATTTATCGTAGGCAGCAAAGCTAACACGGTATTTATGGTTATTTATTCTTTGGTTGCCATCCCCGGCGCCATTGTTAATCTTGATTTGCTTTGGGGTATTGCGGATACATGCAACGGCATGATGGCAATTCCCAACCTTATTGCTTTGTTCCTGCTCAGCGGCACATTGGTAAAACTGATCCGCGAGCATGCACAAAAAGAACAATAAGCGGAAAGTATTTTACTTTAAAAAATTCCACCGATATATTATTTAGAACCTTGTTCGTTTGAGCAAGGTTCTTGTTTTGCTGTTTAACAATCAATATATGATATTTGTTATTGCAATTGCCGGCAGATTATGATAATATTAAACCGTAAGGAAAAGTACGATTGCAACAAATATATATAAATGCAGATGCGGAGGAAACATTTTGATAAAAGAAGTTTTGATTATATTTAAAACCCATCTTGATATTGGATTTACGGATTATTCCCGGTCTATTACCCGTCGGTATATAGAGCAGTATATTCCCAACGCCATAAAGGTGGGGTATAAGCTTAAGGGCACAAACACTCCTTTTGTATGGACCGTGGGTTCGTGGTTGATATATATGGCGTTGAAGGAAGATGACGGAACGCTTGAAAAAGCCATAAATGACGGCATTATTTGCTGGCACGGAACGCCTTTTACCACCCATACGGAGCTTATGAGCCCGAAGCTTTTTGAATATGGTTTGTCGGTTTCCAAAGAGCTTGATAAGAGATTTGGCAGAGTTACCACAGCCGCAAAGCTTACCGATGTGCCGGGGCACACCATAGGAATGGTTCCGCTTATGGCGGAGGCAGGAATAAAGTTTTTGCATATAGGTGTAAATCCTGCAACACCGCTGCCCAATGTACCGGAGCTGTTCAGATGGCAATGCGGTAATGAAAGTATTGTTGTTATGTACGAGGACGATTACGGCAAGGTTAGGGAATTTGACGATTTTGCCGTGGTTTTTGCCCATACGGGTGATAACAAAGGTCCGCAGGATCCCGATGAAATTGTTAAGGTTTATGAGCAAATTCAGCGCAAGTATCCGCAGGCAATTTTAAAAGCTGCAACGATTGATGATCTTGGAGAATATGTTTGCAGATGCAGCAATCTGCCTGTTATTAAGGATGAGATAGGGGACACATGGATCCACGGAGCAGGTACCGATCCGAAAAAGGTGAGCATGTTCAGATCTCTTATGCGCCATATAGACAAAAATGGTGTGGGAAATGCCGATTTATCGGACAATCTTTTGCTTGTTCCCGAGCATACATGGGGAATGGATATAAAAACCTTTTTCCCTCATAAGGAGCATTTTTACGATCTTGATTGCGATGACGTGGCTGATGCAAAAAGCAAAGTTGAAGCATCCTGGGCAGAGCAGAGAGATTATATCCGCAAAGCCGAAAAGGTTTTGGGTGTGAAAGCAGAATATGATACATCGCTCCCTGATTTATCGGAATATAAAGAAGTGCAAACCGAAGCATCCGCCGTATCGCTCAGCTGGCAGCTTTTTGACAACAGAGATTATCAAAGATACAAAGAAAAATACATAAAGATAAATGACGATTGGGCAATGTGGGATTTTACCAAAGTAGGGCTTCCTGATTATGTCGGCGGCATTTTTGAAGCGAAAGTTAAAAAAGTATATAAAAACGGCAAAAACAAAATTACCCTTATGGCATTTCCCGATAGTGTTGAAAAAGAATACGGATTGCCTTTCTTTTATGTTTTGGAGGATGGCAAAAACGTAACTGTAAAGTGGTATAACAAAAAAGCATCAAGGCTTCCGCAAAGCTTTTGGCTTAAATTCAACGGACTTGATGAAAGCTTTGAAATCAATAAAATGGGTAAATGGATAAAACCCGAAAGTATAGTCGGAAGCCCGTTGATAACAGCGGTATACGAAGGTATAAAAAATGAAAGTGTTACGGTGAAATCCCTTGATGCATCGCTGGTTGCACCTTTTGGACGTCATTTGCTTGATTACAAGCTGCCCACAGATAAGCAGGATATGTATTTTTGCCTGTATAACAACATATGGAACACCAATTTTCCCATGTGGTACAGCGATGATGCTATATTCAGATTTGTGATAGAGAAAAATTCAGACAAATAATATCGGAGTAAGCGGATCATGGATCAAAGAACATACATTAGTTTTTTAAACAAGATCGAAAAGCTAAAGTGCAACACCCGCCATTCATGGACATCGAGCGGTAGACGCGAGAGCGTTGCAGAACATTCCTGGCGGCTTGCGGTTATGGCTATGCTGTGTGCCGATGAGTATCCGCAGATCGATATCGGCAAGGTTATAAAAATGTGCCTTATACATGATTTCGGAGAGGCGATAACGGGGGATATTCCTGCATTTTTGAAAACCGGTGAGAATGAGCAGGATGAAAATGCTGCCGTTGTAAGGTTGCTTTCCGAGCTTCCTTCTGATATGCAAAGCGAATTTTTATCCCTTTTTGATGAAATGAACGCAAAAGAGACTCCTGAGGCAAAGCTGTTTAAATCTCTTGATAATCTTGAAGCACTTATCTCCCATAACGAAGCTGATATTTCCACATGGCTTCCGCTTGAATATGAGAAAAATCTTACATACGGTCAGAAAAACTGCGAATGGTCGGAGTGGGTGAGGGAGCTTAAAGCGGAAATCAAAAAAGACAGTATTGAAAAGATACGTGAAAATAACGAGGCTTTATAATGCAACTGATTATTACAGATCTTGATAATACTCTTTTGAAAAGTGATAAAAGTATTTCGGAATATACTATAAAAGTATTTGATAATTGCCGGAAGCAAGGATATTTGATAGCTTTTGCTACTGCACGTGCAGAAAATGCGATGAACAGGGTTGTAAAAGCGATACGTCCGGATATAATTATATCAAACGGCGGAGCAACTATCAGCCTTGGTGGTGAAATTATATATAGGAATCTGATCAAAAAAGAGGATGCCGCCGCTATAATAAGGATGATCCTGCAGTTTACCAACGGCATGGGACGGATAACAGTTGAATGCGATGAGGGATATTTTTGCAATTTTGTCCCGAGCGATTCTGACAGATATGCGGTTTTTAATTATTCGGATTTTGAAAATTTTCAAACGCCTGCTTATAAAATAACTGCAGAACTGGATAACGATGCTTTGGTTGATAAAATTAAAAATGCTTGCCCCGATTGCGCTGTAATTGGTTTTACAGGTGAAAAATGGCGCAGATTTGCTGCGAAAAATTCCAATAAAGAAACCGCTTTAACAATAATTGCCGATCGTTTGAAAATCGATAAGACGGATATTATTGCCTTTGGGGATGATATTAACGATCTTGGTATGCTAAAGCTTTGCGGAACAGCTGTTGCGGTTGAAAATGCCATTGATGAGGTGAAAGCCGTGGCTGACTATATCACCGAAAGCAATGACATGGACGGTGTTGCAAAATATATGGAAAAATTAATAACGTAAAACAGCATTTAAAATGCCCTTGCTCATACGAACAAGGGCGTTTTTGTATTCATCTGCTCAAAAGGGAATATTTAATTCTTACCCTTTCTATTTTTTTGACAAAGGGTTCTGCCAGCACAAACAAAAATACAAAAGTGGACAGAGCATGTATGATGTCAAAGGGGAATCCCACAACAAAAGATGAAAGCAAAAGCTTTGCCGATGGGTTGGGATTCATTATGAGCACCGATGCGGGGTTAAGTATACCGCCGTAAATTATAAATGTGGCAAAAAATCCGAAGATGCACATTATAATTTTTGACTTTTTGACTTTAAGAGTGTCAAAAACCAACCCCGATACAAGTCCGATAAGGGCAAATGCGGTCATTTGCCATACTGTCCATGGCCCCTGACCAAAAAACAGGTTTGAAACAAAAGCAGATACCACGCCCACCATCATGCCCGACTCGTAACCCAGGCATGCGCCTGCAATTATTATAATTGCCGCCATGGGCTTGAATTGCGGAACCATAAAGAATATGCCTCTGCCGGCAACGCATATAGCCGACAGCACAGCTATGGTGATTATTTCCCGTGCTTTGGGCTTTCTTTTTTCAAACATGAGCAGAAACGGCAACAGTATTTCTGCAATAACCGCAAAGCTTATAAGATAATAATGCTTGTCATCCATGCGGTCAATGCCGTAATACACAGTAAACGGAACGGCAAGTATTACAAATAAAAGTGGCAACAATGACTTTAAATTAAAGCTTTTTTCCGGCTTTTCTTTATTACTCTGAGGTTTAAAGTTGTCGATGTCTTTTTTTATGTTATCGCGCTTTTGCGGTTCAAAACTGCTTCCGCCAAAAGCGGTTATTACATCATTTACGGTAACAGCCGTGGGAAGGATATCTTTTGCCATCCGCACGGTGTCTGTGGTGTAATAGCTCATTTTGGTGAAAAAGCTTTTGGGTGTGCCGGTTGCCGTTATTTTGCCGTCAAACATCAAAGCGCATCTGTCGGAAAAGCTGGCGCAAAACTCAATATCATGGGAAACATTTATAATTGTAATGCCACGATTTTTAAGCTTTAAAAGGATTTTGCCTAAAGTATGCTTAAAATGTGCGTCCATACCCTTTGTGGGCTCATCCAGCAGCAGAATATCGGGTTTTGTAAGCAAGACCTTGCACAGAGCTGCCCGTTGCTTTTCGCCTCCTGAAAGGTCGTAGGGGTGCTTGTGCAACAGGTGTAAAATATCGCAAAGCTGCGCTGTTTGCAAAATGACATCCGCATCCTTGGTGATTTCAAATAAATCTTCCTTTACGTTATCCGCAACAAAAAGGCTTGTAACGTCCTGGGGCATGTATGAGATTTTACCGCAGGTTTTAACCTTGCCGCTGTAATGCTTGCGCAAACCCGATATTACCGAAAGAAGTGTCGATTTTCCCACACCGTTTGAACCGAGTATCGAAAGCAGCTCGCCTTTATACGCAGTAAGGCTTATTCCTTTTAGAACATCTTCGCTGTCCTTTTGGTATTTAAAATGAACATCGCAAAGACTAAAGGCTTTTTTCGATGTATCGGGAATTTTATCGGATTGTATTCTGTCGGGATAAAATGCATGGTTACGCGCATGATCGCAAAGCCACACTTTGCCGTCCCTTACCGATACGGGAAAATCGCTGCCGTTAAGTATGCCTGCATATATTTGCATTTGCGAAGGCAGGGCGGCAAACATTTCGTGCTTGCTGTCAAACAGCTGCTTTGCCGTTTCTTTTACATTGCCGTCGGCAAAAATTTTGCCGTCATCCATAACGATTACTCTGTCAGAAAGGGGGAGCACCTCGTTAAGGCGCTGCTCCGACATTATCACGGTAACACCCATTTCGGTGTTTACACGTTTAACCGCTTCAATAAAATGCTTTGCCGAAATAGGATCAAGGCTGGAGGTGGGCTCATCGAGGATGAGCACTTTCGGTTTCATAACCATTACGGATGCAAGACAAACAAGTTGTTTTTGTCCGCCCGAAAGGGAGCTAATGTTTTTGTGGAAAAGGTTTGATATTCCGAAAAATGATGAGGTTTCCGAAACCCTGAGGCGGATCTCATCATCAGATAATCCAAGATTTTCAAGCCCGAAGGACAGCTCGTGCCACACCTTATCGCACACTATCTGAAATTCGGGATTCTGGAACACAAAGCCTATGTTTTGTGCATCTTCGGCTGCGGAAAGCTCTTTTATGCTGTTTGCGAGATAAGTTGCGGATCCGTTTATTGCGCCCTCGGGGGAAAGGGAGGGTTTGAGAAGACGGAGAAGCGTAGTTTTGCCGCAGCCCGATCTGCCGCACAAAGTGATAAATTGACCTTCGTTTATTGTAAGGCTAATGTTGTTTAATGCAGCTTTATCGTTTTTGGGGTAGGTAAAGCTTAAATTTTCGAGCTTAAATATTTCCATTTTATCACCTCCCGAATTTCAATAATTACAGGTGTTAAACACAGCAAAAACCAGCACACAAAAACACCTGCGGAGTGCAACGAAAAAGGTGCGTGTTTTATGACGGGGAAAAAGGTAAACTCTGTATATCCTGCAGATTTTCCTATTATCACACATATGCCGAGAATAAATATGCAAAGAAGGGTTATAATGTCCCTTTTTTCAAAGCGGTAATCCGAATAAGAAGTCCGCTTACCAGTGCCGTATCCGCGGGATTTCATACTGTCGGCGGTATCTATGGCGTTTTCAAGCGCCCATGTGACGGTAATTGATAAAATTCGAAGGGCATTTTTTATTTTGTTAAGAATCCCTTTTCCGTCAAGCCCTCTGCCGATACACTTTTGTGCGTCTGCTGTTTTTTTCAGCTGTTCTGCAAAAAGCGGAACAAATCGTAAAGTCATTGACAGCACCAGCGCCAGCGAAGGTATAAGTTTACCGAAAAGGTACATAAATTTGTCGCTTGTCATAACCGTGCTGAAAGATGAGAAAAAGCACAAAACCGAAACCAGGGACATGGCGGCGCAAAGACCGTAAATTATACTTTCAAAGGTAAGAGGATTTCCGCCGTAAAGGTACATAATAATCGTGGCTCCCTCGTGATTGAACAGGGGATTGATAACCGCTGTAAGCACCATGGCAGGAATTAAAAACGCAAGGCTTTGCAATGCC
>JAZSGA010000259.1:0-15296 GCA_045532495.1 Eubacteriales bacterium | reverse complement strand
GGTATATTTGTACTCAAGCTCCTTAAAAAACCTGAGTAAAGCCGCTCCGTCCACAGATCGGAAATAAATAATATCACTGCACATACACTCGCTTTCAAATTCCACAACAGCAAAATGTCCTTTTTTTGTGCACTGCCATTGATACGAACAGCCTTTTGGAAGAATAACCGCATTGTTTATGTTTGATACATATTGTCTGCCGTTTACAGTATACACAGTTTCGCCCTCATATTTTAAAACCATTGCCCATCTGTCACGGTTTTCACGTTTTACAGTTCCGCCGACATCATTATAAAATGTGGCGGCGCACAGTATTTTTGTTATAACCAGATTTGATAAAACCTCAGTATTCACAAGCTGACCTCTTTTTGCTTTATTTCAACACTATATTATCGTACAACATACAATTTGTCAATATAATAGTATCATTTTTGATAAAAATATCAGATATGCTATTTATTTAGGTTATGATTTGTGATATTATTTAAACATTAAACAGCCTTGGAGGATTATTATATGTCTATCAAAAAGATTCTTGTTCTGGGCGGTACGGGCGCCATGGGCAGATACCTTGTACCCGAACTTATAGCCATGGGTTTTCATGTGGATGTTGTATCGCTTGATAATATAATTTCGGATAACCCTGCCCTCAGATATATCCGTACAAATGTAAAAGATTCAGGATGCCTTGCCGAACTTCTTAATAACGGCTACAACGGCATTGTTGATTTTATGACATACGGTACCGAGGAATTCAGAAATATCTATAAAATTTTTCTTGATAATACCGATCATTACATATTCCTTTCATCCTGCCGTGTTTTTGCAGATGCTCCTCCCATTACAGAAAAGTCGCCCCGTTTGCTCGATGTTTCGCAGGATAAGAGTTTTCTTGCCACCGATGACTACGCACTTTACAAAGCACGTGAAGAAGATATTCTTACAAACTCCGGCTATAAAAACTGGACTATAGTGCGCCCCGCCACCACTTATTCCACCGGCAGATTTCAGCTTGTGACCCTTGAGGCACACAGCTTTATTTATCGCATGCAAACAGGAAAAACAATTGTGCTTCCCGAAAAGGCAATGAAATGCGAAGCAACCCTTTCGTGGGGAGGCGATGTGGGCAGAATGATAGCAAAACTTGTGCTTAACGATAAAGCTTACGGCGAATCCTACAACGTGGCAACTTCCGAATATAACACATGGGAACAGATAGCAGAAATTTACAACAGCATTATTCCCTTCAACTATATAACCGTAAGCACCGAGGACTATATTGATATTCTCGGCGGCAGCGACTGGGTAAAATATCAGCTTATCTACGCCAGAATGTTCCGCCGTATAACCGACAACACAAAGATTCTTGAACATACGGGCATGAAACAAAGCGAACTTATGACTCTGCGTGACGGTCTTAAATTCGAGTACGAACGTTCAAAAAATATAGACTGGTCCATGTACTCAAACGACGAAAGAAGCGTAAAAATGGATGAATATCTGTTAAAGCACGGTTACACAAAATAAACAGCAAAAGGCACGGCATATGAAACATACATATGCCGTGCCTTGTTTTATTCTTTATAAATTATGTGTGTTTTATGAAACTTGCCACTCACAGCAAGTTCAAGCACCTGCGCGGGATAAACCTCATAATCTTCTATCCGATCAAAAGGTACCCAGCAAAACTCAAGGTTTGGAAGTTTTGACAATGACTTTTCAGATGATAAAAACGTACCGTCATGCGGCACATCATCAGAAAGCTCGGCTTCAAAAAACAAGCATATCTGCTGACATTTCCTGCCGTTCCATTCGAAAAATATTTCGGCAGTACACAAAAGCTCACCGATTTGCGCCTCCGCGCTCATCTCCTCGCACAATTCACGTTTAAGCGCCTGAGATGCAGTTTCGCCAAAGCTAACCTGCCCTCCCGGGAAAGCGTATTCATCACCGCCCACCTCATGCTGTAAAAGTATTTTATTATTGGTTATGCAAACGGCTGCAGTACGGTAACTGAATCCCATTTCGCCGCAGTCAAACTGCACATCACGACCTTTTGAGCTCATATTTTGCCTCTGTTTGCAATGGAAACATCGGCAAAGCAATAGCCGTCGTTCCATCTTGCAGGATCATTTACACGGTACCATATACAGGCCTCTTTATAGAACGATCCGGGGCCTACAGAATAGCTTTCGCCTTCGGAAAGGTGATGTGGTCCCAAAAGGTTGCGCACATTGTTCACAAGAGTAAGGCGCAATGTGTTTTCGCCTTTACGGAGCATATCGGTAACATCCGCGGTATAAGGCTCATACATAAACTTACCCACGGGCTTGCCATTTATTTCCACCTTTACAACATTTATACCGCATTTTTCAAAATCAAGCATCCACTTGCCGTCATCTGCGACAAAAGTCTTTTCAATAACCATTTCACCTGCAAAGAACGGGTATCCCTGACGGTTGATTTTTTCGGTGCAAACCGAAGTTTTGGGAGCAGCAATAACAAACGAAGCTCCTGCAGGATATCTGCAAGCTTTTCGGGGCAGTTCTTCATACTGCGCATCTGTTTCCACGGAAAAATCACCGACAAGATACATTGCTTCTATTTCCATATCGAATGTGAGTTTGTTCTTTTCGGATTCAAAGCATCTGCTCTTTTCGATGTTTTTATACACTCTGTCGGATTGGCTAAAATAAACCTCGGCTGTAATTACATTTTCGCCCTGCTTTATAAAGCCTGAAATGTCCAGTTTTCTGAAAGCCTTGTCACGGAAATAACCGCAGTCGGTTTTATCAATACTCTTTCCGTTTACGCTTATATTAAATATTTCGGGAGTTTCGCAGGCAAGATACAGCTTTTGGGGAATATCCTTTACGTTAACCTTGTATTCACAGCGTATCTGAACAGGCTTGCCAATATCAATGGCACGGTACATGGCATTGAGTATGTAGCCGTTCTTTTCCATAAGCTTGCCGTCAAAATAATAGTCGCAATAGTCAAGTGTAAGAGAGTTTTCCGTGCAGGATACAATATTCCACTTGCCCGAAAGATCAATGGCGGCAGGTGTATTATTTTGCGCCACGAATTTTGCCTGCGGTGTTTTATCATCAATAACAACAAGTGATTCGTACTTTTTGAATGTGTGATGTCCGTCAAACGGAACAAGCTCGCCCGTTACGGGATCAAGAATTTTTGAGCCCTTGGTAATAACTGCATCATAAGTGTTTTCTGTGCTGTTAACAAAATAATACATGTCATATTCATCGCAGAAACGCTGACAGTACGTGATTTCGGGAATATCTATAATGTTGTTGGGTTCAAGTTCCCGTGCGGTTGTGATAACACCTCCCACCGCCTTGAATTCTGAAAGCAGCTTTTGGGTATTTTCAAGGAAGTCCGCATGTTCCTTAAGAACGATAACTTTGGAATACTTTTTCTGACCTATAACAAGGCAACCGTCCTTAACGCAGCCATGGCGTTCCATCATTATTTCATCGCCGAGATGGAAGTTGATATGCTTGCGTTCAAGCATAAGTATCTCATCCATAAGTATGCGCTGAAGATTATCAAGAGCAGCGCTTCCGCAGGTATCTTTGCGTGCTTCGTTGATTTTGGATATGCAATCGTCGTTGTACATTGTCCATGCCGTTGTCTGCGGATGAATAAGCAGCACATCAACACCGTCATCGCCCTCTGTAAGTAACATACCAATGCGGCTCATGGCATCGTTAAAGGTTTTATACTCATTCCACCAGGGCTGCTGAATATACATTGCCGGAGGATAATCGCGCTTGCGTATACCTCGGTTGGAATAGCCCTCAAGGTGCTGACAAAGCAGATTTATGCCGCGTACCATCTGATATTCGTATATCCATTTGAGTTCATCGTGGCCTATGTTGTGTCCGCACATGGCAAAAGTTTCGGAAAGCACCTGTTTTTGTCCGTTCTGACGTGCGGCAGAGCCCACCTGATAAGGAGTAAGGCTGCGGTTGTTGTGTCTGCCCAGCCAGTCCATGCCGGGTATTGTCATGTACTCATAATGTGGCATGCAGGCGCCGTTGGATACAAGCTGCGAGTTGAGAGATTCCTCAAGCACCAGATGACCTGTAAAACCGAAACCGTGATCACAGCACCAATCGTATATCTGCTTCATAAAGTTCTTTGAAAACAAATCTGTGATAAGGCGCCAGAATCTTATACGTGTGGTTTTGTAATCGCCTTTATCGGCAAAAAGCTCGGGCAAATGAGGTATAAGATCATCACCGAAAGCCTTTTTATATTCTTCAGGCAGAATAAAGCTCCACGGTATACCGTTGCGGGATATCTGAGGCTCGTCGGTAAAGAAACCGCAGATTCTGCCCTTGAACTTATCGTAATAGGGAGCATAAATGTTTTCGATAAAATCCTTTATAACCTTGCCGTCGAGGGTATCCACATAAAAGGGATTTACCTCGTAGTAAAACACATATCCGTCCACCTCGGCAATTTTATTTTCTTTTTCGCCGTCGGCAGCACGTGCAATGCGCAGATATTTTTGCTGGTATTCAACACCCTTGCCGTTTACAATGCCGTTGCCAAAACCGCTGGGCCAGCCGTTTTCGTCATATGCCCAGGGTTGCATACCATTGGTTTCACACTCATCGGCGCACACCTTTACGTTTTCAAACCATTCTTCGCCCATGTATTCGGTTTGCAGACCCCCTCTGGCGTGCATAAAAAAGCCACCTATTCCCTGTTCGTCCATAAGGTTTATCTGCCTTTTGGTTTCGGAAATGTCAAGTTTTTCGTTCCATGACCAAAAAGGTATCGGTCTGTATTTTTTTGGTACATTTTTAAAATCCATAGTAACCTCCACGGAAAAATATGCTTTGTTTCAGTATAACATGCAAGCCCAAAATATGCAAGAGTTTTGTTGTTTTTTCAAACAAAAAGCACCACAAATAAGTGGTGCTTTAAAGCTTTTATTTGTTATCAGCGCACAAAAGTGCCGCTCCGATAAAACCTGCATCGTTTGTAAGCGAAGCAATACGCAATGGTGTTTTTTGGGGCAAATGGCGATAAAGAAACTCCATAAGAGCATCCCCCTCGTTGGTAATGCCGCCGGCAAGAACAATCTCATCAGGATCAAAAATATTAACAAGGCTTATAATTCCGGAAGCAAGATAAGAAGCATATTCATCAATTATCTGCTCTGCGCGGGTACTGCCGCGGTAGTAGTAATCGAACACCTTTTTTCCATCAAGGCTTTTAACATCAACCGGTTCGCCATCAATAATGCAGCCTGTTTTTTCGGCAACCTCGCGGGCAAGTCTTACCAGCGCCGTTGCGGATGCGTACTGTTCAAGGCAGCCTCGTCTGCCACACGGACAGCGTCTGCCGCCGTGATTTATGATCAGATGGCCTATTTCGCCTGCAAATCCCGTGCTGCCGCGGAAAAGCTTGCCGTTTATTACAATTCCTCCGCCAACACCAGTACCAAGGGTTAGAAGGATCATATTGCCCTTTTTTTCGCTTTGAGAATATTCGCCCATGGTGGCACAGTTTGCATCGTTGTCAAGATGCACTTTTACACCGGTTCTTGCTTCTATATACTCACGGGCATGGGTGTTTTTGAAGGGAGTATTATCGGAACCTGCAATAATGCCGTTTTTATCATCAACAAACCCAGGAGATCCCATACCCACATCGGTTATGGAATATTTATCCTTTATTTTGTTTATAACTTCGCATATCTGATCCATAAGCGCTGTATCAGACTCTTTTGCGGTGGCAAACGAAGACTTTTCAACAACTTTGCAATCTCCGTCAATAACGCCCCATTTTACGGCTGTACCACCGATATCAATACCAAGATACATCAGTCAGCCCGCCTCTTTTCAAAAAATTCGCCTCGGATAATAACTTTTTCGATATTGAAATTTTCATCAAGTATCAGCATATCCGCACGTTTGCCTGCCGAAATGCTTCCGCATACATCCGAAATGCGCGCCAGCTTTGCAGGGGTGTACGATGCCATTTTGAAGGCACTTTCCGGGGGGATTCCGAATTCAATCGCTTTTTTTACACATTCAAAAAGTGTTGCAGAGCTTCCTGCTATGGTGCCGTCGGGGAATCTTACTTTTCCTTCTTTTACAATAATCGGACGCTCGGAAAACTCATACTGACCATCGGGCATGCCTGCCGCACGCACGGAATCGCTTACAAGAAGCATACGTTCATCACCGAGAAGCTTATACATTATGCGTATAACGGTTTTATTGATATGAAAACCGTCGCATATAAATTCGCAGCAGATATCGCTATCAAGAGCCGCTCCTATGGCGTTGGGATTACGGTGATGCAGCGGACGCATGCAGTTGAAGGTATGAGTCATACAGCCTGCACCACATTCTATGGCAAGCCTTGCCTGCTGTTCATCTGCATCGGTATGACCGATGGAAACCGCGCATATTTTTGAAACTTCGGAAACAAATTCCTTTGTTCCCTCAAGCTCGGGAGCTATGGCAATAAGACGTATAATACCGCCGGATGCTTCGTTAAAACGTGTAAATTCTTCTATATCGGGATTACGCAAATAAGCAGGGTTCTGGGCACCTTTATGTTTTTCGCTGAAATACGGACCTTCCATATGTATACCACCCACATTCGCACCGCTTACTCCGTTTTTGTATGAATCAGCAATGGTTTTTATGCTGCGCATGGTATTTTCGGCAGAAGAAGTGGTTACCGTAGGCAAAAAAGTTGTAACACCGTTGGAGGCATAAAAGCGTGACATTCTGTCTATAACATCAACAGAAAAAGCCTCGCTGCTGTCATAACCGATACAGCCGTGGGTATGGTTATCACACAGACCGGGAACAATATATTTGCCGGTACAGTCAATGCCTTCCCCGGTATTCAAAGCAACTGACTCAATTATGTTGCCGTTTGTTTTTATATCGCATTTGCGAAAACAAAAATCGTCCGTTAATACTGTGGCATTTTTGAGTATCATCCGCAATAAGCCTCCTCGTCACAGATAATAGTAACATCTTTGTGAAGATTCAAAAGAGTTGCGGGTACATTGGTGGTTACCTTTTTGCTCAAAAGCTCGCTTATAACGGCATGTTTGTTTTTGCCACTGGCAAGAAGAATTATTTTGCGTGACTTAAGGATGGTGGCAACGCCCATGGTAATAGCCTTTCTGGGCACTTCGTCTGCCGATTCAAAAAAGCGTGAATTTGCATCTATGGTGCTTTGTGTAAGATCTGTAAGATGAGTATCTGCACAAAGATTTACATCGGGTTCGTTAAAGCCTATGTGTCCGTTAACGCCTATGCCAAGTATCTGAAGGTCTATACCGCCGCATCGGTCAATTTCCCTATCATACTTTTCACATTCAACCGCGGGGTCCTCAGCTTCACCGTTTGGGATATGTATGCGGTTGCGGTTTATATTTACTTTTGAAAAAAGCTGCTCATCCATAAAATAGTTATAACTTTCGGAATTGGACTTTTTTATGGGGTAATATTCATCAAGGTTAAACGATGTAACACAACCAAAATCTATTTCACCGTGCTCGTACATGCTGCACAGCTCTTTATACATACCAACAGGTGTGGAGCCTGTGGCAAACCCCAGCACGCAATCGGGTTTGAGAGTTATCTGACTTGCAACTATTTTTGCCGCAACTTTTGATATTTCTTCATAGTTTTTACATACTATTATTCTCATAAAACTGTAAACCGCCTTTCGGGAACTTTGCTTTAACATCAGATGTGTTTTTGTGTTCAACCTGATAATCATTTTTGTAACTCTATTTTACAACAAACTTTAGCATTTGAATTTACACAAAATGTCATTATATTTACACAATAGTTTAAAACGGTATTGATTTTCATGCCGCTTTGTACTATAATGTAAAAAAGATAGAAAGGAGGCGTGCCATGAACCATTACATAGCAACAGAACTGCAGAACGAGCTTGTTATTGATAAGGTTTACACCATACACTATTTTGAATATGCAAAAGGCTTTTCCTTCAAAGGTGAACAGCACGACTTCTGGGAATTTGTTTACATTGACAAAGGCGAAGCACTTATAACAGCCGATAAAGAACAGTTTACCCTTCCGCATGGTAACATTGTTTTTCACAAGCCCGGCGAATGGCACAATATATGCACAGATGCCGCTTCCAACTCGGTAATTGTCAGCTTTGAATGTCACTCACCTGCCATGAAATTCTTTGAGGGCAAAGTTATGCAGATTGGCAATATTCAAAAAAAGCTAATCTCCAAAATCATAGCAGAACGCATTAACACCTTCGAAGGTCCTTTGGGCGACCCATATTCCGAAAAGCTTACACGCCGTTCAAACCAGCCCTTTGGCTCTGAACAGCTTATAAAGCAGTACCTTTCGGAGCTTCTTATCATACTAATAAGAAATGATGACACCATGCAGATGTCATCATTCAAAAGCCATATAACCGATACAACGTTTTTTGAAATCGAAGCGTTCATGAGCAAAAACCTTCACCGTGCACTGACACTTAAGGATATTGCGGCTGCGGCAAATGTAAGTGTTTCGTCAGTGCGTGAAATATTCCGCACCAACTGCGGCAAAGGTGTTATAGAATACTTTATCGATATGAAGATCGAGCATGCAAAAAAGCTGATACGTGATGACAATTACAACATCACACAGATAGCCGAGCTTTTGGGTTATTCCGGTCCCCATTACTTTTCGCGTCAGTTCAGGCAGAAAACCGGAATGTCCCCTTTGCAGTATTCGAAATCAATAAAATCGCTGGTTAAGGAAAAAATATAATTAAAGAATATCCACAGGATAAAGAATTTTAAGCTGGTTTATCTTTGAGCGGTAGGCTTCCTGCTGCTTATCGGAAGCCAGCTTTTGTTTTATCTGGTCCGCAATTGTTTCGTATTCCAAAGGCTGTGCTTCATTTTTTGCGTTAAGCTTTATAAGATGGAAGCCAAACTGGGTTTTAACAGGTCCGCGTATCTCGCCCACTTCCATGCTAAAGCAAGCCTCGTCAAATTCGGGAACCATTTGTCCGCGGGTAAATTCGCCAAGGTTACCGCCCTGTTCGGAAGAAGGACAGCTGCTGTTGGCACGTGCGGCATCTTCAAAGGATATTTCGCCTGCATTGATTTTTGCAAGAATGTCGTTTGCCTTTTCTTCGGAATCCACAAGAATGTGCGATGCGTTAACAGTTTCGCCCGAAACAAGTTCGGATTTGTTATCTTCAAAGAACTTTTTGGCTTCGTCATCTGTAACCTTTACGTTTTCAACAGCCTTTGCGATTGCAAAGTTTGCAAGCATATCCTCTTTGATCTTCTGGAATTCGGCCTTGAACTTGGGGTCGTATTCGTAAAGATTCTTTGCAGCATCTGCAAGAAACAGCTTTTTGTTGATAAGCTGATCAAGCACCATGCGTCTTCCCTCGGGATTATTGTAGCGTTCACCTTTTGCGCCCATAGCAATAATAGCCGCATCAACTTCTGCGGAAGTTATGGGCTGACCGTTTACCCTTGCAAGTATTTGTAAATTATCCATAATGATCTCCTGTAAATAAATTATTTGATATATATTTTATCAAAAATACTCCTCATTTGCAATACGTTTTTCGAAACTTTTAGCAAATACATTGACACAACAGGCTTTTTGATGTAAAATATAGAAAATTTTAACAAAAAACCATGCGAGGTGTGTATCATGATTATCTCAAAGGAAAAAACAGAATACTTTTCCAAGCCCAAAATAACCATTGCCGGCAGTCCCGAAAAACCTGAAACCTACATTTATCAGCTTGGCGAAGACGGTATAATGTTCCGTCATGCCGAAATAAATTCAGGTCTTGGCGGCGAACCCATTGAAATTCTCCAGTCCACAGACTTCCATCTCAACTGCCTCAATGCCCTTGACTGCATTGAGCAGCGTCCCTGCATAAAGAGCACCAGAGAATTCCGCATTGCTTTCCGCGACGGAAGTACAGTGCCCAACACCGTACGCACAATGGATATTACAAAGTTCTTTGACCAGACCATAATCACAGGCGATACACTTGATTACATAACCTGGGGTACCATTGATCTTATGGAAGAACTTGTATGGAAAGCATGCCCTGATGTGCTTGTTACCATGGGCGGCCATGACATAACCCGTGTTATGCAGGGCAAAGTGCCGGATGATACCACACTCGAATCAAGATACGAAATAGTTAAAAAAGCATGGCATCACGATGTTCATTACGCATCCCGTGTGCTGGCCGATAAAGTTCGCGTTGTATCAATTAATAACGGTGAAAACAAATATCTCCCCGGCCAGGCAGAAAAGCTTGAGGCAGATATCATAGATGCACGCAAACGCGGAATTATAATGCTTATATTCCAGCACGAGCAGCTCTGCACACGCAACCCCGCAGAATCTGATGCTGTGCCGATCCGCATAAATGACGGTTCGGGAAGCCGTGATTTCTACAGCAACTTTGTCGGCAACGAAGCATCCATGCAGAATCCCGATACAAAGCGTGTATATGAGCTTATAACACAGAATGCCGATGTTATAAAAGGAGTTTTCTGCGGTCACAAGCACAGCGATTTTTACACAGAAATAATTGCATCCTATACCGACCAAAACGGTGCCAGGGTTGATACAGTAATTCCACAGTACGTTCTTACCGGAAACATGTACGATAAAGGTCATGCGCTTATTATAACCGTTAAATAAACATACACAATACCAATACCCGACAGATTAAAAACCTGTCGGGTATTTTTTAACAATATTTATCGCACCATTCGCAAATACGTGCCCTCATGCCATCTATATCCAGCACACCGTAGGCAAAACCTTTGCGTACAAGCTCGGCAGGTATATATTCATCATATTTATCAAATACGGGGTTTTCGCCCGGATAAACAAGTTCCATGGGATCAAACTCGGCGCTTATAAGCTGACGCAGTGTGGCAAAAAACTCTTTTTCGTCGCATTTCATTTTAAACTGTATAAAATACGGGCGTGAAGAATCCATTCCGCGTATATCAAGTATGGGGGCACATTTGAGTTTCAAAAACCTTTCAAGAGCAAAAAACGCATATGTGCCAAGCCACGGGAACAAGCACCACATATCTCCGCCAAGGTTTACAAGGGGATTTTCGGTAATGCCCGAATTTGCTGCCGAGATCCGTGCCGTATCCAGGCGTGATACGGCGTTTTTCATCAGATACGGGTAGCTTTTGCTCTCACGCAGAACCTGACGCATGCGTTCAAGTATTTTTGTGTTTATATCCCCGGGGCACAAACCAAAATAAGCCGGCACTATGCCTTTAACCTTTTCGCAATATATATTGCGGCGTTTGTGGTCAATTTCTTCCACTATCCAGACATGGCCCGCTATTGCTATCTTTTCGCCCACCGGTGGGGGCTTTACAATGGTACCCAGTTCTTCCGAACCACATCTTACCGTATATTCTTCGTTTTCCATAAAAACAGCGTAAAACTTGAATGAGTTTACTATGCGTTCACCGGCAATTCCTACTATCAGACCGCCTTCTTCTGTTTTCTGTATGTGGTCTATCTCAATAAGATGCAAAAGCAAAGTGCGGTAATCTTCACGGGAAATATTTCTGAAAACCGCAAGGCCAAGTACAGACGATGCAAGCTGCTGTGGTGTAAGCTCTCCGCAGGATGCAAGCGTACTCATGGTCTGATGATACAAAAGGCTGAAATGGTATTTTGAGAGCATCTGCGGTTCTACCCAACGTTCTTCAAGATAAACCTGCACAAGGGCAATTCCCTGAAGCAGTTTCCATGGCACGGTTGTGGGAAGCATCGCCCGCGCTTCGGGCAGATCCTCACGCATAACAAACCACATTTCAGGAGGATTTCCCCTTCTGCCCGTACGTCCCATTCTTTGCAGAAAAGATGATACGGTTGCAGGAGCATCTATCTGAAAAGCACGTTCCAGTTTGCCAATATCTATTCCAAGCTCAAGAGTTGCCGTGGTTACTGTTGTGAGGTACGCATCATCATCACGCATACACTCCTCGGCGGTTTCGCGGTAGGAAGCCGAAAGATTTCCGTGGTGTATCATAAATCTGTCTGCCTCGTTTTTGTGCTCGCAATATCGCCGCAAGGTAGTTGTCACCGCCTCACATTCTTCTCTTGAGTTGACAAACACCAGGCATTTTTTATGGCGTGTATGCTCAAACACATAGCCTATACCGGGATCTGCCGCAACAGGCGCTGTGTCAGTGGCTGTGTCAAGCACCTCCAAAGCCTCGGCAGGCTCGTTATCCTCTGCCGCCTGCGGACCTGAAATAAAGAAATGCTCCATGGAAAGACGCCATTTTGTGCCTTTATCCTCTATTTTTGGAATAACTGTTGACCTGCCCGTGCCCATGGATAAATATTCACCTGTCTGTTGCGGACTTCCGAGAGTTGCTGAAAGCCCTATTATTCTCGGATTTACGCCGGCAAGCTTTGAAAGTCGCTCAATAAGGCACATTGTCTGACCGCCTCTGTCGCCGCGTATAAGCGAATGAACTTCATCAATAACAATAAACCTAAGGTCGCCGAAAAGCTTTGATATTGCAGAATGTTTATGCATAAGCAACGCTTCAAGGGATTCGGGAGTTATCTGAAGTATGCCGGAGGGATTTTTAAGAAGCTTTGCTTTGTGGGATGCCGAAACATCTCCATGCCAGTGCCACACGGGAATACCGGCTTCGGCACAGAGATCGTTGAGCCGCAAAAACTGATCGTTTATCAAAGCCTTTAAAGGTCCCACATATATTACCCCAACGGAAGTCGGCTCGTTTTCGGAAAGCAATGTGAGAATAGGAAAAAAAGCCGCTTCTGTTTTTCCCGATGCGGTGGATGCGGTAAGCAGTACATTTTCATCGGTGTTGAAAATAGCATCTGCCGCCGCCACCTGCACTCCGCGCAGATTTTCCCATCCGTTGCGGTATATATAATCCCTTATAAACGGCGCATACCGTGAAAAAATATCTGCCATAAACGTTCCTTTCTGTTATTATTACAACTCAAATTCCAATATTTCATCGTCGACATCTTGTTGTGCCGTTGCGGATGTAAAACTGTCAAGTCCCATAATTGTTTTTACATCCATGCCGGGGTTTTGATAAGATATATTAAGCAGCTCAATAAAATCCCTTATAACCTCACGCGGGGTTATGTTGGTATCTGCCCCCACTCTGCCGAATTCAAGCTTTAAAAATCCGATAATATCCTCCTGGGATACATGCGGGTCATATTCATAAAGCACTCCATGTATATCGCGCAGTTTTTCAGACAGCACAAGAAGCTCTTCGTATGTAAGCGGTTCAAGCTTTATAACGGGAGAAAGCATATCGTAAAGACCGTCTGCCGAAAATCTGCCTTCTGCAAGTCTTGACCTTAATGCTTCGTAGCTGTAAACTCCCCGTCTTGTATCCTCCACGCATTGAGGTGTACCACACATGATTATTCCAAGCCCGCATGCCTTGCCCTGCAACGTGTCATTATACATGGTGAGTATTTTTTCGTAATTGTACTGACGCGTAATGCTTTGCGGTACTTTATAAATATTTACAAGTTCGTCAATCAGTATCATAAAACCGCTGTAACCTGCTTTTTTGAGAAAAGCAGCAAAAAGCTTAATATAATCGTACCAGTCATCATCGGTTATTATAATATTTATGCCAAGCTCTTCCTTTGCCTGGGTTTTTGCGGTGTATTCTCCTCTGAACCATTTTGCCACCTTTGCTTTTGTATCGTCGTCACCCGTTGTGTAGGAACGGTAATACAGCGCAAGCAGTTTTGCAAAATCAAATCCGTGTACCATTTCGTTAAGGCTGTTTACTGTTGCGTAAATCTTGCGTTCCACAGCTTGTTCAAACTCTGAAGTATCCGGCAAAGCCGTACCTTCCGCAATTACATCTGCCCTTACCGCATTTATCCATCTGTCAAGAATAAGGGTAAGCGCACCGCCTTCGGGACGAGTTTTGGTAGAAATATTGCTCATAAGTTCACGGTATGTGGCAATACCCTGTCCACGTGTGCCGCAGAGTCTGCGTTCAGGCGAAAGATCCGCATCGGCACACACAAAATTTTTGTCCATGCAATAATTGCGTATGGTCTGCAACAAAAAGCTTTTTCCGCTGCCGTATTTGCCGACTATAAATCTGAACGAAGCACCTCCGTCGGATATTATATCCACATCATGAAGCAATGCTTCTATTTCTTTTTCGCGTCCCACGGCAATATACGGCAGACCTATGCGGGGTACAACGCCGCCTTTCAGCGAATTTATAACAGCCTGGGCTATTCTTTTTGGTATTTTCATTATATTACCTCTTCAAACATTTCTTTAAGACTGTCAGCATAATCCTCTATAACACAAGCCGTTATGCCGTCGGAATCTATAACATTGTCGCAGAATTCATCATACAGCTTTTCATTGATGGAATCACACACCACCGACAGCATAAGCTTTTTTGATGCAATGTATCCGTTATAATCACCACCGCAGATCAGCAATGCAAAAAATGCTGTTTCATCCACCGTAAGACCGAGCAGTTCTCTTTGCAGCTCTGTTTTGCCACTGTTATCATTGTTGGCATCGGTTACTTCCGGCATAACCTGCGGCAAAATATCCGGTTCCCAAACTTCTTCAACAATAAGCCTGTCCCTTGTTATATCCGCAGATCTTCGTATATCCGACAGCTTTGTTATATCTATATTAACGGTTCTCACTTTTTTCAGCTGCTCGTCTGCACGGTACTGTTCCAACGCTTTTTTTGCAAGGGACTCTACTATTTTTGCAGATTTTGGCTCATTTACCTTTGGTGAAAAATCAAGCTCAAGCCTTAATACCATATCTATGGTTTTAAGAATAACACCAAGCTCGGTATTTTTACCCGCCGCAGGATATTTATAACTGCTCCACAAACCATTTTTACACATATATTTGTGTATCGGGTTTATAACATATTCTCTTTCGCCTGATTTGTTTCGGCCATAAAACACTGCGGTGCGGAATATGGAATAATAGCTTTCGGAAATGCTGCCAAAAAGTTTTGTCATAAGTCCCTTTGCCCTGCGGCGGTCATAATACTCACAAAGCGCAAAAAATGTTTTGCAGCAAACAGATTTCACCAATTCAGGCTTTGCGGCAAAAAGCCGCGATGCCTTTATGTTGTATGACGACAGGGCACAAAGTGCATCAAAAACCTTGTCCTCATCTCCGTCGTTTTCGATAAGCGCAAGCAATGCGTTATCGGTGGAAAAATCGTATAT
>JAZSGA010000014.1:0-11987 GCA_045532495.1 Eubacteriales bacterium | reverse complement strand
GCCCATCTTCCTGCCGGAAGCTTTACTGCACGTTCAGTAACGCCTTTTTCAACAACCGGTGCCACAAGTATTTTATCACCCAGCATAAACTGATCGGTTATCTGTTCAAATCCCTGACCCGGAAATTCATATTCCATATATCTTGCAATGGGCTCACCAGTTTTTGAAGCATTTTCTGCCAGTGAAAGGATATGATAAGCATATTGTGTATGAAGTCTTGCCGCACGAAGGCACAAAACCGCATTTTCTTCGGAAAGCACTCTCCAGGGTGCTGCCGAAAACTGCATCATGGGCATAAGAGCTGCACATTGAGCATACCGCACAACAAGTTCCTGATCAAGTCTTTCGGAAACATCGTCACCGCGGAAGAACGACCACTCTCCCCCACCGATCATGTCCGGGCAGGTGTAGGCATAACCCATTATTCCCTGGGTAAGGCTGTTGGGTATGAGAGAAGCCATGCCTCTTTTATCCCAGCTGTGATACTTATCGGCAAGACGCTGAACAAGAGGATACCCCTGACATCCCACGCAGGCGCGGTATTCGTTATAAGCATAATTAAGCCCGAATTTAGCCCACAGTTCGGAGAAAGCATTGGGTGATACTTCTCCGAGTGATATTTTATCGTTTTCGTAAAAACGGGCATCGCCCGCGTCAAATTTAAATCCGTCTATCCCGTAAAGCTCTCGGAGTTTTTTAAGCTTGAGATCGTACCACAGTACCGCCACGGGATTGGTAAGATCAAGTGTAACGGAATAACCGTCCCACCATTCATGAAGTGAAACCTTGCCGTCCGCGGTTTTTGTAAGCAGATCCTTTTCTGCAAGCTCGCGGTATTCGGGGCTATCGGGAGAAATGTACGGACAAGTCCAAAGCATAACCTTAAAGCCCATGGAATGAAGCTCGTCCACCATAGCTTTGGGATCGGGGAACTTTTCACGGTCAAACTCCCAGCATCCGTAGTATTTCTGCCAGTTATCATCTATCATCAGAATCCCTGCAGGGAATCCGTTTTCCACAATTCCGCGAGCGTAGCGCAGAACATCTTCCTGATTCTGATCGTACAGCAATTCTATCCATGTGTTATACTGCGGTGTTTCGAAAAACTCCCGCGGAGGCATACCTCCCTGCGGTGGAAAATGCTCCTTAGCCGCCGCTAAAAAGGCTTCTTTCAAAGTGGTTCCTGCTGAAATAAGTTCTATAACATCTTCGGTTTCAATGGTTATTATTCCGTTTTTGACACATATGGCAAAGCAGGAATCGCTGTAAATATATCTTCCTTTACTGGACAGCAGTATCGGGCAAACCTGATTGCATGTGCGGTTTACCGTAAAATCAGCACTGTAATCTGAATTTGCTGTCAGCGGAAAACTTGTGCCGTCATTGGCACAGAGCCCATACCAACATTCGTTCTCCAGAAACTCAACTGTATATTTATTCATAGATATCACCTCGTATAAAAATCCGGTGCAGCTGTTCATCCGCAAAAGTTATTGCGCACGCAAGTCACACCGGAAAAATATCAAATGTTATTTCTGGTTCTTAAGAAGATCACGGATCTCTGTAAGAAGAACTTCTTCGTTGGAAGGTTTGGGAGGTTCCGCGGGCTTTTCTTCTTCCTTCTTTTTGCTGAGAGCTTCCGCCTTTTCACGCAGCTTTGCCACAGCTTTAACCATTATAAAAATACAAATGGCAATAAGAAGAAAATCAACTATGTTCTGAATAAACATACCGTAGTTGAGAGTAAGCGCAGCCGTTGCTTCAACCATTTCGCCTGTGGCTTCATCAAGCACCATCTCTGCAGGACGGAGAACCAGCTTTGCTTCGCTGAAGTTTACGCCTCCGGTTGCAAGGCTTACAAGGGGAGTAAAGATATCTGCCACCAGCGAAGATACTATCTTGCCAAATGCAGAACCCATTACAACGCCGACTGCCATATCCATTACGTTGCCTTTAGTGATAAATTTCTTAAATTCCTGAAACATTGTTTTATCTCCTTTTAAAAAAATTACTTTTCGTAAACTTCACGCTTGAGCACACCCACATACGGCAGATCGCGGTAAAGTTCATCATAATCCAGGCCGTAGCCAATTACAAATTCATCGGGAATTGAAAAGCATCCGAAATCAACCGAAATGGGTTTTTCACGGCGATCAGGTTTATCAAGCAGAGTGCATATTTTTATATCATCTGCATTGTGTTCACGGCGCAGATAATCCACAAGCCAGTAAAGAGTGTTGCCGGTATCAAGAATATCCTCAACAATAAGCACATTGTATTCAGAAAGATCCTTTTTTTCAAGACCTGCTTTTATTATAATATTGCCGGAAGAAACAGCACCTTTGCCGTAGGACGAAAGTTTCATAAAATCCACTTCCATCGGGAGTTTGACCGCCTTCATAAGATCCGCCATAAAAACAACAGAACCTTTAAGTATACCGAGAAGCAAAAGCTTTTTATCGGAATTTGCGTAATACTTTTCGATTTCTGCTGCAACTTCCTTTACACGCTCGCTTATTTGCTCGCCGCTGCAAAGAACTCTGTCAACAACGTTTTCGTAATTCAGATTCATAAATATAACCTCCGCTCAATTGCTACCTTGATTAAGTTTTTCGTTGCGCTCCCGTTCAGCCTGGGAAAGACGCAGATAAAGAGGAGAAAGCTTTTCGCCACAGAAATCCAACGCATCAAAATCTGCGGAATTAAGCTTTTCAAAAGCACAAAGTGCCACAGAAAAAGCTTTTTGATAAAGATCCTTGGGATGCGACAACGTGATCTTTAAACCCTTTTCACCAAGATACTGCGGCATAAGGCTGTAAAACAACTTGGCACCGTCACCGCACAATACAATCTTGCGGCCGGAATAATCAGAGCAAAGTTCTTCGGATAATTCTTTTGCGGTAACAACTCTGTCATCACAAAGCCTTTTTGCCTTGCCTTTGCGCACAGTAAAAAGTGCATTGTAAAACTGTTCGCGACGTGCATCCATCAAAGGACACAAAATTGCATTTTCGCCGTAGTTTTCTATATTTCGTGCCAGACATTCGAGCGTGGACAACGGAATACAAGGTATTTTATCATCCAGCGAAAAAGCCAACCCTTTGATAGCAGAAACACCTATACGCACACCGGTGAAAGATCCGGGGCCCGAAGTTATTGCCATGGCAGAAATATCTGACAATGCAATATGGGAAAGCGACAAAGCCTGATCAATCATGGGCAAAAGCGTTTCGCTGTGAGTAACAGTACTGTTAAGCGTAAGCTCCGCAACAGGCACAAGCCCCAAAACAGGATCATCCGCCGCCACACATACTGCAGCAGTTTTTGCGGTCGTATCGACCGATAATATGTACATCAACTATACCTCTTTGATTTTATACGTTAGTGTATAATGGAATATTATACATTCTTTTACGATTTTTATCAAGATGTTTTTACAAAAAAACGCACAAAGTGCCAAAATCATTCACGAACTATTCTTGAAAGCAAAACATCGCGGTCTTTACTTTCAATTACTTTTATTATGCCGTTTGCAACACAGTCGGAGGCGTTTTTTGCCACATAAACCTGCAAATGAGTTTTTTCGGCAATAAGAGCATCAAGTCCTGAAAGCAATGCTCCGCCGCCGGTAAGCATTATTCCGTTATCATAAATATCCGCACAAAGCTCCGGAGGCGTTGCCTCAAGAGTGGTTTTTATAACATCAACAATGGCGTTAAGCGGTTCTTCCAACGCCTCACGGATATCACTGGAATATATATTCATTGCGGCAGGCAAGCCGGTAAGCACATTTCTGCCACGCACTTCTGCCACACCGAAATCCGTTGATTCGTGGGCAGAGCCAATGGCAATTTTCAAGTCCTCCGCAGAGCTGTCGCCTATCATTACATTGAATTTTTTGCGTATATACGATACTATCGCTTCGGTACATTTATCACCTGCTGTACGCAACGATACAGAATTTGCAATTCCGCCCAGCGATATTACGGCAACCTCCGTGGTTCCGCCGCCTATATCCACAACCATACAGCCGCACGCAGCTTTTATGGGCAGACCTGCGCCGATGGCTGCGGCAACAGGTTCTTCGATAAGTGAAACACTTTTTGCACCCGCTTCAAGCGCCGCTTCCTCCACCGCTTTTTTTTCAACATCCGTAACACCGTAAGGAATACATATTATAAGGTTGGGACGGGAGATGAAAATGCTGTTGCCCAAAGCCTTGCGGACAAAAACCTTGAGCATTTCGCTTGTAAGCTCAAAATCAGCAATAACACCCTCACGCAGTGGACGGGCACAGTTTACAAACGGCGGTGTTTTACCGTACATGGTTTTTGCTTCGTTCCCCACCGAAAGAATTCTGTTTGTGCGTGTATCATAGGTAACATACGATGGCTCGCGGATAATAATTCCGTCGTGTTTTGTGCAAACGAGCGTGTTCGCAGTACCAAGATCGATTCCGATATATCCTCCTGTCATTACATTTCCTCCCTGATAGATCTAATTCTGTCAAGAATTTTTAAAGGATTGAGAGTTATATCCGTTCCGTCAAAACGCATAACTTTGTATCCGCGGTTTTCCAGTTCAAAACTTTCCATACATTCTCTGTCAAAAGCGGCACGGGCACGGTTATTTTCAAATACTGCGGCATATTTCACGCCGTCAGTTTCAAATACCAAAGAATTTCCATTATGCACCACAGATACAGCAATTTCATTTTCTGATGCAAGGCGTCCGAATGAAGTTGTGTAGGGCGAAAGTGTGTCTGCATCGTCGGTAACGCATACAGACATCCCTCCGCACCTTGCAAACTCAACAAAGGCAAACAACGAGGATGCACCATAAGATCCCGTTCTGTCGGGAGAAATACCACCCGTGAGAGAAGAAACCACCACGATACTTTTTGCGCTTCCCGAAAGAGCAGAAACCGCAAGCTCCGGTATTCCATCAACACTGAAAGCGCTGTCGTCAAGATCACCGCAGGAAAGACACATTGCCGAAGCCTCATCCTTGCCGTAAACAGTTGAAACATACAGTACATCACAGCAAATGCTTCTGCGTGTGCCTGCATAATCAACGGTGATTCTACCGTCATCCATCGCCGTACGCACGGCAACGCTCTTTTCAGCCACAGCAGCAAGGACAGATCTGACTGTCGAGCACTGCGCCTTGGTAAACGTAAGAATATCTGTCACCGCATAAGGCTTTGCTTCGAGAAGTTTTAAAATTTCCAAACCTATTGTCTGAGCTTCAAGCACATTGGTGTTACGTTCCTTATCAAAAGAGGAAACGGGCGCACGAAGATAGGACACATTGCATCCGCCGCTGACATATGCGGCAAAACCACCGTTATGACGCTTTGCTTTGTCCGCACAAACACGCGGAACAGAAATCTTTCTGCAATCATTTGCAAAACACTTTTTATTCTTCGGGCATGCCATTGCCAGCATAAGACGATGCCGCGCATTGTGCAAAAACGGTATAACCGTTGCTGTGCTGACGAGATCCGTTTCAAAATAAACAGCATTTTCAAAATCGCACAGTACTCCTGCCATGGCAGGTTCGGCTATTATGATCGGGAACAGTGCCTTGACTGTATCGCTGTATCTTAAAAGAATTTCTTCAGGCGAGAAAGAATTGTCATAAAGACTTTCGGAAAAAGCAGCAGCCTTTTCAGAGTTCATATTAATATACGACGCACATGCACGAAGATGCTTCTCTTTTATTCCGCGAATATTTGCCGCCACACGGTTTTTGTGGAGTTCTTCAAACCTTTTTACGGTTTCTTCGTAATTATGAAGGGACATAAATTCCTTATCGTAAAGTGTCATCTGCTTAAGTGACAATTGAAGAAGCGACCGTGTGAAGATTCTCTCGGTTTCAGCAGTAAAGCTGTTGTTTGCAAGATAATGCACAAAACATCCAAGGCCAAGCTTTTCACATTCGGCACAGCACTTGTTGTATTCGGCAACCGCTGAAAGCTCTCCTGCTGCCTGATGCCAACCGACAATAACCTGTTTTATGCCGTTATCAGAGAATATTCCCTCCGGGAAACTCATGTTGTAATAATCACTGCATATAAGCTCTGCAAGTGCAACAAAACCGCCGTCATCCGAAAACATTCGGTCAAACACACCTGCCGCTTTTAATACTTCGTTTGCATTATCAAAGCAATACTGCGCCGCCGCAGGGAAACATGCCGCTGTGGCTTTGCGGGCTTCCGAATCAGTACCGTGGATCTTTTTGAGAAGAACATCCGCGGTTTTTGTAAAGTTAACAAGCTCTGTTATTTTGTTCCAATCGGTATTTTTCCCGTTCCAGTAGCCTGCAAACAGCTCATTCATTTCGGCTTCACATACACCGAATTCGCTGTATACATCCGCATGGTTGTTGAGCAGTTCAAGCACTTCGTATATGCCCTTTTTGGATATATCGCCCGAAACAGATACCGTTCTGTATGCGTTTACGGTTTTTGTGATTTCGGAGTGGGACATTTCATCAGGCGATGCCCATTCTGAAAGAAGCTTTTTGGGATCAAGGGTATATATTCCGTCATCAAACTCACACAGTTCTTTTTCGGTTTCGGCAAGCTTTTCCGACAGCGCGCTCATTTCGGAAACACGCTTTGATACAGAATAAATATCCGAAAGCAAAAGCTTATCGGTAATACCAGAATCGTATTCCTTGGATATAAGAACAAGCAATGACAAAAATGCATGAAGCGCAGGCAAGGTTTTTACCGCATTTATATCAAAGCCTGCACTTTTTGCAATGGATGTGCATGATGCGA
The DNA here is from genome assembly GCA_045532495.1 of Eubacteriales bacterium. Taxonomy (GTDB): domain Bacteria; phylum Bacillota; class Clostridia; order Oscillospirales; family CAG-382; genus UMGS1052. The sequence continues at coordinate 5,200 of JAZSGA010000014.1, read as the reverse complement.
TAAGTTCATCAAGCTCAACAGTACATTTTTCTGCAAGCTGCGAGCAGGTATTTATGTCGCCATCACTTACAGAAGTAAGCTTTGCATAATAAAGGGGATGCTGTGCATACGGCCCATCAAATGACAACCTTGAACGGGTACTGCAAAGCTTAAGGCTTGCTCCGAAAACAGCCGCTGCACTTTCCTTGCCCATATCAGGAAAGAAAATGCTTTCGGGTTCGGGCAATTCATCCTTCTGCATGGATGACAATCCCTCGCCCGCCATAATAAATGCAGATGCCGCCTCGGCAAACGAAAAATCAAAATCATAACGTCGGTTTTTACAGCCGTTGTATATGTCAAGCTTTCTTCTGAGTTCTCTGTATTCCTCATCAAAATCTGTATTTACGGCAGGAAGTTCCGCGTGCGAAACAGAAACAAGCTTTTGATGGATGCTTTCTTTTATATCGGTATCATCCGAAAGAATAAGCACGGCATCCGACATGCCAATCTCATCAAAACGACGCATAATATCGTCACGTGTTGTTTTGCTGCCTGCACAAATCAAAGTGTTCTTTCCGTATTTTATGTTTTCACAGCCAAGAAGAACAGCCACATCGCCTGCGGTTTTTCCGTTTACATTTTCAGCAATAAGATCGCCGTCCACAGCACCTGCACATATCTCATATACAGATGAATCAAAAAATCCCACAGATGAGCTTTCAAGGTCGGCAATACGCTGATCGGATATTACAATATCGGAACCTCCCACAGTGCCACCGGTAAGTATGGCACCCGAAAGCTTGTCCGTTATTACTTTTTCTGCCTTGTCCACGATCGAAAATGACAACACGCTGTTTTTATACGGAAGCACGGCAAGCGCACATTCCTTAACCTGCTCAAAATCGGCATTGGCATCTGCGCAGAATTTATCGAAGCAGTTAACTATATTTTCAAGGCTTCCCCCGGGGAAACCGTAATTACCAAAGAATTTACGTCCATAGGATGTTTCTTTGAGCTTTTCGCAAAGCAATCTGTTTATATACGGTTTTGGGGAAAGGAAAGAGCCAAAAACATTTCCGCCCGACACTTCAAGTTTTATAGGATACAACGCAAGAGGAGCGTAATTTTCTCCGTTGCGCAAAAATCCGCAAACCAGGTAAAGCTCGGAATCATCGTGGTTTTTGTCACAAAGATATTCCGCCATATCTGTTAATTCGTGCTGCCGCAAAGGACTGCAGAATGCACCTTTTGCTTCGGCATCACGAAGTGCACTGCGGTAATAATCAATGGCATCAATTATTTCCTGCCTTTCGGCAAAGGTCAGCTCGCTGCGCTTATACTCCAAAGGAACGATCATGGAGCATACTCCATCGGCAAGAGGAGCAACCTTCTTAATATCTATTTTATCTGCTGCGCTGGCGATCAGAAGTTGCTTTCCGCCTGCCGCCAAAGAAGGAATTGCGGAAAAATCCGAAAAAGCCACGGGCATTGACGGAACCGTACCAAAGCCGAAGCGAAGAAGAGAGCTTCCATCGGTATCGGAAAGCTGCTCTGCATAATCGGATAAAGTGGCAGGGGTGTCTGAATTTATTTTCCTGAGATTTTCAACAAACAATCTTTCCTGCTCATACTCAGACACATCTATGCTGCACAGATCCACTCCGTTACGCAAAGCACGGCAGATATCAAGAGCGAAATAAAGATCCTGGGATGAGAATTCACCTGCAGCCGCGGCACATGCATCGGCAAGTTCAACATTATGGCCCGTAAACAGACATGAAATATCAAATAATGATACCTCGCCTTTTGATGCCATATCTGAAATGACAGCGGCGGATGCTGTTGTTATACCAAAATTGCTGTCCTTTGACATAATACCGCAAAAAATTCTGGGTGCTTTTCGGTTTTTAATAACAGCGATTGCAGGACGAAAACCAAGTCGCAATGCGCATGAGCAAAAAATAAGTGCCATTTCGAGAGGAGATGCCATTTTTGAACGTTTTGAAAAAATCGCTTCGGCATCTTCAAAGGCTATATCTCTGGTTACAAAATCACAATCACGAACGGAATATATCATACGTTCGGCACGAAGGGTGTTGTAAAGAGCCTCAAGGCTTTTTTCGGGGACTGCCGCCGACAAACGTTGTGTTTCGGCGCTGTAGGGGTAAAGCAAAGATGCAAAAACCACGGGAGATGCCGCATGGGGATAAACCTGTGCGGGAATCAATGTGACGGGTGCATCACCCAAAAATCTCACTCCGTCTATAATCGCCTCTACGCAAAGCTTACCTGTAACAGGGGATTTAAGAGCCCTGAAAAATTCTTCACGCATGCGGCAACAAAACTGCGAAAAATCAAAACAGCATCCTTCTGTACCTTCATATGCAAAAACTTCACGCGCAGGAATACGCATATGCTCGGTGAAAAAACCCGATTTAGACATTCCGTAAACACTGAAAGCTATGTTATGAACGGAATTGGTATCTATACCTGAAATGCATACAGAATACAGCATGGCAGCACCGGTTTTGCCTATACACAAAGAATAAACCGATGCGGCCGAAACAGATATTTTGATATTGGATTTTCCGGAATTTGCAAAAACATTTGAATTCATAAAAACAATTTTATCCTTTGTTATTTTAATACATAGATATACATATACAGTATAACAAATTTTTGTTTTTATTTCAACAGTTTTTATGTGAAAGTTTCTTATTTTTACAGCATTTTATCAAAATATCTGTTTTGCCACATTTGCGGTTCTTGGTCTTGATTTATCTTTTTTGTTGTGGTATAATATATTTATTGAATTATAATGCTGTCGCAGTATCCGGTCACAATCAAAGGAAAGCTTTTTTCGAACTGCCCTGCCCTTACGGTCATATAGCCTGCGACATCGCCATAAACGCTGTCATTGACATTGGCAGATACATTTGCATCGATTGTGCCGTCATAATCTGCCGGCAACGTAACATATATATCGCTTGTGTTTGAAACCGTAACATCATATGATGGTGCTGTTCCCGTTTTCAAAGCAAAGCTGACATCGCCCGCTTTTGCCACGCATATGCTTTTATAGTTTTTCGCAGCATAGTTCAGAAGTGCAGAGTGGTCTTCCCAATCTTGTCTGTCGTTCAGGGTTACAGCAATAAATCTGCTATCTTGTAGCTTGGCGCTTGTAACCAGGCACCTGCCCGATGCAATTGTGTACCCCGTTTTTACCCCATCACATATATCCAGCCTGCCAAGCATGCGGTTGTGATTGAAAAAATATCTTGCCCTGCAATCTTCACGTTCGGAAATCACATATTTTTCCGTTCCTACTATGGTGCTGAATGTGGGGTTTTTCATTGCGTAAGCTGTAATAACCGCAAGCTCATGCGCTGTGGTATAATGATTATCTGACGACAATCCGTGCGGATTATCAAAATGAGTATTGCAAAGGCCCAGCTGCGCCGCTTTTTCATTCATCATATCCGCAAATTTTTCCGTACTTCCCGCACAGGCTATGGCAAGCGCTGTTGCCGCATCATTGCCCGACTCCAACATAAGCCCGTACAAAAGCTCGCCAACGGTAAGCTTTTCGCCGTATGCAAGGTAAATCGAAGATCCTTCCACTCCCACCGCCTCACGCGGAATTTGCACCGGCATATCGCAAGGCATGTTTTCAATAACCACAATGGCGGTCATTATTTTGGTCGTACTTGCCATGGGCAGACGTACATTTGCATTTTTGCTATGCAACACTTCGCCCGAATTTGCATCTGTAAGTACAAATGCTTCGGCATAAGTTTGCGGAGCATCAGGATCCGTAAAACCTTGTGCATTTACCTTTTGGGCAATGCCTTTGGGCTCCCTGACACTTGCGGCATAAAAAAACACAGCCACGGAAAACACTGCGGCTGCTGCCGCATAAGAAATATAATCCAACCATTTTCTATTCATAACCAATCACCATATAAAACGCTACAAAACATTTTATGCGCCGCATGTGCGCTCATATACCCAAATACGAGGATAATCAAAAATGAAAGAAATCAGAATTCAGAAATTCATATCAGATTGCGGTATGATGTCTCGCCGTGCGGCTGAACGAGAGATTGAAGCAGGCCGTGTTACGGCAAACGGAGAAAAAGCAATTTTAGGTCAAAAAATAGACCCCAGACATGACAAAATAAAGGTGGCGGGAAAAACCTGCCGTGGTGCCGAGCGCAAAGTATATGTAATGCTCAATAAACCCCGCGGATATGTTACCACCATGAGCGATGAAAAGGGCAGAAAGTGTATTCCCGAATTAATGGAAGATCTTGCCGTGCGTGTTTATCCCTGCGGCAGACTTGACATGGATTCCGAAGGACTGCTGCTGCTCACAAACGACGGCGAGGTTGCCGACAAACTTATGCACCCACGCAATCATCTGGAAAAGATCTACCACGTAAAAGTGCGAACCGAAATTTCGCAGGATATAATAACAAAGCTCAATGAGCCCATGGAGATTGACGGATACAAGTTAAAACCCGTAACCGTTGCCCTTGTATCACGCAAGGAGGGCGCAACAGTTTTGCGTTTTACCCTTTCCGAAGGACGCAACCGACAGATACGCAAAATGTGCGAAAAGGTTGGCCTTGAAGTTATGCGTCTGCGCAGAATAGCCGTTGGCGAACTAAACATCGGCACGCTTAAGCCCGGACAATGGCGATTCCTCAACCATTCCGAAACCGAATATCTTAAAACAGTTGACTGACAGGAGAACAAAATGCTTCAGATACTCCCCGTTAAGAATAAGGAAACTCAAAAGCTTTACTGCGAAAAGCTGGGCATTGAATACGATGCCGACCAAATGGTATACGCCGCATTTGACAACGAAGAATTCCGCGGCATTTCACTCTTCCGCATATTGGGTAAGGATTGCGTTATATACAGCATCACCCTATGCGAAGGTATAAACGATCACCTTGCACGGTACCTTTTGGCAAAAGCGCCTATGAACTTTGCCGACCTTTGCGGCATAAAAACCGCCATTTACAAAGATGCTGACACAGCACTTGCAAAAGAGCTTGGTTTTACCGAAGACTGCGGTGTTTTGAAAGTGAATCTCGAAGGATACTTCACCACACCGTGCAAAGGTCACGGCTGTAAAGAATAATGGATCCCAACCTGCTTTACAACAAAGAACGCTTTATAGGCTCCTGTAGTCTTGTACAGCTTATAGAAT
>JAZSGA010000253.1:0-6898 GCA_045532495.1 Eubacteriales bacterium | reverse complement strand
AGATGCTATAACACCGACAATTTCACCTATCTGCTGTTTTTTGGGTGTGGAACCGAGAAGATAACCGGTTTTAAGATCCTGTGATGTATCGCCGGCAATGGCAGAAACAATGCAAATGATAGAACCGATGGAAATGGCGCTTATCATGCCTGCCGCACCTGTAACACCAAGAGCCTTAAGGATAAGTGTTGTAATTAGAAGTGTGGCAATTGCCATACCGGAAACGGGGTTGTTACTGCTTCCAACAAGACCAACCATTCTTGAAGATACGGTGGCAAAGAAGAAACCGAAAACAACAATTATAACTGCACCCACAAAGGAAACCGGAATGGCTGGTACAAGCCATACAAGCAAGGTGAGAACCGCAATAACTGCAAGAACAATTTTTATATTAATGTCCTGAGCAGTACGCTCGTTGGAATCAGACTTGCTTCCCGAAATGCTCTTCATGGCACCGGCAAAGGTTTTTACAATAAGGGGAAGAGATTTTATAAGGCTGATAATACCGCCGGCAGCCAGTGCGCCTGCACCGATATAACGGATATATGTTCCCCAAAGAGAGCCTGCACCGCCTTCAGCGTATATCTGACCGATAGTAGCTGTGCCGGGATAAAGAATTATATCCTGCCCAAAAAGCATGATAAGAGGAATAATAACAAGCCAGCTGAGAACACCGCCTGCAAACATGTAGGAAGAAATTCTTGCACCGCAGATGTAGCCAACGCTGAGAACAGCAGGATAAATCTGTGTGCCTATTTCACCATGGAAACCTTTAATTGCAAATGAAATTTCACCTGCAACAAGCTTAAGACCATCTGTTATAAACTTAAAGAGAGCCGCAAAGCCCATACCTGCAAATACTGTGGACGCATTTGCACCGCCCTTTTCGCCGGCAAGAAGAACTTCTGCACACGCTGTTCCTTCGGGATAAGGAAGAATACCGTGTTCCTTAACAATAAGTGCGTTTCTTAAAGGAACCATAAAGAACACGCCAAGCAGACCGCCGATAAGAGCAATAAGCGTTATTGAGATAAAATCGGGCTTGTCCATTTTACCTTCAGCTGCCCACAAATAGAGTGCAGGAAGAGTAAAAATGGCACCTGCTGCAAGGGATTCGCCTGCAGAGCCGATGGTTTGTACAACGTTGCTTTCAAGAATGGAGTTTTTACGCATGATAATGCGAATAACACCCATGGAAATTACTGCCGCAGGGATAGAGGCAGAAACTGTCATGCCTACTCTTAAACCGAGATAAGCGTTTGCTGCGCCGAAAATTACTGCAAGAATAATACCCATAACAATAGAAGTTACTGTTATTTCGGGGGTAACTTTTTCTGCAGGAATGTACGGCTTGAATTCGTTCTGATTGTTCATAGTACTCCTGTCCGTTGCAAAAAAATGCAACTTTATTATATTCGTATTATTATACCATATTGTGACAAAAAAAGCAATATCAACTTAACGTAAATCGGCTAAAAGTTCGATAATAATTTTATATAAAGATGCTGTGGAAGAAATAGACAGTTTTTCGTTCACGGTGTGTATGCCGTGCATTTCGGGACCGATGGAAATGCAGTCAAAATCCCTTATTGCAGAAGCAAAAACGCCACATTCAAGGCCTGCGTGAATTGCTTCGATTTTTGGTTCTCTGCCAAATGTATTTTTGAATTTTTCACAGTAAAGCTTCTGAAGCATAGAATCGCTTTTATATTCCCACGGTGGATAATGACCGCCGGTTGTGATAGAGCACGGAATACCCGAAAAATAAGCACAAAGTTTTTCTTCAAGGAATGAGAGCGCTGTGCTTTTATTGCTTCGTAACGCGAATGCTTCAGTAATTTTTGTGTCTTCCGTTGTAAGTATACCCAGATTGAGAGAAGTTTCAACCAGCCCCGGTATCTGCATGCTCATATCAATCACACCGTTTGGAACACACAGCAAATGTTTTATAATAATCCTTGTATCGGGAGATGCTGTTACATCATATAAGCCTTCGGAAAGTTTTTTTGCATCAAACAAAAATCCGGGTTCGCGGTCGTATATTTCATCTTTGACAATATCTGCATAAGAAGCAGCTTTTTCGGTTAATAATTCCGGTGAACTTGTAACAACTTCTGCTGTACACATAAGCGGTATTGCATTGCTTTTGTCTCCCCCGTTTATAGAGACAAGTTCAAAGTCAACATAATCAAGCAGCTTATTAAGAATACGAGACATAAGAAGATTTGCATTTATTCTGCCGCTGTTTATCTCAACTCCGGAATGTCCACCCTTAAGACCTTTTACAGTAAGTTTTATCAAAGTACCATTTACTTTCTTACGCTTTAAAGGTATTTCTGCTTTAAAATCGCTGCCGCCGGCGCATGATACAGTTACAACGTTCTGATCCTCGGAATCCATATTGATCATTCGTTTGCCATTTAAAAGCTTCATATCAAGTGCCATGGCACCTAACATGCCTATTTCCTCATCAACTGTAAAAACAGCTTCGATGGGAGGATGGCAAAGGCTTTTATCGGCAAGAATAGCAAGCATCATGGCAACAGCAATGCCGTTATCTGCGCCAAGGGTTGTTCCGTTTGCTTTGATAAAATCTCCGTCTATGTAAATATCAAGAGGATCGTTTTCAAAGTCAATTTTACAATCTTCGGTTTTCTGACAAACCATATCCAGATGTCCCTGCAGGATAATGGGATCGCTGTTTTCAAAACCAACAGACGCAGGCTTATATATAATTACGTTATCTGATGAATCACGCTTATATTCAAGTGCGTTTGCTTTGGCAAATTCTTCGCAAAAAGAACTTATCTGCGACATATTTCCGGAACCTCTGGGAATTTTACATATCTGAGAGAAATAGTAAAAAACATCCTTGGGGCAAAGTTCGCTTATTTTACACATAGTATACTCCTTGTTTTACTCTTTAGGCTTAATATTTGCATTTCGTATCGCGGTAATCACATGTACTCCAACAACAGGCAGACCCGATGCATTGTAAAGCTCACATACACCCTCATCATCGAGTTCGGGGTGTGAATCCACAGCACTTTTTATGTCATAGATAGGTTGCACGCAGGCATCCAATGCGCGTTTTATCCGTTCCCTACCCTTATGAATGTATCCGTACGGATGATAATCGTGAGCTGTTATAATCTGATCAATGTCCACCTTACGCAGTTTTTCGATGGCTTTTATATGTTCATCAGGAAAAGGGATGTTGGATCCCCATTTTCCGCAACCGTATATTCCATAAAGCTGCAGACAGTCACCACATAACAGAACCTTGTTTCGGGTATCAAATATAGCACAGCTGTCTGCGGTGTGACCGGGAATCGATACCACCTTTAGTACCTCAAGAATGGATTCTGCATCCTTTGCGATATATGAATTATTGTATTGCGAACAAATCTCTTTATTACCGCTGATAATTACAGCATCGGGGAAAAATTCTTTAAGCTTTTTCACACCGCCGGAATGGTCCTGATGATTGTGCGAAATGAATATATATTTGAGTTCATTATCACCAACACCAATATTCTTAAGAAACGGTAGTATATACTCTGTCACATCGGCATCGTAGGTTGCTGTATCAAAAAGCAAAGCGCCGTTATCGGTTTTTATAACAAAAACAGAGGTATAAATATCCATAAAAGGTACGGTCAGACGGAATATGTTTTCGGTTATCTCCATATAGTTCTCCTTAGATAATCTTTAAATATAAATATACCAAATAGTCATAATGGCAAAATCCGCAAACATATGAATGATCCAGGAGTTGTATATATTTCCGGCTTTTTCATCCACATAATTAAATATTGCACCGCCTGCCGCAAGACCTGCCAAAGCAAGCAACAACAGAGCCAACGGGAACGATCCGCCAATCATAGCCACATGGTATATTGCGAACATGCAAGAACTGAATATGTATGCCACTTTTTTTGTAACATGTTCCGACAGCTTTATAAAAGCAACCATTCGGAACAAAAACTCCTCCAGAAAAGAATTTCCAAAGGATATATACAAAGCAACAGGCACAAAGCTCTTATAAGATACATTCTGATCAGCAGAGAGCGATTGAACCAGCAAAGAATAGTCAAAAAATCCTTTTGTTAATAAAAAAGCCGCCATGATTATTATATAGATAATCAAGCCCAAGCCAAATAACTTTAATACAGAGTTTTTATCAATCGAAAAAGAATCGGCGAATACCTTTTCTTTAATAGCTTTTATAACTACAATTGGTACAAACAAAAAGAAAACAGCTTTCAATGCAGATTTAACAAAGTATGCCGGTTCAATTACAGTTTCAATAATTGCCATTACGCAGCAGCAAACCAAAACCGTAGCAACAAGCAAATATGCTTTTTTGCGTGATTTATCCATATAACACTCCTTACACATATTCAAATCAATTAACGTATCAATTATATCATAAACAAAGGCAAAACGCAATGCAATAAACGACAAAAGTCCGCAAATGCGGACTTTTGAAATGTAAATAATATTAAAGGTTATAATACTTATCAAATTCAGCAGGATGAGGAATAGCGGAAAGCTCGCTTACTTCCTTGCGCTTGGAAGCAATAAAGTTTTTAAGCAATTCTTCGGGGAACACACCGCCTGCAGTAAGGTAATCATGATCAGCTTCAAGTGCATCAAGGGCCTGATCAAGGGATGTGGGAAGATGCTTAAGCTTTGCTTTTTCTTCATCGGGCAAATGGAAGAGGTTCATATCATAAGGTCCCCAGCCGTTTTCGTGAGGGTCTATCTTATTTTTGATACCGTCAATACCTGCCATAAGGATAGCTGCATAGCAGAAGTAAGGATTACATGTGGCATCGGGGTTACGAAGCTCAAAACGTCTGAGAGCGGGTTCCTTTGCGTATGCAGGGATACGGATAACAGCACTGCGGTTGCTTGTGGCATATCCAACAGTAACAGGAGCCTCAAAGCCGGGTACAAGACGTTTAAATGAGTTTGTGCTGGGGTTTGTAAGCGCACAAAGCGAAGCAATGTGCTTAAGCAGACCACCCATAAAATAATGAGCTTCGCGGCTGAGATGAGAATATCCGTTATCATCAGAGAACACAGGCTGCCCATCCTTAAGAAGAAGCATATGAACGTGCATACCGTTTCCGGCTTCACCTGCAATAGGCTTGGGCATAAATGTGGCAGACATTCCGTACTTTCTTGCTGTGTTATGAATGATATACTTGATCATCATAGTTGCATCGGCCATTTTTGACATCTGGCCGAGTTCGGGTTCAATTTCAAACTGTCCGCCGGCACCCACTTCGGGATGATGATAGTTGAGCGCAATGCCTGCTTCATCCATAAGCATGCACATTTCGCTGCGCGCTTCGTAAGAAACGTCAAAAGGTTTTGCTATGTGATAGTTCTTTTGCTTTGCAACGATATTTCCAAGACCGTCTTCAACGCTGTTCCAATGCGCCTGGTTTGCATCAACAGAAAAACCTACAGACTGAGGCTTAACTTCCCATGCAACCTGATCAAAGAGATAGAACTCAAACTCAGGAAGAATAAGCATTGTATCTGCAATGCCGGAATCCTTAAGATATTTCTCGGCTGCAATAACAATGTTTCTGGGATACTGCGCAAGAGGTCTGTTTTCGGGATTGTCAATGATCATGGCGTTGCCTGTCATCGAAAGAGTGGGGATCTCGCAGAAAGGATCAATAACCGCAGTGTCGGGGTCAGGAATAAATACCATGTCGCTCTTTTCAACTACGGCATAACCGTAATTGGAGGCATCAAAGCCTATTCCGTTTTTCATAGTCTTTTCGGAAAAATTCTTGGCAGGAATGGTAACATGACGGAACTGACCGTTAATGTCAACCATTTTAAAATCCACCATTTTGATGTCTTTTTCCTTAATGATCGCCAAAATGTCCTGAACTGTTTTCATACCGTTCTCCTTTTTGTTTATTTGAATCTTTTTTAATTGAATCCTTATTTAAAAGTGAAAAAATTTTCAACAACATACTTCATTGCATGCTCGTCATTTGAACAAATGATTTTATCCGCAACAGCTTTAAGAGCATCACAAGCATTTGACACAGCAAGTCCCAAGCCTGCCGCTTGTGTGATACTGCGGTCATTATCGCTGTCGCCGAGGCTTATGGTTGCGTTATGTTCAACACCAAGTTTATCCGCAAGAGCATATAAAGCATTGCCCTTTCCCGCATCAGCGTTTACAATTTCAAGGTTGTATTCGCTTACCTCTACAATGCGCAAATTTTCATTTGTTTCAAGAATCTTTTTACATTCAAATTTATCGGAAAGTTTTTTGAAGAACACAGCAAATGCTTCTACATTATCAGCATTATAACTTATTTTTTCGAAATCGTCAAGAAAAACAGAAAAATTTCTCACAACAACTCTGTGTTCCTCACAAACATTATAATAGTCCTGCGACTTTTTATCCTGATATCTCGAATCCACATAACACTCGCCGTCTTTTCTGAAAGTAATGTGAGTTTCGTACTTTTTTACAATATCAAGTATTTTGCGGCAATCACTGTTTGAAAGGCAATTAAGAATTCTTTCATCGGACACACGATCGTAAACCACCGATCCGTTGGAATGAATAAAGTAACGTATACCTGAAATGTTCTTTATTTCACGGGGTATCTCGGAATATGTACGTCCCGTACACGGCACAAAACAAACACCGTTTTCAACAAGAGTATTTATGGCTTTTATATTTTCTTCACTTATCTCTGACGAACTGTTGAGTAGTGTACCGTCAAGATCGCTGGCAACAATTTTATATTCTGACATCGGTTATCCTTTCGTATACCTAAAACAAACCACATTCTGTAAGTATAAGTTCCATGGTGACTTTGAGGCCGTCTTTTAAACTATCTTTAAGTATCCA
>JAZSGA010000101.1:0-7488 GCA_045532495.1 Eubacteriales bacterium | reverse complement strand
ACGGATCTCCGACAACAGCATGTCCGCTGTGGGACATGTGCACTCGTATCTGATGAGTACGTCCTGTTTCCAGTTTTAATTCAAGCCATGTATAACCGTTAAAGCGTTGAATCACTTTAAAATGAGTGATGGCATTTTTGGAATTTTTTTCGGTAACAGCCATTTTTTTGCGATCTTTTGGGTGTCGTCCTATGGGAAGGTCAACAGTACCGCTGTCTTCTTTGATGTTACCGTATACGATGGCGTTGTATACACGTGTAAATGAATGATCTTTTATTTGTTTAGCCAGCCCTATATGAGCCTCATCGTTTTTTGCAACGATCAAAAGTCCGCTGGTGTCTTTATCTATACGGTGCACAATTCCGGGACGTATAACTCCGTTGATTCCCGATAGTCTGCCTTTGCAGTGATAAAGCAGGGCATTTACAAGTGTTCCGTCATAATTACCCGGTGCAGGGTGCACCACCATCCCACGGGGCTTGTTTACAACAAGTAAATCGTTGTCTTCGTATACAATATCGATGGGAATGTCCTGGGCAACAGCTTCACAGTTTTTTGCCGGGGGAATGGTTACACAAACCTGTTCACCACATTTCGGTTTCAGGCTTTTTTGTGCGGTCTTTCCCGAAACGGTAACATTGCCGTCTTCAATAAGACGTGATGCGGCACTGCGTGTTATATCACATTCCTGAGCCACAAGACTGTCAAGCCTTGCAGAGGCTTGAACGGTGAATTCAATAATGGTTTCATCTGATGGGGAAGAAAGGTCATCATCAAGTGCCTCTTCGGATATATCATAATGTAATAAACTGTTTTCGGACATATTTATTCCTTTGTTGTTTGCTCTTGTGAAAATGAAAATAGATCCGCATTGTTTTTGGCAATTTTGCCATCAAGGAAAAGGATGTACATTACCAGCAAAGCCTCTCCAATACATACTGCGCTGTCGGCAATATTGAATACGGGAAAGTCGATGAGTTTAAAGTAGATAAAATCAATAACTTCGCCGCAGAACAAGGCATCACCGTAAAAAATGCGGTCAATCATATTGCCAATGCCTCCGCCGACTATCATAGCCAGCGAGGCATTGAGCATTATATGCTTTTTCTTTTTGCGTGTATACACCAAAAACGCAATGACAGCAATAATTATTACAGCAGTAAGTGTTAAAAACACCCATCTCTGATCTTCCAGCAAACCAAAGGCCATACCTTTGTTGGTAGTGTAATGAAGATGCAACACATCTTTTATAAGTGTTATATCTCCGTTTGTACGAAGTGAAGCATATGCCCACCATTTAGTAAGCTGGTCGATGATAATAACAATAACGGCAATTATGGTAACTACCATAAATTATTTATCTCCGAGAGTGATTTTTTTCATTATAGCCGCACATCTTGTGCAAAGGTGCTGTCCGTCTGCATCTGTCTTCACATCGTCCGCATAATACCAGCATCTGTCGCACTTTGTGCCTTCACTTGCAGAAACAAGCACAGCAATTCCGCTTTCGGTATCAGTAAATGCACCTGCAGGAGCTTCGCCCTTGCATATGGTAGCTTTTGATACGATAAATACTGTTTTGAGTTCGTCTGCGAATTCCTCAAACAGCTTGATAGCTTCGTTTTCTGCATCACCGTAGATAACGATGGAAGCATCGAGGGATTTGCCGACAAGCTTTTCTGTACGCGCAACTTCAAGTGCCTTCATAACGTCATCACGAACAGAAAGCAGAGCATTCCATTTTTCTGAAAGTTCGGTGTTGGCGTACTTTTCGTCGTAGGAGGGCATATCGTTGAGGAAAACGCTTTCGCCGTTTTCGCCGTCGAGATGTGCAAGGTAGCTCCATGTTTCTTCGGCGGTGTAGGAAAGGATAGGTGCAAGCAGCTTTGTAATGTGGTTAACACATATAAACATAGCCGACTGTGCACTGCGTCTTCCAAAGGAGTTCTTTTCTTCAACGTACACTCTGTCCTTGGTAACGTCAACGTAGATCTTGGAAAGCTGATTTGTGCAGAAATCATGCACTTCGTGATATATAATATGATATTCGTATGTTTCGTAAGCCTTGCGCACCTTGGCACAGAGGTTGTTAAGTTCGCTTATGATCCATTTATCGATATCGTACATTTTATCGAAGGGAACAAGATCCTTGTTGGGATCAAAATCTTCTTCGGGAGTTCCGAGGTTGGCAAGAAGAATACGAAGGGTGTTTCTGATCTTACGGTAAGCTTCGGAAAGCTGCTTGAATATCGCATCGGAAGCACGTACATCCACACGGTAATCGCTGGATGCAACCCAAAGACGGAGCATATCTGCACCGTAAACCTTTATAACTTCCTCAGGAGCAACGGAGTTGCCAAGGGATTTGTGCATTGCTTTGCCTTCGCCATCAACAACCCAACCGTGGGTAAGAACTGCCTTGTAAGGCGCTCCTGCGCCCTTTGCACCAACTGCGGTAAGCAAAGAAGACTGGAACCATCCGCGATATTGGTCCGCACCTTCAAGATAAAGGTCAGCCGGCCAGGTCATGCCTTCTTTTTCAAGTACATTAAAGTGGCTGGAGCCGGAATCAAACCAACCGTCAAGGGTATCAGTTTCTTTGGTGAAATGGTTTTTGCCGCACTTGGGGCAAACATAGCCTTCGGGAAGAAGATCGCTTGCTTCGAGATCGAACCATGCGTTAGAACCTATCTGACCGAATTTTGTAGCTACGGAATCAATGGTTTTTTCATCACAAATAACTTCGCCACAGTCGTCACAGTAGAATACAGGAATAGGGAGACCCCAGTTACGCTGTCTGGAAATACACCAGTCTGCACGCTCCTTAACCATGGAAACAATTCTGTCGCCGCCCCACTTAGGCATCCATTCAACGGATTCGCAGGCTTTTACAGCAGCATCCTTGAACGCTTCTACCGAGCAGAACCATTGAGGAGTTGCGCGGAAGATGATGGGCTTTTTGCAGCGCCAGCAATGAGGATACTGGTGAACTATCTGTTCGGAAGCAAAAAGTGCACCGGATTCTGTCATATCTTCAAGGATCGCCTTGTTGGATTCTTCGTAGAAGAGTCCTGCAAATTTGCCGGCTTCCGCACCCTGATAACCGTGGTCATCTACGGGAACGATTATATCCATTTTGTATTTCATGCCGGTAAAATAGTCATCCATACCGTAGCCGGGAGCTGTGTGTACACAGCCAGTACCGCTTTCCATGGTTACATAATCGGCATTTACAACAACACTATCACGATCAAGGAAGGGATGCTTTGCTGTCATATATTCAAAGTAATTACCGGGATATTCGGCAATTATTTCGTAGTTTTCAATATTGCCCATGCTCATTGTTTTTTCAACAAGAGCTTTTGCAACGATATAGTTTTCGTTTTCTGTTTTAACAACAGCATATGTTTCCTTGGGGTTGAGGGCGATTGCCATGTTGCCGGGAAGAGTCCATATGGTTGTTGTCCAGATAATGAAGTATGTCTTGGAAAGATCAATTCCTTCAAGCTTGCCGTCGGTATTGTTTACAGCAAACTTAACATAAACGGAAGTACAAGGATCTTCTGCATATTCTATTTCTGCTTCAGCAAGCGCGGTTTCGTCATGAGGACACCAGTAAACAGGCTTAAGACCTTTGTAGATATAGCCTTTTTTATACATCTCGCCAAAAACGCGAACTTCCATGTCTTCAAATTCGGGAGACATGGTAATATAGGGATTTTCCCAGTCGCCTATACATCCGAGACGCTTGAAGGATGTTCGCTGAAGATCCACAAAGTCATTTGCAAAAGCTTCGCACTGTTTGCGGAATTCAGAAACGGACATTTTCTTGCGGTCGATCTTGTTTTTCTTTATGATAGCACTTTCGATAGGCATGCCGTGGTTGTCCCAACCGGGAGTAAAGGGAGTTTTGTAACCGGACATGGCTTTGGATTTTACAATAAAATCCTTAAGCATTTTGTTGAGTGCTGTACCTATATGGATATTACCATTGGAAAAGGGAGGTCCGTCATGCAGTATAAAGAGAGGCTTGTCGGCATTGTGCGCCATAAGCTTTGCATAAAGACCTTCGGATTCCCATTTTTCAAGTGTTTTGGGCTCGTTCTGAGGCAGATTTGCCCTCATGGGGAAGTCTGTTTTGGGAAGATTAAGTGTTTTTCCGTAATCCTGTGCCATTTGAGTTGCTCCTTTATTATAAAAGAAATAAATTATATTTATCAACACAAAATCGGCAACCTAAATTAATTCGGTGGGTTGCCGACATTTGTATAAAATTACTGTTCGGATTGTTCAGCTGCCAAAGCCTCTTCAGCCTGTTCGGCATATTCGGTTTCTGCAGATTGAGCATTGTCATAATCAGCGTTAGATTCTTCGTATTGCTCGTCGGGCTCGGAATTAACGCCGAGCTTTTCGCCTGCATTTGCAACAGCTTCTTCGATAACAGCATCGGCGGTTTTTGCTTCGATGCTGTTTATATCATCGAGGGGGATAAGATCACAAAGCAATTTAACCTGCTGCTTATAGCCTTCGAGAATTCCGTTTTTGAAAATGATTGCATTTTTCTGAGCTTCGTAAAGATCACTCTGCTGAGCTTCAATAACTTCGCGGTACTGTGCAATGATTTCTTCAAAACTGCTTCTGATAGCGGCGTTGATGGCGTTTGCCTTTTCGTTTGCATCGCGGATAAGCTCATCTGCCATCTTTTGTGCATTGACTATTGTGGCAGAAATGGAGTTTTGATCATTTTTGGCGTCTTCAAGTTTTGCGGTGAGAACTTTGATGCGTTTTTCAAGCTCGGCGTTTTCGCGGTAAAGCTCGGTATACTGTTCAACCACAAATTCTACATATTTGTCAACTTCTGTACAGGAATATCCTCTGAAGCTTTTTGCAAAATCAGTGTTTTGCAAATCCTGCGGGTTTATCATTGTGCATACACCTCTCATTACGGTTAAATGTGTTGCTGTAAATCACACAAAACGGTGAATTTCTATTTTTAAACGGTCTCGTTTGTTTTTGTCTCCGATTTTGTTAAGGGAAAATTTTCCATGGTGGCGAACCGATACAGTGGTGTTTTCGTTGCATTGCCTGGATTTATCTGTACAAACTGTATGGTTAACCGACACAAGCCCTGCTGCTATCAATTTGTCGGCCTGCTCGCGGGAAAGATTGAAACAGGCACAAATAAGAGCATCCACTCTTGCTGAATGAACAGTTGTGTTTATGACCTGAAATTTTTTAGGCGGAATGATTACATCATGGTTTTTGCATTTTGAGCATACAATTTTGTCATTGGCGACGGAAGTGAAATAAGAAAGTATGTAATCGCCTGTTTTTTCAAGGCAAAAGATATATGCGGAAAAACCGTCATCTGAAACAACTATATCTCCAATAACTTCGCGTTTTATGCCAAGTGACATAAGGGAGCCTAAAAAATCGCGGTGCGAAAGCTTGCGGAAACCCGACCCCTTTGCAAGAATTGCGACAACGGGGAAATCAGATAAAGCGTCATAGCTTTCATCATAAAAAAGAAAAGACGGAAAAAAACCGGCGCATTTGTAATCGCAATCGCTGTATCCTCCAAAGAAGATGAGCTTTTCGTCATCATGGGGATAAAAGCAGTTTTTCTCAATAAAATACTGTTCTGCTTCAGACAAAAAAGGCAAAAAACAAGGGGAGCATGTTTTTAAAGCCCTTTGAGCGCAGTCCTCTGCCTTGGATAAAAGCAGCTTTGTGTCTTGTTCAATATTTTTAATCATTAAAACAGAAGGGATTCCAGAATTGAAAGCAGAATAAAAGTGCATAAAAAGGGCATATCAATCGGAATCGGAACATCAATACCAAGCTTGTCAAAAAGTATCCTCATGGGGAGGATTATAGGCTCGGTAACGGTGTGTAAAATTTCTGTAATGCTGTCAGGAATCGGAAACCATGACAGCAAGGCACGGAGCAGCAATAAAAAATCTGCTGCCCGTAAAATCATCCAGGTCACACTCAAAAAGAAATGCAAACCGTGCCTCCGTATTCAGCTGAAATTAAAACGCTTCAACGCTGTTCTGGATTCCTTCAGCTTCTTCGGAATCGGAAACCTTTACGTTGTTGGGAGTAACAACATAAGTGTTGTTGGCAATGCGGCGAAGATCGCCGTGGATAGCATAAGCAACACCGGTCATAAAGTCAATAAGTCTTCTTGTGGTTTCCTTGTTTGTGTCTTCAAGGTTGAGCAAAACTGTGTTGCCTGCAAGAAGAAGATCTGCGATATCAGCTACCATTTCAAATCTGTCGGGTTTAACCACTTTCATTTCAATGGCAGAACCCATAACATTTGTACCGCTGTTTTTTGCTGTGGGTACAGCGGGAGCAGTGTTAGTGGTTGTTTCCTGGAATCTGGGATCTCTGGGGATGTATGCGGGCTGTTCGGGAGCATACTCCTGCTCGTCAAATACTTCCTCGTCTGTGGGTGCGATTTTGTTAAGAATGTTGTCAAAAAGTCCCATGTGTTTATCCTCCAAAATATTTTATGAATTTAAAAATAACCTAAAATCAAACCGTCGTTTTTGCGGGGCGTTCGCCAAAAACAGCCCTGCCGGGACGGATGAGGGTTGATCCGGATTTTATCGCCTGCGGAAAATCAGAAGACATTCCGAGAGATAAAATCTCCATACTAATATTATCTATTTTTTTTGCCGATATGTCAAGGAATATTTGATGGATTTTATCAAAATAACAGGCAGAATCGGCATTTATTTGCAAATTGTTTACAATTTGCGTGCTTTTTTCGTCGAAATTGTTGTTGGTCGGGGAGATTTGCGGTGCGGGCGGTATAGCCATAAGTCCTTTTACTTTAACATTTTTTAAAGTAGAAGCGTAATTTAGCAGATCGTAAAGCTCGCTTTCGGCAATTCCTGTTTTGGATTGTTCGCTGGCAGCATTTATTTCAATAAGGATATCCTGCACCTTTCCGTGCTTTGCTGCTTGCTTGTCTATTTCGGCGGCAAGCTTTATGCTGTTTACCGAATGTATAAGCGATACTTTGTCGATTATATACTTCACTTTGTTTGTTTGCAGGGTTCCGATAAAGTGTATATTAAGCTTGTCTTTATTAATGCTGTCATATTTTTCAAGAAGCTCCTGCACACGGTTTTCGCCTATTTCTGTTATACCGCACTCGGCGGCATAATTGATTTTTTCGGCAGACTGAGTTTTGGTGGCAAGTACGATGCGCAACTCTGACGGATTTCTGCCGCTTTCTGTCATGGCATCGTAAGCCCGCCGTTTTATATCTTCGATGTTCAGTTTGATAGATTCATTTTCGTTCTGAGTCATTATATCCTCAGAGGGGTTACAGATGTTTCTTTTGCCGACGACATGGTCTTTGCCTCTTACAATAAAGCTGTCGTAAAGTGATAAATATGGGTAACTCTGAGCGTCCGCACTTTCGATGGGCGTATCATTCTCCACGGTGCTGTCTGTTGTGGCAGAAACCGTCTC
>JAZSGA010000130.1:0-4937 GCA_045532495.1 Eubacteriales bacterium | reverse complement strand
TCCTTTTTCCGCCACCGATGATCAAACCGAGCTTATGGAAACCCTTGCAGAAAAACAGTTTCCCGTAATTGATTCCGAAAGCGGCGAAAAAATGCAGCAGCTTATAAAGCAAACATCCGAAAAGCTTGATTCTGTGGGCGGCGTTATAGAATGTAAAATAACAGGTCTGCCTGTTGGCGTTGGCGAACCCATGTTTTACGGTGTGGAAAACGCCATATCGTCAATTATGTTTGGCGTTCCTGCGGTAAAGGGCATAGAATTCGGTGCAGGCTTTGAGGGCAGCACCCTTAACGGTTCGCAATACAACGACAGCTATTATTATGACGAAAGCGGCAGTATACGCACCCACACCAACAATGCAGGCGGAATTTGCGGCGGTATGACAACGGGCATGCCGGTTATATTCCGTGTGGCAATAAAACCCACCCCGTCCATAAGCCTGCCGCAAAATACAGTTGACCTTTCGCAAAAACAAAACACCGTGCTTGAGATCCACGGCAGACATGACCCCTGCATTGCGGTACGCGCAAGCGCCGTAATACGCTCGGCAGCGGCATTTGCCATATATGATCTTATGCAGTATACAGAATAAACGAGGTAAAACAAAATGCAGCTTGATCTTGAAAAAATCCGAGGCGAAATAAACAGCGTAGACGATGAAATAGTAAAGCTTTACGAAAAACGTCTGGCTTTGTGCGATGCTGTGGCGGAATTTAAAAAACAAACAGGCAAGGCGGTACTTGACAGCACCCGTGAAGCACAGCTGCTTGAAAGGCTTTCGTCAATGGTGGCAGAGGATAACCGCGATGCCGTTGTGGGACTTTATAAAAGAATAATGGAAATAAGCCGCTCAAGGCAATCTGCAAAAATAGCACAGCCAGGTGAGCTTATCAAAGCAATATCCGAAAAAAGCAAGTGCCCTGATGCTTTTCCAAGCACTGCGGCTGTAGCTTGCCAGGGAGTTAAAGGCGCTTATTCCGACATAGCTTGCCATATTCTTTTTGAAAACCCGTCCACACTATACTTCGAAAGCTTTGAAAGCGTTTTCAAAAGTGTTGCATCGGGCTTATGCAAATACGGTATACTTCCCTTTGAAAACAGCATATACGGCAGCGTTTCGGAGGTTTACGAAATGCTTTCACGCTTTGACGGTTTTGTTGTGCGCTCGGTAAAGCTGCCCATACATCACGCTTTGCTTACAAAGCCCGGTGTGGCTCTTTCGGAAATCCGTGAGATTCATTCTCACCGTCAGGCAATAGGTCAGTGCAGCAACTTTTTGGGCGAGCACAAGGGCATAAAGGTTATCCCATGTGAAAACACCGCCATGGCGGCAAAAATGGTTTCGCAAAGCGACCGCAGTGATGTGGCAGCCATATGCTCGGAAACCTGTGCCGAAAAATACGGTCTTTCGGTGCTTAAAAAGGATCTGCAGAACAGCAGCGTAAACTACACCATGTTTTATTGCATTTCCAAAGAGCTTGAAATATACCCCGAAGTCACAAAAACCGCATTTATGTTTGATATCGAAAACTGTGCAGGCTCGCTGGAAAGCGTTCTTTCGCGCTTTTCTATGGCAGGTATAAATCTTACAAAGATCGAAAGCCGCCCGATTCCCGGCAGAAATTTTGAATTCATGTTCTATGCCGAAGCCGATACCAACGGTATAAGCAAAGAAATACTTGATCTTTTCACCGTGCTCGAAAACGAGCTGCCGTTCTTTAAATTTATCGGTGCGTACACAGAGATAACGCCGGAATAACGATTTTGCCCCCATATTACTTTTAATAACGAAACAAACCGCAGGCTATAACCTGCGGTTTACTTTTTTATAAATTCCTTACCATTTATAAGAAAATCTATCGACACATTAAAGTACTGTGACATTTTATTAAGCATCGAAAGACTCGGTTCTCTTTTTCCATTCTCGTAATGGGAAAGAGCTTCACGTGAGATATTCAAATCAAGGGCAACTTTTAATTGGTTTAAATTCTTTTCTTTTCGAATCATTCTCAAACCTTTCATCAAATCACCTCTTGACAATATTGTAACATTATGTTACAATATTTATGTTACATATCGTAACATTATTGAGCTAAAGGAGGTTTGTTATGGCGGAAGAATGCAAATTCTATTATTATGACAAGGGCTATTGTTGCATGTATCAGAAATCCAAAACCGAATACGATTATGAGGTTAATGAGGATTGGGTAAAAAAATACTGCTGGAATTACAATTACGATAGCTGCCCTTACTACAAACTTAGTAAAGAATAAAAGGAGGTTATCAACAATGACATTGAACGAAGCTTTGGAATATGCTGAAAAAGGCGATCAAGATGCAATATGTGCATTAGGCCAGTACTATTATGAAGAAAAAGATTATCACGAGAGTTTAAAATGGTACAAAAAAGGTGCTGAATCAGGCAATGCGACCTGTATGCTTATAACTTGTCAGTTGGAAAATCTGCTTGGTCATGTTGCAAGAAAGATTGATCCAAACGATACTGAACGACAATTGGAGCGTTTTAATTCTGCAATTTTTTGGGGAACAAAAGCATTGGAAAACGGTATCGAAGAAGCAGAAAAACATATAAATACAAGCAAAGGCGAATTAGGTATAACATATTACTATTTAGCTTCATCTTCCGACAACATCGATGATTACTTAAAATCAATATCTTTGTTGAAAGAAAGCTATTCTGAATCTTCCGATCCCGAAATCCCTTTGTTTTTGGCTTTCTCATTATTCAAATATTTGAATTGCACAGATTCAAAAAACGAGGATGAATACTCTTTAGTTGCAAATCTGCTATTAGAATCCGTTACTAACGAAGATATAGCTTTCAAAGGCATTGCATATGCATATTTAGGCACCATTTTCACTTTTGGCAATGCCGGAGAAGTTGATTATGATAAAGCTGTTAAATATTATACATTGGCAGGTATTAACAATTTCGACTGCAGCGATATGTTAAGCAGATTCAGAAAAAAATTATTCGGCGGATACACTTTACAATAAACTCCCATTTGAGAGAATTCCCACAACGGAATTCTCTTTATTTTTGCCGCAAAAAATTATAAATAAAGCAAAAATCTGCTTGTTTTGGGCAAAACGGTTGACTGCTCACGGCATTTATGATAAAATTTCTAAAAACATAAGGAGTGCAGCCTATGAACAAATACAGCTTGGATCAAGTGCGCCAAATTCTTGAAGAAACCAAAGACACCAACATTTGCTTTGGCGAAAATGACCGACAGCGTGTGCTTTCAAACCCAAATCTTACAAAAAAGCTGGAAATGCTGCGTAATGCAGGAGATGAGTTAAGGGGCACTCCCATTTATGAACTGCGCTATTCGGCTTTCAAAAGATACCATACCGACGGCAACCGCACCGAATACGAAAGCGATCCCACAGACGGCTACTTTATCCGCCGCAGAAAGCTTACAGTTTTTGCCATACTTGCCTGGCTTTACGAAAAGCAGGAGGATATAGACTATCTGCAGGATGTTTTATGGGCTATATGCACTGAATTTACCTGGAGCCTGCCTGCACATCTGCCCTCCTACACTGATTCTCCTGATGATTACTGCAATATGGCGCAAACCAGAATAGATCTTTTTGCATCGGAAACCGCATCGGGCATTGCAGAAGTGTTATCCCTTGTGGGCAACAAGCTGGATGCGCCCGTACGCCAGCTTTGCGAGCGTGAAATTAAGCGACGTGTGCTGAACAATTACAACTATGAATTCGGAATTCGTCCAACTGCCAACTGGATATGCGTTTGCAACGGCGGATGCGGTATTGCGGCACTTTATTGCGAAAAAGATCCTGATGAGCTTGCACGCATAATAACCGACTGTATAAACGCCCTGCCAAAATACTGCGACACTGCCGTAACTTCCGACGGCGCCTGCAGCGAAGGGCTTGGATACTGGGCATACGGCATGGGATTTTATACCTACTTTGCCGATCTGCTTTATCGCAGAACAGCAGGAAGGATAAATCTTTTTGAAGATCCCAAGATCCATGCCCTTGCATCGTTTTTCTGCAACGGTGTGTTCCCCAAAGGTCAATACGTTTCATTTGCGGATATGTGGGGCAAAACCATATTTTATGCCCTGCCGGGGCTGCTTTGCAAGCTTAAAGAAATATACCCCGAAACAGAGCTTTGCGGCTACGAGCTTATGGATTTTACATTCCCGGAAATATTGCGCCTTCGTTTTGCCCGTGAACTGCGTGAGTTTGTGTGGGTAAGCAAGGACCTTGAAAACATTGTAACCGAAAACTACGGCACGCACATTTACCCCGATTCCCAGCTTTACATTTCCACGTCAAAAAACAACATAAGCATTGCCGCAAAAGGCGGCAACAACGGTGAGGATCACAACCACAATGATGTGGGATCTTTTATGCTGGTAAAAGACGGTGTGCGTATACTTGATGATATCGGTGCATCGGAATATGTAAAGGGCTATTTTGGAGAAAACCGCTACAGTCATTTTGCTCCGTCATCGCTTTCCCACAATCTGCCTGTGATTAACGGAAAAGGTCAAAGCGGCGGCAAGGAATTTGCAGCAAAAAATGTTACCATTACAAAAGACTGTTTTTGCGCTGACATTGCAGGCGCTTACGGCATGGACGAACTTTTGACGCTTACCCGAAAGATAGATTTTGACAGAGCTTGCGGCAAAACCGTGGTTACGGACACCTTTAACTTTGCCAAAGCTCCCCAAAGCTTATCCGAGCGATTTGTTACCCCCACAAAGCCAAAAATATCCGAAGGCGAAATTGTATTTGGTGATGGCGGCAGATTTATGACCATGAGGTATGATTCCGCAAAGCTTGAACCCACACTTTCAACCGTTACCGATATACGCCACGATATAACAGCAGAACGTACCACCTACATTGTGGATCTTTTTGTAAAATCCCCGTCC
>JAZSGA010000203.1:0-4546 GCA_045532495.1 Eubacteriales bacterium | reverse complement strand
CCCATGGAAGAAATGCAGAAGCTTTATGACGATCTCAACGCCATTACAACTTTCTCCCATGCAAAGGAGTTCAGACCTTTCTTTAACTCCCTTAAGGGCATTATTTACGATATTCTCGAGGAAAGCAAGACAACACTTATTACTCCCGAACATGTAAGCGAACAGTACAACGATCGACTTGAACAGCTCAAGGCAGATTACAAAGCTCTATGTGACGACTGTAAAGGTCAGTTCAACAACATTGTATCTGAGCGTGGACCCAAGTATAAGGCTGTTCTTGTGGATTACTTCTACGAAATAATCCCCGAAGAAGCTTTTGAATATATGGGCTGGTAAAAATTATCCCCGGGCAAAAACCTTACGGCTTTTGTCCGGGAATTTTTTGTTTATTTGCAGTTCTGGGGATTGGGCGGGAAGAAATCGTCCATGGGGAAAGTCATCTTTTTGAAAAGTGCGCAGGGATCGGAAGAATCCGAGCAAACGGCACTTTCTTTTTCGGGGATACAGAATTCGCTGGCGGAAAGCACCAGAGCCACGGGGCGCTCTATGCGGATAACGCTGAACAGACCCAGGGAAACATAAAGGCACTTGGTGCCAAAATCCTCTGTCATATTTCCGTTGAAGCAGCGGCATATGCTCTGGGGGATCTGATCGCAGGTGCAGCAGCAACAGCCGAATTTGTACTGCTTTTCAACAAGCTTTACGGCAAGGCAGATGGGCGGAGCAACCTCCACCACAACTTTGGGCATGTTGGTTTTGAAATCGCCGGGGATATCCGATACGTTGCAGCAAAAATCGTTGCAGAACTGTTCGGATGTGAAAATGCTTACGTTGCCTTCGCTGCCGAACAGTACGCATTTTTTGTCATAAACCGCAAGTCCGCAGAATTCCTGACTTTTGCCGCCGGGAACGCAGGCTTCAAACAGCAGCTTAAAATAAAAACGAACGTAAACCGAATAATATCCGCGGTTAAAGGGTACTGTGTCAACAGTTATGTGTGTCCACAAAACCTCGGCGCATTTGCAGCGGATGTTTGTGGCGCGGTCAATAATGTCCTGACCACATTCCGTAAGAAACACTTTAAGGTCTTCAAGGCAATCCTTGTCACGCACGGAATCGTATATTTTATCGCAGTCCACGCAGGTGCCGCAATCGTTTACTTTGTGATTGGGTGTGCTCTGATTCTGCGTAAAGTTGCCGCATAACGACGCGCTGTCACGGAAGCCCTGACAATTTTTTTCAGACATCGTTGTTCCTCCTTGTAAAATGTAGGGCGGCACAGCCGAAAAACGGCTTTGATTTTCCGCTCCTCGTTAACAGTTTATGCCCGTGCTTTGTAAAATGTTCAAAAAACATGCATGCCTTTCCGTGGAATTTATACAAAAATTGTATTGATTATTTTGTCAAAATACACTATAATAAAAATGTAAGCATTTTATCCCGCAATGTCCCGAAGGAGAACCAATGGAAGTAAATATAGCCTCAGTCATTTCAAAAGTAATTCAGCTGCTTGTTATTTTGGTAATAGGTGTTTATGCACGCAAAAGGGAGTTTATAAGCCGCCAAACCGTGACATCGCTTTCAAAGCTGCTGTCCAATATCACAAACCCTCTGCTTATAATCTGCTCGTTTCAGACACCTTTTTCCCATGAGCTTTTAAAAACAGGACTCTGGCTTATAGTCGCAGGTATCGGTGTTCATGTTGGGTCTGCAATACTTGCCTATTTTGTTTTCAAGCCCAAAAAAGGCTCGTGCGAAAACGTGGTATACGAATTCAACACCATTTTTGCCAACTGCGCTTTTATGGGTTTTCCCATACTTATGGCAATATACGGTCCCAAGGACGGCGTTGTGCTTGGCTCGTTTTATAACACCGTGTTCAATGTGTTTTTCTGGACCTACGGCATATTTATCCTCACTCGCCACAAGCGCGAGGCAGGGGAGCAGGCAGGGCTCAGCGTTAAAAAGCTGTTTTTAAACCCCGGTGTTGTTGCCACGGTTATTGGCTTTGTGTTCTTTTTAAAGAGCATTTCTATCCCCGAGGCTTTGCTTGGCGGCATGGAAATGGTGGGCAACACCACGTTCCCACTTGCCATGATAATTATTGGCGCGCTTATTGTTGAACTTGATTTTAAAACGGCATTCAAGGATGTAAAATTCTATATCTGCGCTGTTATAAAGCTTTTGGTGGTGCCTGTGGTAACGCTGTTTGCCTGTGTTCTTTTGCATGCGCCGCAGGTTGTTACCTATGTTTCCGTTATCCTTGCCGGAATGCCTGCCGCCACATTCGGAGCGATTTTTGCCGAGCTTTACGGTACAAATCCCGTTACGGCATCAAAGATAGTTTGCGTTACAACGGTGGTTTCCATTGCCACCATCCCTATGCTTATATATCTTACAAACCTTGTTATGTAAACCTGATCGGTTTTTTAAAAAACCAAACAAAACCTAAAAAACCAAGTCGGTTTTTTTAAAAACCAAACAAAACCAAACAAAAGCTTAAATGTTAATGTTAATGTTAATGTTAATGTTAATGTAAATGTTAATGTAAATGTTAATGTAAATGTGGATGGTAATGAGGATGGTAATGTAAATGTGCAAAAGCACATTTTCCGTCCGACCGCACAAATAGAGTTTTTAAAAACGGTATAATTGCCGAAAACAACAAAGGAGTATCAGCCTGATGTTTAAAATACGATTTGCCACCGAAAACGATGCCCCCGAAATTCTGGACATATATTCTCCGTATGTGGCATATTCGCCCGTTACGTTTGAATGTGATGTGCCCAGGGTATATGAAATGCAAAGACGCATAAACAAGATAAATAATACATACCCGTGGCTTGTTTGCGAAAAAAACGGCAAGGTGGCAGGTTATGCATATGCTTCGGCATTTTCCGAGCGTGCGGCATATAACTGGTCGGTGGAAATGTCGGTATATATCCGCGAGGATTGCCAGCGGTGCAACATGGCATCTGCTTTGTATTATGCCGTTATAGAAATACTTAAGCTGCAGGGCTTTTGCAGCGCCTTTGCACGCATAACCGTGCCCAACGATAAATCCGTATCGTTCCATAAAGCCTTTGGCTTTGCGGAGGTGGGGCACCTTGCAAAGGCAGGCTACAAGCTTGGTGCGTGGCACGATGTGAAAATACTCGAAAAACCCATGGCCGACAGCTTTGATACCGCCCCGTCCGAAATAACCCCCATAACCGAAATTGATAAAGAAACGGCTTACGGTATTTTTGCAAAAGCCGAAAAAATCATCCGCGAAAGGTGATAAAGACATGACAAAATGGATAACCAATGCGGATTTTGCATCCCTTGAGCCCATAAACGTTTTTGGCAAACAGATAGGCTATGCAGAGCCGCAGGAATCGGCATACAAAAACAAGCATATACTTTTTCGCAAAAAAGCGCAGATACCTGCTTTTAAAAAGGCATTACTGCGCATATCGGCGGACGATTATTACAAGCTTTATGTAAACGGCAAGTTTTTGTGCATGGGTCCGTCGCCCTCTTATCCGTCCCACACCTACTATAACGAAGTTGATGTTACCGATGTACTTAAAAACGGCGAAAACCTTTTTGCCGTGCACACCTGGTACATGGGCCTGCGCAACAGAGTTTGCGTAAGCGGCGACAACATACACGGTTTATTTTTTGAGCTTTATCTTGACGGCAAGCTGTTTTTGTGCTCGGATACAAGCTGGAAAACCGCTTACCACACGGGCTTTTCCGATTGCGGTACATACGGCTATGAAACGGGCTTTTTGGAGGTATATGATTCAGGAGCCCCTGAGAGCTCTTTTGAGAGCTTTAATTTTGACGATATCCTCTGGCAGGGGGCAGTAGAGAACACTTGTTCTGCAAGCTCCTGCAGCCTCTGGCGACGTGCTGAGCTGTTGGATGTGTATGACATTGCTCCAAAAAGCATTGTAACCGAAAAAAACACCGTTAAAATAGATATTGGCCGCGAGCTTTGCGGATACCTTACCTACACCGCAAAGGGCAAAAAGGGCAGCGAGATAATTATCCGCAGCGGCGAGGAGCTTTGCAATGACGGCAGTGTGCGTTTTGAGCTTCGCTGTAATTGCCGTTTTGAAGAAAAGCACATTCTTTCCGGCGGCACCGATAAGCTTGATCAGTTTGATTATAAAGGCATGCGTTATATTGAGCTTATTCTGCCCGACGGCTGTGTGCTTGATACCGATTCTGTAAAGATTATTGTGCGCCACTATCCTTATACCGAAAGGGCTGATCTTTCCACAGACAACGCCGACCTTGCAAAGATATTACGTTTGTGTGCCGATACCGTAAAATACGGTGTTCAGGAGATATGTCCCGATTGTCCCACCCGTGAAAAAGGTCAGTATCTCGGCGATGCGGGATTTATTGGCATGTCCCATGCGGCGGTTACAAAAACCACCGATGTGCTTGAAAAGGTGCTTTGGGATTTTGCCAACTCCTCGTTTATCTGTCCCGGACTTATGGCGGTTTCGGGTTGTGCGCTCAATCAGGAAATTGCCGATTATTCGCTTATGTA
>JAZSGA010000041.1:0-2494 GCA_045532495.1 Eubacteriales bacterium | reverse complement strand
AAGCCGTAGCCAATACCTGTATCTGTTGCCTCATCGGGAGCAAAATCTGCATCAAGCGCCACAAGTGATTCTTTTAATGCCTTACCGAACTCATTTACAAATCTGAACGCAGGATCGCCGGTAAGACGGATCTGCGCACCGATAACGGTGAAGTTTGCATTTTCGTCGGTATAATCTGTAATATAATCGTGGAACTTTGCTGTGATAACAGTGCCTGCTGTAAGGGTTGCACCTTCTGCAACAGCTGTGTTATCCGCATAATACCAACCGAGGAACAGGGAGTTTTCTTTTTCGGGAACATCGGATGCCGCAAAGTCAACAACACCGTCAACTGCTGTTACGGTATAGTTATCCGCCATGGCAACACGGTTACCGCCAATAACAACCTGTGTTACATTTTCACCAAAGGAAATGTCGATGTAGCTGCCGGCTGTGGTGTTTGCTGTAAGTTCGTAATAACCGTTTGCATTGAGCTCAACTTCTGCGCCGCCAACGTAAGGAACAAGGCCTTCAACATCGGAAACAATATCAAAACCGAGCAATGCACCGCCAACGCCTTCAGCGAATACGGGTTTTGCATTACCGCCGTTTACGCGGATCTTGTATGCAGCTGTTGAACTTTCATGAATTGAAACACCTGTGTTTATTTCGCAGTTGTTTATAATATAAATTTCTGCACCGCCAACGTTTTTGCCTGCGCCGGATCTACCGAGTATTGTGCCGGAAATGTTGTCATCTTCGCCGAAATTGGCGTTGTTTACAATAACAACATCGTTAATACCTGCAACAAGTGATGTATCGCTGGAGCCGCCGCTATGACCTGCAATAATGGACTTGCCTTTAAATACACCGCCGTTGACAGTAAAGATCACATTACCGATAACTTTATCGGCTATCTGAGAACCGAGGTAAAGGTTGGAGTTGAATGTACCGCCGTTGATAGTGTGGTAAACGTTACCGTTGGTGGTATACTTGTTCTGACCGGAGGAGTTACGCGAACCTGCATAGTATTCTCTGAAGTTACCGCCGTTGATGGTGTAATAAACATCACCGGTGTGAGATGTAGATGCACCGTATGCACCGCCGGACATGAGGTACGAAAAGTCACCGCCGTCGATAACATATCTTGAAATACCGTTTGCGGTAGAATTTGAACCTACATAAAGGTAACGTGTTGTGCTCCATGTGGTGTAATCGCAGAATCTGGATTCAACCTTGAGGTCTTTGCCGAATGTCATTGTGTAGCCGTTTGAAATGCTTATGAAACATTCATCTGTAGGAGCCTTTATTGTCAGGTGATCAAGGGTGATATCGCCCTTTGTGAAATGATAGTTGGCATAAACATCAAGCGAAAGCTTGTTTGCGGAATCATCAGTTATACCGCTTATTGTAACAGGGCCACGGGAAGCATTTGTTGTTTCCACAAAAGATCCGTTGTATATACCTTCGATGTATATTGTACCGCCTTCTGCCGCTGTTATGGAATTGATGGCTGTCTGGAATGTGGTTACTGCCACTGTATCGACAACCCCGTCTGCATCGGTATCAATATAACCGTCTGCGCTGAGGTAAGCGTGGGTTCCGCCTGCTGCCGCCCAGATAGGCATGAATGTAACTTCGTCACCGGAAACTGCAACTTCGCTGCCGGCAGCATAGTAATTTGTTCCGTCATACCAGCTTGTCAAAGTAAAGCCTTCACGTGCGAATGTGTCTGTGGGGAGAGTGATGGTGGATCCGCTTGTAACCGCGGTTTTGTCGGGAGCGGTGCCGGTAACACCCTTTGTTCCTGCCACAAATGCAATTTCGGTCATGTTGTAGGCAATTTCGTATGTGCCTGCGGTGTTAAGGGTATAAAGGTTATCTGCCGATTTTTCGGTAGGAACACCGTTGATGTAAATCTTTTCGCTGTCGCTGACAATGCGGAATACACCGGGAGTTTCTGTTATATCCACGTAACCTTCGGCATTGGATTTTATGAGTATAACTCCTGCTTTACCGTTATCTGCAATTGCAGGCACAGTATCAATACCTTTGTTGATAACTATCTGAACAGGGTACGCATATGTGCTGTTAGCGTGGGTTTCAACATTTGCAACCTTACCGCCATCAATTATAAGGCTGGGGGCACCTGTCCAGTTTGAAGGACCGTTATTACCTGTATATCCATCGGGCAGGAAGCGAACTCTGTTTATAGAACCGCCGTCGATATATACTCTCGCACCCTTGGATTCATCAGCTTCAGTCTGCGATGTGTTGTAGTAAGCACCTGCATATATAATGGAAAAGGCGCCGCTGTGAACATCAATATACTGATAAGGTGTGGTATTGTTGGTTACACCAAGGTGAACGGAGGGAGTGTATTGTGTGGTACCGCCGTCTGTTGTGGGCAGATTGGATATGTTTTCACCGAAAACAAACTTGTTGCCGGAAGCATCCATAAAGTTGTTGGAAGCGCGTACTCTGAACTTGATGTTTTCAAAGTTCATGGGACCGC